>CALACK010000187.1 GCA_937890395.1 uncultured Acidimicrobiaceae bacterium | reverse complement strand
GTCGTTCGGTCATTTCGGTCGAATTAAACCCTCAAAAAAGGAACCTTCAATGTTAAGGAAACTAAAGTCACTCGGATTCAGCGCGAACCTTTCGTACGCACTCGGATTCTTGTCAGTAATTGGCAGCATCGTCGTTTGGTTCACACAAGGTGGAACTGATGCAGGCGAAGTCGGAGCAGCCGGAGAGCGTTTCGGAATCTTCGTAGGCCTCTGGGCGCCAACATTCATGGCAATCGGCAACGGAATCGACAACTTGTCGGAAACCAAATAATTAGATTCGCAAGAATCTAAAAGTTAATTAATTGTTATAGGCGGTTGACGCTCGCGATAAACACTGCGAGTGTCACCGCAATAACAACAGCTGGGGCTACGAAACGTTTTAGTGCGATCATCCTGTCAGGATAGCAATCGGGCCCTTGCAATATCTGTCAATTCCTGTCAAACCCTTTAACTGCTGGCGATGGTGCGAAGTGTTCGCACGAGGCGTTCGAGCGAGTCGTGCGCCGTATTTACCCTATTAATAACTGTGTTAGACATCAGTAGGCACACTCGTGCCACTTATGAATTGGGGGTAAATAATGTTGTTATTTAACAGATTAGTTGTGACCACGGGCGATATGCCTGCGATCATGCCGCTTGTGCAAGAGGTTATAAGTATTGCTAAAGGTGTCGATGTGCCGCTTCAAGCATGGGCCGGTGGAAACGGATACGTTACGGGGTCACTTGGTTTTAGCGTCGCTTATGAATCTTTAGCAGCACGCGCTGACTCAAATGTAAAACTCGCCGCTGCCAAAGGTTGGTGGGAAGTAAATCGCAAATTTCGCGAGCACACAGTCTCATTTGAGCCTGACACGATTTTTAATTACATACGTGGTGGCTCGCTGGGAACTGCGATTCCGCTGGGGACAGTGGTTCAACAAAATTCGTTTCAATTGGCACAAGGCGCCGATTGGATGGCAACTCTGAAGTGGGCAAATGAGTTTGCTGACTTGAACAAAGCAGTGGCTGGTATTGATTTGAACATCCTCCATACTATTTATGGAGTTCTTGGTCAAGTCGGCTTTCTTGCTGGTTATCCAAATGCAGCAGCTGTTGATGCTGCTCGCGCAAAGCTCACCCCAGAGTGGATGGCAAAGTTTCTCGAGGGCAGCAAGTTTGCGACGGCTGGCACTGTCATGCAACGCATATTGACCAAGATCGCTTAGTCACCATTAAATAAATAGCACGTTGGATATGTTGCCAGCTACTTATCGTGGCTGGCAACAACCTAAGTTTTGCTCGCGACTCGCAATCTCGCCATCTGCCGCAAAGTCAACGCCGACAACTGTTGCGACGACTGGTAACTAAATAGTTAATAACCTTTGCGAGTCAAGTTTTGTGTAGTTTCTAGAGGTGACTGGGTTTCGATACACCAAAGGCGAGAAGTTGCCGATCGAAGTATTGGTGTTCGAGATGAGCCCCGAGCATGTCGACGAATATCTAGCAATCGACCACGAAATCTGGACCCTCGGCGAGGCGACACTGCCTGGTTTCGAGCGAATACCGTTTTTGTCAAAAGAAGTATGGCTCGACGATTCGCGACCCGGGCGAGTGAGTGTTGTGTTCGTATGGGAGTCGCTTGAAGCTTGGATGCGTGTCGGGTCGCCAGAAATTCAGCAGCGACTGCAATCAGAGTTTGATGCGCGGTTTAAACACTCCGTGCAATTAGTCGAAGCATGGCATGAAGACACGAACTTTGGCATTCACCGCTGGAGCCGTTTCGAACGCTGACTCGCTCCGCAGCAGTCGCACACGCTTTAGTGCGCGAACCACCCAGGCAATCCGCATGAGCAATAAGTTGTGCTGCTGCAGCTCGAACATTAATATATGAAGGTGACTAAATTGGGTCGAGCCTTCGCGTCACTTGCTATATTCGCAGCGACCATGACATCTAGTTGCATGTCACCTGGCGATACGGCGTCGGCAAAAATAAAGGCAAAGTGCTCAAAGATTGGCCTGACCAAGGTCGTCAACAAAATAACCTTTACCTGCTCTAAGTCAGGCAAGAACTTGATCTGGAGTAAAAGCAAGATCACAAGTACGACGACGACAAGTGTGCAAGCAACCCTTGAGAAATTTAGTTTCAAATACAACTTAGATTCGAGTCTGCCAAGTGACTTTGTTGCTGAATTTCAAACCGTGATGAAGAATTTAGGAGAACTAACGCCTATTGAGTCTGGATCTATTTCTTCTAATAAGTCAAGTATGGATGTTTACTCTTGGAAGAGCACTACCGGCAACCCTTTTCAAAGCCAAATCGGTGACATAACAGGGTCTTCTATAAGCGGTAATCAAAATAAGCGATTCATGGTTTTAGAAATACCTGCGCTCGAATTTGATCAAAAATTGATGCATCGATACTCAGTTATTCCTCACGAGTATTTTCATGTGTACCAACTTTCGCTTGCCAAAAAAGACTTGGGTGCAGGTAAATGGATAATCGAAGGCGGAGCCGCAACATTTGAGTCGTTATATATTCAGCAATATTACGGTTATAACTATTTCAAGGATGCTCAAACAAATGTAGGTTTGGCGGCGATAAATAATCCTCAGATTTTTGAAACATACGGCTCTGAAGAAATCAATTACGGATCATCAGTATTTTTGGTGCTTGCTCTGGTCAAAGAACTTCAAAAATTAAATTATTCAGAACAGCAAGCATTCAGAATGGTGTACCTCGATTTCTGGATAGAGTTCGCTAAACAATCCGACTGGAAAATCGCATTTGATAAAATATTTCCAGTTAAGTTGGCTGATTTCTATCAAAGCCTGCTTGGGTATACAAACAACATCAATAGTGTGCTGCCGAGCGAAAGTTTGCGTCTTCAAACCATCTTCAGCTCGTAAACCTTCAG
>CALACK010000186.1 GCA_937890395.1 uncultured Acidimicrobiaceae bacterium | reverse complement strand
GATCCAATCAGCACCATTACACCCAAGAAACTCAACCAACGCGCAAAACCCATAACTACTTTTACGAAGTTAGACGCCGAACTATTAGATAAAACTTCGACGCCAAGCGCCGCGAGATTTTTGCCTCGAGCCCCAATTTGAAACCCAAATGCACCTTGCACTGGATGACTATCCACAGATACAACTCTCCAGACGACTAAGTAACTTCCAGGCTCAAGAGCGGGCACACCGACACGCACAGTTTTGGCATCCACAACGTCATCCGTAAATCCGTAATTCGGCGTAGACAAGGTGATCAACTTTGAATTTGCATCAAATAATCTGATACTGCCAAACGAGATCTCAACTTGCTCGGCAAATTTCAAAACTATTTCTTCTGGTGACTGTTCAAGAACAGACGAGGCGGCTGGTTCACTTGACTTCAACCCCGCATGAGCCTCGACAGGATTTACAGATCCAACGACACCGGCACCACAGACAAGCGCGACTATAAAACCAAATCTAAGAAAATTCCTCACAACGGTTCGGGCTTGGCAAGACCAGCAACGTCAATGCGACCCATCAACCACGCCAAGCGTTGCGATGGTGATAATTTCTTGGCGATTTCAGGCAAGTCCGTCATGCCCATTGGCTTGCGACTACGCCACAACATCACTTGTTGATCTAGTTCAAGTCGTACGTAAAGATCTGTCAGGTCGTCGTAACCAAACTCAAAACCCAGATCAGCATGATGAAGTTCAACTTCACGCCATCGTAAAAAAACGATTGATGACATCTCAATCACATTTCCGCTCAACCCACGTCCTTGACCAAGCCAGGCTTTTTCATTCGCGCTCGCCCATGCAGCTTCTAGACCGTAAATACTGACTCGCAAATCAACAACTATTTCACTTGCACTTCGTGATGACCCAGACTCGATATCCGTATTTCGTTTTTCAACACTCGGGTATTGCTTGCCAACTTCACCGCGCACGGCACTCTGAAATAAATGCACATGACTATCGGCATTGCGCGCTAGGTGCGTCAAGACATGACCACGCGACCAATTCGGCAATAACGAGTCTTGTCGACACTGTTCGTCAGTCAAGTTTTCTAGCGACGCCAAAAGTCTTTGATGCGCTGATGCACAACCAACAACGTGCTCATTCAGCAAATTCGCGATTTTTCGTTGTTCAGATTCAGACATCTGCTACAAACTAGTTGCTAGTTGACCTCTGTGGAATTACCACAACAGTGCCGTCCGGCTCGTGGTGAACCCGAGCCGAAACACCATAGAACTCAGCGAGAATTTCTGAACGCAACACACTTTGTGCGCTACCCGAAGCAACGCAAACTCCCTGATGCATCAACACAAGACGATCGGCATACAGTCCTGCCAATGTCAAGTCGTGCATCGCCGAAACAACCGTCAAGCCATTCTCACGGCGCAAAGTATCGACCAATTCGAGTGCGTGTTGTTGATGGCCAATATCTAGTGCTGCTGTTGGCTCATCAAGTAACAACACTGGTGCCTCTTGAGCCAAGGCTCGAGCGATTACTAATCGTTGTCGCTCACCGCCAGAAAGCGTGCCAACCAAACGGTATGAGAAACGAGTTAAATCGAGTCGCGTCAAAACTTTTTCAATCACGAGCTTGTCATGCGCCGATTCGGAGGCAAAGTGTTTGATATACGGGTTCCGTCCGAGTAAAACGTATTCGTAGACGGACATGTCTTCTGGCATCAACGGCGTTTGTGGCACATAAGCAATGTGTTGTGCACGCCACCTTGCCGAAGTTGTGGGAATTTCTTTTTGATCAATTGCAACAGAGCCAGAATATTTAACGAGCCCAGCCGCGGCACGCAGCACAGAAGACTTGCCGGCACCGTTAGGTCCAATCAAACATAACCATTCACCCGAATGCAAAATGTTGTTAAAACTATTTACTGCGCAAACTCCGTCATAGGAGATAGTCAGTTCGCAAAACCCGAGCGTACTCATGACTCATTCTTTCTGGTGTGAAGCAAAATCAAAAAAAATGGTGCGCCAAAGAAAGCGGTTACAACGCCTATTGGTATTTCGGCTGGATCAGCCAACACACGACTCGGGATATCTGCCGCCACAAGAAACGCTGCACCTAGTAAAACGCTGAGCGGTAAAACTTTTCGATAACTAGAACCCGCAATTAAACGAACCGCATGTGGAACAATAATTCCTACGAAACCGATTAGTCCACTTACGGCAACAACTGATGCCGTGCCAAGTGTTGCGGCCAAAACAATCGTTAAGCGAACGCGACGGATATTCGTGCCTAGCGCGGTTGCCTCATCATCACCCACTCGCAAAACATCCAATAAGCGCCGATGCAGCAGTAGCACAACGGTACTAATTACGACATACGGTAAGACAAGTCGTACATCACCCCAAGTTGCGCTTGACAACCGACCGAGCACCCACGAAAAAACTTGTCTAATAACATCGTTGTTGCGTTGCAAAATAAATGTTTGTATCGCCGTAGCCAGCGATGTGACGGCAACACCAGCAAGAACCAGTGTCACTGTTGACCGTGAGCGACCGAACGAAGTTCCGACTGTATATGTGATGAACACTGCGACTAGTGCTCCACAAAATGAAGCCAAAGGCAACGGATCTATCCACCAAGTTGAAGGCTGATTTCCGCGAAAAGCAAAAACCAAAGTTGCGCCTAGACCAGCACCAGATGCAACACCTAACAGATACGGATCAACTAATGGATTACGAAATACGCCTTGGTAACTCGCTCCCGAAACCGATAAAGTTGCTCCGACAATTGCCGCGAGCACAACTCGTGGCGCTCGAATCATCCAAACGATATTCCAGTCGACTTTGCTGACTCCGCTGTCAATAGAAATAAATGGCAGCCGATTCATTAGCTCGAGAGGAACTCTCCACCATGTTGGTCCAGCAGGACCAATCATCACCCCAGCCAACATTGCGCAAACTACCAATAGTCCACTCAAAGAAAACCACAAAACAGAGTGGCCTCGTCCTTGAGTGGACATTTGGGAAATTTGTTTAACAAACACCTAAAAAGTTTTAAGCATTAGCAAGCGTCATCACAACGGCGTCACGAATCGCAATTACAAATTCGACGAGGCGTGGTCCCCAGCGTGATGGAATGTCTGCTGGGAGTGAAATTACTTGATTGCTTGTCACAGCTTTCAATTTTCCCCAGCCATCGCGGGCTGCAACAGTTTCTACAGAATCAGAATCACTAATGAAAATAATGTCCGGGTTTGCCTTGACAATTACTTCAGCAGAGAGTTGTGGATAATCATTGCCCGCAACAACACCATCGGCAATGTTCTTTAAGCCGAACAAGCCGTAAACCTGGCCGATGAATGTATTTGAAGTCGCCGAATACAAAGTGTTATCAAGTTCATGAAAGTATGTCAGTGGCGAGGTTGGCATTTTCACCTCGGCAACGGCTGCAGAAATATCTGCTTGCATTTGAGCTGACACTTGCAAAGCAGTGTCGAGATGACCTGTCAACAAACCAAGTTGCTCAATCTGTGCGTAGGCATCATCGAATGTTGCTGCGGCTGGGGCTATGAACACTGGAATCGACAAAGTTTTTAGTTGCTCGATAAGTCCGCCTGGATCATAAGCAATAACAACCAAGTCGGGTTTGAAACCAGCAATTGCTTCGACATTTGGTTCAAAGCCTGATAATGCGGTTCCGAGTGCCACGGCTTCTGCAGGAAAGTTTGAGTAGTCATCAACAGCAACTACTTGTTTGCCTGCTCCGATTGCATAAAGCATTTCGGTTGCGGTTGGCGACAATGAAACAATTCGCATTGGCTGCGTAGCGAGTGTTAAGTCACCAACAGTTACTGGGTAAGTTGAACTCGCACTCGTTGTTTCAGTTGTTTCAACTACCGAAGTTTCAGTCGTTGTGTCACTTCCACCGCAAGCAGTTAACGCTGTTAATAAAAAAAGGCCGGCAAAGCCGACCAGAGATTTCTTTCGCATATAATATCCTTCTGTCCCTCTGGCGAGGACTACAAGTTGAACGCAGTACTAGGCGACCGGACTTTGTAGTAACTCCTCAATTTCTTGAGACGTTCTAACAATTACCGTTGCGGGACAGTGCTGGGATCTCACCAGACTTCGCTGAGCATTACATTGCTACGACTATTGCCGAAGCAAGACGAGACTATCACTCGTCGTAATCAGAACAACTATCAACCACAAAAAGTTTGGAAAATTAATGAGCAATAATGACAACACAAGTTCAAACGAGAACCCGCCAGAAAACGACCCGCGACCAAAAGAGCTTCGCACACCGAAATCTTTGCTTTTAGTTCACACAGGTCACGGCAAGGGTAAAAGTACTTCGGCATTTGGGGTGATGATCCGTGGTATTGCTCGCGATTGGAAAGTTGGTGTTGTCCAGTTTGTCAAATCTGGAAACTGGAATGTTGGAGAAGAAAAAATTGGTCGTCAACTTGGGGTCGACTGGTTTGCTCTTGGAGAAGGCTTCACCTGGGATTCGCAAAATCTTGAACAGGACAAGAAAACTGGTGCAGCTGCTTGGAATAAAGCAGACGAACTATTGAAAAGTGGCGTGTACGACTTACTAATTTTTGACGAACTTACTTATCTACTTAATTGGAACTGGATTGAAACTCAGCCGGTTATTGATGCTTTGGTAACCCGTCCAGAACACATAAATGTAGTCGTCACAGGGCGCGACGCACCCCAATCGCTAATTGACATTGCCGACACAGTTACCGAAATGCGAAACGTCAAACACGCGTACGAAAGTGGCTTTAAAGCAAAGCGTGGGATTGACTACTGATGCAACCTGAAACCAATTTTGACATTTCATTGCCACTCGGTTTGATTGTTCTGCTCGGTGGTGCTCGAAGCGGCAAGAGTTCTCTGGCGGTCGAGCTTGCAACACAATCAAATAAATCAGTTGTCTTTATCGCAACTGCTCAAGCCCATGACGAAGACATGAAAAACAGAATTGCGCGACACCAGGCTGAGCGACCTGGTTGGAAAACAATCGAAACACCTCTTGATTTGACTATTGCGCTGAAAGACTGCCCTGCAAACTCACTGGTGATCATTGACTGTTTGACTCTGTGGGTTTCAAATCTGATGCTTGCTGGATACAGCGAAGCAGAGATCCGCACTGCAAACACTCGGACACTTGCAGCAATCGATAAACGAGCCGGCACGACAATCGCCGTAAGCAATGAAGTCGGACTCGGCATCGTTCCTGAAACATCGATTGGGCGCGATTACCGAGATGGCCTTGGACGGATCAATCAGCAGTGGGTGCGAGCGTCGAGCAAGTCGCTGTTTCTAGTTGCTGGACGAGCACTCGAACTTCAAAAACCAGAAAAGATTTTACGATGACACGCAAGTGGATTAAACAGTGCATTAACGCAATGCCATTAGCCGATGAACCATCGCGGGTTGCTGTGCAACAACGCGCCGAAAATATCCTCAGACCAAAAGGTGCATTAAAAGCCCTTGACGATGTCGCAATCTGGGTTGCTCAATGGCAAGCCTCATCACAACCTGCGATTCATCGGCCAGCAGCCTTAGTGTTTGCTGCCGACCACGGTGTCGCACAAAGTGGCGTCAGCGCCTACCCAACAGAAGTTACAGCTGCAATGCTCAAGGCCTACCAAGAGGGTAAGTCAACTCTTTCAGCGTTTGCAAAAATTGCTGGTGCAACTGTTAGTGCGATTGATGTCGGAGTCGGTGTGCCGACAAACGATATTCAAATTGAGTCTGCAATGTCAAAGATGCGACTCGATGAAGCCATCAATTCCGGGCGAAGCGCAGTTGAGAATATTGACACAGATTTGTTGATTCTTGGAGAGATGGGCATCGGCAACACGACGGTTGCTGCCGCGTTGACAGCGGCTTTACTTGGCGGTGAACCTAACCAATGGGTCGGTCGTGGGACAGGTGTCAATGACGAAGGTTTTGGCCGAAAAGTTTTGGCGGTTGAGCGCGCCACATCGCGTGTTGCAAATATTAGCGACCCGCTCGAGCTATTGCGCGAAGTCGGTGGCACAGAACTCGCAGCAATAGCTGGCGCAATCATTGCTGCGCGAATGCGCCGCTTGCCGGTGATTCTTGACGGCTATGTAGTCACAGCAGCTGCACTTGTTTTATTTCAGATCGATCAAAAGTCTCTTGATCATTGTTGGATCGGTCACTGTTCTGGCGAACCCGGTCATCGTAAAGTTCTTGAATATTTAAAAAAGCCACATTTGCTAGACCTAAATATGCGACTAGGTGAGGGCAGTGGAGCAATGGCTGCTGTGCCGCTCGTCAAAATGGCCTGCGCTGGTGTTACAGATGTGCCAACATTCGCCGAATGGTTTGGGTCATGAAATTATTTCGTGGATTTTTTGTCGCGATAAGTTTTCTAACACGAATCCCTGTGCGACATAAACACGAACCATCGATCGGTCTTGCCGCACCATGGTTTCCAATCGTCGGAATAGTCGTGGGTGCAATCGTCGGCGGAGTTGCATGGGGTATCAGCAATCTCACGACCCCATTGGTAGGTGCTGCTATTGGAGTTTTAGTCGGCGTTGCGGTCACTGGCGCATTTCATGAAGACGGTCTCGCTGATATTGC
>CALACK010000185.1 GCA_937890395.1 uncultured Acidimicrobiaceae bacterium | reverse complement strand
AATTGTAGATGAAGATTGTTGCAGGGTTTTGATGCCGGCTGGGCACCGATGCTAAGCCGCGCGGTGGTGGCGGGCGACGCAAAGAATTTCGTCGATTAGCTCTGCAGAAATGGGATAACTAACTTCGGCCGGGTTTGGCGCGGACAAAAGTTCGGCAAAATCCGTTTCAATTTGTGGCACAGCAGGATTAAACGCAACTCCGTCGACAAGAGTGCTCACCAACAATCCGCGCTCAATCAAATGTGAAACTTTCCCAGAACCGAAACTTAATTCACCCGCATCGACTAACTCACGTACAGCCTGAACACGTTGCAAAATAGTTTCAAGAACTTCAACTCGAGCTAAAACAACTCCAGCTTCTTCAAATCGTTGAGCTTGTGAATGTGCGAGCATCTTGGCGTTTAACTTGGCGACAACATTATTGGCTTTGCCCGACATCACATCGATGACTAATTGCACTGCCTCGGCATAAGTTTCGGCATCTGCTGTACCCGAACATGGGCATTGCGCTAAGCCCAATTGCGCCGCTGAACAAACAGGTGCATCAAGCGGTGCACGATAATTCTTACCCATTCGCACAGTGCACCGACGAAGTGGCACTACAGATTCAATTGCGTCAACAATATTGCGAGCCATTGACCGTGAAGAAATTGGACCAAGAAAAATATCACCTTCGCCAGACTTCAAAGATTTAGTGACCATCAATCGTGGCCACACTTCACCACGCGTTAAACGGACATAGCAATATTTAGTAGCGCGTGTGAACGCATGGTTATAGCGCGGTTGCAAGCGAGCGATTACTCGTAACTCAAGAACCTCAGCCGACAAAATATCTGGTGTTGAAATAAAGTGAATACTCTGCATTAATTTTAGGAGTGAGCCAACTTTACGACGCGAGTCTCCCGTGCCGAAATAACTTCGCACACGCGCACGGATATTAGTTGCTTTACCGACATAAAGAACTTCACCCTCGCCGTCTACAAATAAATAAACGCCGGGCCCACGTGGCAGATCAATAGTCATCTTCAACTTGCCAGATTGAGGGTGCGTGCCGATTTTTGACATTGCAGCAAAATCATCCAACTCAAAAACACCAAAACCTGCTGCGCGCTCAATTAGATAGTGCAACAAGTCGCCTGTTGCCAGCACATCGTTGATCGCGCGATGACTCGGCTGATGCGCAAAGCCCAAACTTGCCGCGAGTGTTGACAATTTGCAATTCTCAACTTCTCCGCCCACAAGACGGCGCGCTAACCCAACAGTGTCAAGCACACGATTCGTCAACTTTTCTCGCCCATCACGCACGAGCGCCGCGTTGATGAATCCAATATCGAATCTTGCATTGTGCGCAACCAAGACCGAGTCGCCAATAAATTCAATCAAGTCATCAAGTACATCTTCAATCGCAGGGGCATTGGTCACCATCGTGTCGGTAATGCCAGTTAGCAAAACAATAAACGGAGGAATCGCGCGTTGCGGATTTACTAATGTCGTGAAACGCCCGACCTCTTCGCCGGCGCGATACTTCACCGCACCAATTTCGGTGATTGCTTCGTATTCATTTGAGCCACCGGTGGTTTCGAGGTCAATCACGCAAAACTCAACCTCGTTCAGTGCAAGACTTTCTGGATTCTCGCCTTCGGTTTCAACTAAAACACTCATCGGCACAGGCTAAACCGTTTACTCCACCTAATTAAGTTAAAAATTCAATAACATCATATTCAGTGTTTGAAATTGCCTTAACAGTCTTGTCATGTCTGAAAGCGGGCACTCGCGCACATGTCGCATGGATCGCTGATTATGAAGGCCCCGAGATCGCCGGCAAAAATGGTGCGATTGCAATCACCCCTGGTGGCGGAAAGATGGGCTCGCTTCTTTCAAACGCGATTGATGGTCAATTAATTGATCATGCGCGAGGCCAATTTACTGATGGTCAGTTAATTCGTTTTTCAATTAGCAGTGTTGATGCACTTATAAATGGTGTGCCTGAGGGCGGCAAAGCGACTTGCATATTTGTGCCAGCATCTGAATTGCCGTCAGAGATTTGGCAGAATTTGAATGACCGCAATCCAATTTGCATTACTTGTGAGACGAACGCAAATTTAATTAGCAATTTTAATTTTTATACTTCTAAAACGATCGCCAATGCACCACAAATTGCCCAAGAACTATTTGCCAAAGGTGCTACCGGCTCATCGATTGATGGCAAGCTAATTGTCTCTGTGTGGTTTCCGATTACTCGACTTGTCATCGCTGGGCTTGGCCCAATTGCAGAAGCCCTAGATTCAGTTGCGCAACTTATTGGATGGAATGTATCAATGGCATCTAATCCAGATATTTCAACTGGGATGATTATGGGACTCTCGCCAGTCGATGCCACGGTAATCATGCATCACAATGTTGAAGATGCTGGTCGCGCACTTTCGAGCGCCCTTGATAGTCGCGTCGGATATATCGGTGCTGTTGGTTCTAAAGCAATGCAGGTCACTAGAGCGAACTGGCTTGCCTATCGTGGCTATTCGGATATCTCGAGAATTTATGGTCCAGCCGGTCTACCGATTGGCGTGAAGTCACCGTCAGAGATCGCAGTCTCCATCCTTGCTGAAGCAATGGCAACAATTCACCGACAAAAATCAGCGTAAATCACTCATGCCCCGTCTTAGTTATAGTTGAAGTACTTGTTAACAAGATGGAGCACAAAAATGACTGATGAATCTGAGAGTGCAAAAGCAACATTAAAGTCGCTTTGGGCGAGCACAGAGCCTGCCGAATTCGCGGTTGATGAAGACTGCTCCCCAACTAAGTCTTGCAAAAATATGAAAGATATAACTTTCGATGGCTTTGCAGAACCGGGCAGTGACCTTCGAACAGCATGGAAGCAAAAACTCGCACGTGAAGGAAAACTTAGAACTTCTGGCGACTCAATTCGCAATTTAGTTCTTGGTGCCGAGACCGAGTGAGCTGATTCGGCGCTCAGAAATAACCAAGTTAAAAGCGCGACAAACTAAATGTCAAAGACACTTCCAAATTCAGTTACCGAATTAACTGAACAACTTCGCGTCGCTGGGTATCTTTCTGATCGCGGTCTTTCAACTGCACTACATATCGCGCTTCAACTTGGCCGACCACTTCTTCTTGAAGGCGAAGTAGGCGTTGGCAAAACTGAACTCGCTAAAATTCTGGCGCAACTTCTCGATCGACGTTTGATTCGACTTCAGTGCTACGAAGGCATTGATACAAATCAAGCACTATATGAGTGGGACTATGCCCGCCAGATGCTGCAAATTCGCGCACTCTCTGAAGCCAAACTCACTGAAGATAAAACCGTGAAAGGTTTATTCAGTTCAGAGTTTTTACTTGAACGACCGCTTCTAGAAGCAGTTCGTGCCGGCGATTCGTGCGTTCTACTGATCGACGAAGTCGACCGAGCCGATGATGAGTTTGAAGCATTTCTGTTAGAACTTTTATCAGATTTTCAAATATCGATTCCTGAAATTGGAACAATAAAGGCAGTGACTCGACCAATAGTGATTCTGACGTCAAATCGAACTCGAGAACTTCATGACGCATTAAAACGTCGTTGTCTCTACCATTGGATCGGATATCCAAGCCAAGAGCGAGAGACCGAAATTGTCACATCACGACTAAAAAATGTCTCTGAAACAATCGCCACAAAAGTAGTGCAGGCCGTAAATCGCCTTCGCGAGATGGAACTTGCAAAACCACCAGGTGTCGCAGAAACTATTGACTGGGTTGAGTCGATCAGGATTATTGGCGCAAATGAATTCACCGCCAGCGTTGCTGAAGATACTTTAGGAGCAGTTCTAAAAGATCGCGAAGATCTTGAACTCGTTCGCGAAAATATCACTTCGCTCGTCAACGAATAGAACTTCGACATGACTGTCGGCACTGACTTCGTCGACGTACTCGTTGAGTTTGGTGAAGAACTACGCGATGCTGGTATTGCAGTCGGTACAGGTGATGCAATGACTTATGTCCAAGCAGTTTCACTCTTGAACCCTGCCGATTTAGGCGACGTTTATTGGGCCGGTCGCGGGACTCTTGTTAGCCGACGTGATTTAATCCCAACTTACGACAGAGTTTTTCGGAAATTTTTTCTAGACGTAGAAACCCAGGGTGATAGCGAATTGAAAGCCATGATGCGCGCTACAACAAGTACCGCAGCAACACTTGAAGTCCCTTCGCCTGACCCTGGTGAAGGCGAAGAAAGCAATGAAGAAGAAGCGCAACTTGGATACATGGCGTCTGGCGCACAGGTGTGGCGAAACAAGGCATTCGCTGCTTGCACTGACCAAGAACTTGCAACAATCAGACGCATCGTCTCAGACATCAAACTGACTCCACCCCGCCGACGCACACGTCGAACCATCACTGCAAAAAATGGACCACGACTTGACCCACGTCGAATGGCACGAGAAACAATGCGAGCGCACGGCAACCCGACTCGGCTATTTCGACAAAAGCGCAGACTTCGAATTCGCCCGCTCGTATTTATTTTGGATGTCTCAGGATCGATGTCTGACTATTCACGCAACCTTCTACAGTTTGCTTATTCGGCTCGACGAGCCGCCGACAAAGTTGAAGTATTTTGTTTTGGCACGCGACTCACTCGAATTACTCGATCACTTGATCGCCGTAAACCAGACGATGCGCTTAACTTGGCCGCCACGGCCGTGTTTGACTGGGACGGCGGCACTCGGATTGGTCAGTCGCTTGACCAATTCATCAAACGATGGGGTCGCCGCGGCTTAAGTCGCGGATCTATCGTCGTGATCTGCTCAGACGGACTTGATCGCGGAGACCCAGCACTGCTTGAGTCATCTATGGAAAAACTCTCGCGTCTCTCACACAGAATTGTTTGGATGAACCCACACAAAGGTGATGTCAAAGATTTTCGGCCGAACTCGCTTGGAATGATGGTCGCTGATCCATTTATTGACGAGATTTTCTCTGGACATAATTTGGCAAGTCTTGAACAATTTGCAGAAAAGCTTCGAGAATTGCGATAGAAATTAATCATGCGATACAGCGTTTCACTTCGCGCCGAAGGCGACAGAGTCATTGAGCTCGCAGAGGTTGTCGAGTTTGCCGATGCTGTTGCAATTCACTCTGGCATTGCGAGTGGAGTCAACACAATGTCGTATGGCGCTCAGCTCGTTGTAGAGGCAACCGATTCTGACTCGGCTGTTAAGAGCGCCGTTGAGCTATTCAATAATTCAGTGCAACGCGCATCGATGCCAGTTTGGCCAATCACCGAAGTAGAAGTGCTGGCCGAAGATGATGACTATGAAGAGTACCCAGGCGAATCAGAGTGATCAGACTCGGGTCGCTAGCCGGTTATCCATTTGAGGGTCCTCGAGCACTCGCCGGTTGGACAGCGCCAACAATGGCAGCAGTCTGGGCAGTGATGTATAAGCCGAGCGAAACCAAACAAGACTTCGCAGTGATTTATGTTGATCATTCAGAAGATCTATCTAAAGAAGCATTTCCATTTCGTCACAGAGCGTTTCCATGTTGGGCGAATCGAGCAGGTTCAAAATTCAACTTATATATCTGTACCTATGAAGTGCCGGGTGGCTTAAAGTCTCATCGCGAACAAATCGCAAGAGAATTAATCAGCGTCTACAAACCGAGTTGCAACACAGATCAATACGACCAATCATGGCGTTCAGAATGGATCGGCGAATATCAGGCACCAACCACGGGGCCACTTACAACAGATCGCGATCCAAGCCAATAACACCGAAGTGTCAAGGGTTCTACGAATAACGGTCACCCGCTTTTCAATTGTGTTAGCGATCACCGCCGACAAGTTTGATTCGACGAGGAGTGTTCGCGC
>CALACK010000184.1 GCA_937890395.1 uncultured Acidimicrobiaceae bacterium | reverse complement strand
ACGGGCACCCCATTTGGTATCGGGCATTCCCGTGTGCCGCCTGAGTACCTTAAATCTGGAGACGAAGTGTCAATTGCTATTGAGGGTCTGGGTACTCTTGTAAATCCTGTTTCATAGTTGTCATTAAATAACTAAAAACTAAACTAGACAACTTCAGAAATATTCGACTTTTTTAGACTTTCGTTTAGCAATTCAACTGTTGTCTTGAGATGAAAGCCCATCGCCTTGGCGGCACCGTGGTTATCGTGTTCTGCTAAGGCGTCAACGATGTCGTGGTGCTCTTTGTCCGCGGGATCATTTCTATAATTTAGAGATAAGCGTTGGTATCGTTCCGCATGAGACCACAAAGTCTCAATTAATCTCAAACGCCAAGGCGACTTAGAGTGTGAATAGATCGCAAAGTGAAAGTTTTTATTCAACACCACAACTTCGGCCTTGTTATTAGAGTCCATTGCTTCATCAGATCTATCTAGAATTTCGCGCAATTTTTTTATGTCCTCGGGGGTCAAGTCAATCGCTGTTTCAACAGCGTTCATTTCAAGTGGAATTCGAACCGAGTACAAATCATTGAGGTCATTAATTGAAATTGGGGAAACCCATGCACCGCGATTGTGAATGAAAGTGACGAGGCCGTCAGATTCAAGAGCACGCATTGCTTCTCGCACGGGGATAAGACTGGTGCCGCATTCTTCGGCAAGTATTTTTGGTAGCAATTTAGTATTCGGTGGGTATTCACCGTTTATTATTTTTGCCCTCGCGAATGCTAGAACCTGCTGAACAGAACTATCGTCGGATTGAAGATTTTGGCTCATCTTGTTACCTGTCATTGGGAAAACTTATTATAATATTAAGATAGTATAACTAGAACAACGTAGTTGTTAATTACTATTAAAAGTTTAGTTTGACCATGCAGCATCAAATTGCGCTAAGAAGCCGATCTAGAGTTCTTGCTCTGTAGGCCTAATCATTACTTCACTAATACTGCAATGTGGCGGCTGGTCAAGAATAAATTCGATCACTCGGGCAATGTCGTCTGTTTCGAGCGCCTTTATTTTATTCATACGCTTTGCCATTGCTGTTTGATTGCGGGTCATTGGAGAGTCAACAAATCCAGGCTCAATAATTGAAACACGGACACCTGTCCCGATCAGCTCTTTACGCACCGAATCACAGAATCCGACGACTGCATATTTTGATGCGACATATGCAGGCTCTCCAACATAGGAGACTTTTCCAGCTATTGAAGCGATTGCGATAATAGTTCCGTAGCCCTGTTTGATCATTGGAGGTATTGCGCTCCTAATCGCATACATCAACCCAAGCGTGTTAATTTCAATTGTTTTCTTCCATCTCGAAACTTCCAATTCAGTTGCGCTACCTGGACAACTAATACCCGCACAAATTACGATTGCGTCTAGTTGATTGCCGCCAGAAATTGAAGTGTCAATCACTTTCTGGATCGCATCAGGATCGCTGGCATCAATCGCATGACTTGCGTCTGACAGATTCGATCCTGAGATTTGTGCCAGTTGATTCGTGTTTTGGTCAACAAGTACAAGGAGAGTATCTGGCCGATTTCTTAGCCGGTTGCAAACTGCTAGACCAATTCCACTGGCAGCACCAGTCACAATGATTGATCCCATATTAAAAAGCCTCTCAGTCAGAGTAAAGCTAATGTTATATTAACCACTAATAGTTGATCACTCAAATAGTAAGTTTTGAAACTTTATCTAGTTGATGGAAAAGTGTCGTGATAGCTCGTCCAATCTCTCACCGACTCAGCATTGAGCATCGCGTGGACAACCGCTCGTGCAACGCAATCTGAGGCAGCTGAAATTATTTCGTTGATTTTGTAAATTCGTTCATCGCCAGTGTTGATCGCACCCGATGCCGCTTCGCCCTCAGGAAACTCTTTCTCGCCAGTTGAAAGTGCGAAGACAGTGTCGCCATCTGTGTAGAGATGAATCGGCGAAATTGATCGTGCCATTCCGTCATGACCAGATGCTGCAACTCTGGCGCACTCGTGCTTAGCCAGACGCACATCGGTGACAATTACTGCGAGTGTGGTATTGAGTGCTGGTGGTGTTCGTTCGGTTTCGAGCCAAGCGCGAAGTTCTTCTTTTTTCGGTGTGCGCAAGTGGTCAAACTCGTCGCCTAACCCGTAGCGAGAACCAAGTAATTCGCCCGACTTTGGGTCAACGGTGCTGCCCGCAGAATTTAGTGCCACCAGTGCTGCGACCGTAATGCCGTTGTGCAATACAACGCTCGCAGATCCGATGCCTCCCTTCAATCCTCCAGACCGTGCACCTGTTCCCGCTCCGACATTGCCGAGTCGGGCGTCGGTCTGGGAAGCACGATTTGTGGCCTCCCAACCAAAGTCCGCGGTTGGTTGATTTTTAAAGTTGCCACCTGCTCCGAGATCGAAAAGGACCGCCGCTGGCACGATTGGCACCACGTGATGTGCTTCTGGTCCAATTTTCAAACCGCGATTTTGACTAGCAAGCCAGCGAACGACGCCACTAGCCGTGTCAAGACCGTAAGCACTCCCACCAGAAATACAGACAGCATCAACGTTGCTGACCATTGTGGTTGGCAACAAACAATCGGTTTCGCGCGTTCCAGGACCTCCACCCCGCACATCCGCACTTCCAACGGTGCCCTGCGGTGGCAAGACCACGGTGGTGCCGGACAACCATCCGTCACCAATCATTTGGTAATGACCTACATGGACACCCTGAATGTCAATTAGATGATTACGAGTACCAAGAGTGGGTGTTGGCGTCTTCATACCAAGCGAGTCTACAATGCCCAAATTGACCGATTTGCAATGTCAGGTTGAGGAAAGTAGTTTCATTTTAGCAATAATTCTAAATTCAACTGGGGGAAAAATGAGAACATCAAGAATTCGTAAATGGTTGGGCGCGTTATTGGTTGTCAGTGTTTCTGCTGGCTTTATGGCTATTGGTTCGCCAGTATCAGCTGCATCAGACTCAGTTGTAATTGGCTTCGCACTTGAACCACTCAACTTGGATATCAGTGGCACAGCCGGCGCAGCCATTCCTGAAGTGCTTCTGAACAACGTTTATGAGGGGCTATTACGCATTCAGTCGGATGGAAAAATCGTCCCAGGTCTTGCGCAGTCGTATACGCAATCCAAAGATGGTCTCACCTGGACTTTCAAACTTCGCAAAGCGAAGTTTCACGGCGGTCAAATCCTGAATGCCAGCGATGTCGTTTGGAGTTTCAATCGTGTACTTAGTCCTACGGACATTTCAGTACTTCCAGCGCAAAAGAAGGAGTTCACGAACGTTGCATCAGTGACTGCCAAAGGGGCAGACACCATCATCCTCGTACTTAAGGAGCGTGACAACAACGTTCTGTTCAGTCTTACGCAGCGAGGTGGAGTCATCTTCAAAACTGGTTCAACAAACTTTGCAACTACTGCAAATGGCACTGGACCTTACAAATTTAAGGAATGGAATCGTGGCAACAACATCACATTGGTGCGAAACGATCAGTATTGGGGAGCAGCAGCAAAAACAAAGAATGTTATATTTCGCTACATCAACGATGCAACGGCATTAAGTAATGCGATGCTCTCGGGTCAGCTTGATATTTTGACTACAGTCGCCGAACCACGTCTACTCTCCGCATTCAAGGCAAAAAAGAATCTGCAAGTAGTTGGTGGGACCACGAACTGCGAAGTCGTTCTCAGTATGAACAACGCCAAGGCGCCGTTCAATAACAAGTTCGTGCGCCAAGCAGTTCGTTCGGCCATTGACAAAAAAGCACTAATTAAGACTGCGGCTGCTGGCTATGGAACCCAAATTGGCAGTTTTGTGCCGCCAACCGACCCGTGGTACGAAGATCTCAACGGCCTCTTCCCATACAACTTGAAGACCGCAAAGGCTCTGCTTGCTAAGGGTGGGTACCCGGACGGCTTTAACGTTCAACTTGATGTGCCACCTGTGTGGTACGCGCGTGACTCGCAAGAGTTCGTTGCCGCTTCGTTAAAGAAGATCGGTATCAATGTGACACTCAAGCCAGTCGCCTGGGGTGAATGGATTGATCGAGTGTTCACCAAGGCAAATTACGATATGTCAATCGTCTGCCATATTGAACGCAACGACATGAGTATCTATGCAAACCCGAACTACTACTTCAAATACAACTCCGCCGAGTATCAGGGACTTCTGAAAAAAGCGAGCAGCTCTAAGACTCCAGCAGGCCAAGTTGGTTTCTTGAAGAAGGCGGCTCGTATTCTGGCGGAAGACTCACCAAGCGACTGGCTCTTCTTGCAAGCACGAAATCAAGTTGCGCGCAAGTCTGTAACGGGCTTTCCAGCAAACTCAGTCGGGGATTCATATTCGGTTTCTGACATCGTTAAAGGCTGAGTTCGACATTCATAAGCGTTGAAGGTGAGACACACCTAAACAGTGTGTCTCACCATTTAACATTGATGTTTGTCTTTGGTTGCGCGTCATGAGAACGGCCATGGCGCTAGAGATAAGAAAGGACGTTCGCATTTGAGCACTGGATGGTACGTGCTACGTCGGCTCGCTCTTTTGGTGATGTCGCTGGTTGTCTCAAGTGCGCTCGTATTTCTGTTGCTTCGTCTCCTGCCTGGAGATATCGCACAGGCAAAGCTGGGAATTTATGGTACGCCCGAAGCGCTCGAGCAACTCCGAGCAGAATACAATCTGGATAAGTCATTACCAGTTCAGTATCTCAATTGGTTGTCTGGTGCCGTTCGTGGCGACCTCGGTCTTTCTGTTCTCACTGGGGTAGATATCACGCATGAACTTGTTGCAAAGTCGACTCTCACACTTCCACTCATTGGTTTCGCATCTTTTTTTGCAATTATCATTGCGGTTCCGCTCGGAATGTTGGCGGCATTGCGATTTCGTAAGTGGGACGGTGTGGCGACTTCAGTCGTCAGTCAACTTGGTATCGCAGTGCCCACATTTTGGGTTGGGGTGATTCTCATCACGATTTTTGCGGTGCGCAACCAAGTATTTCCATCTGGTGGATTTCCCTACGAGGGATGGGCGAACTTCCCCGCGGCAATTTCCTCGCTTATCCTGCCCGCATCGACTCTTGCGCTTGCACAAGGCGCGGTTCTTATGAGGTTTGCACGGTCGGCAACGATTGATGTGATCCAACAGGACTACTTCCGCACGGCACGCGCGACTGGTCTGAGTCGATTGCAGGCGCTTCGCGTTCACGGTGTTCGTAACGCGATGGTTCCTGTCGTGTCTGTACTCGGAATGCAAATTTCTACATTGATTGTTGGCGCGATCATTGTAGAAAGTGTTTTCGCCCTTCCTGGTGTCGGACAAATGTTGCTACAAGATGTCAACGTTCGTGACTATACAAAAGTTCAGGGCACGGTCGCGGTCACCACGGCCTTCGTTTTTGTCATCAGTTTTGTGATCGACCTGGTACTTGGAATATTGAATCCGCGAACGCGACAAAAAATATGACAAGAAATCGAACCCTAATGATCGGCGCCTCGTGCGTAATTTTCAGCGTATTCCTTGCAGTGCTCTCGCTCATTTGGACACCGTACGACCCTCTTGAAATGAATCCAGAACTTTCGCTTACGGGACCATCTTCAATGCATTGGTTCGGCACCGACGAAAACGGTCGCGATATTCTCAGCAGCATCATTGTCGGTTCGCGAGCAACCCTGATGACGGGAATTTTGGCGGTAATCATTTGCATGGTGATCGGGGTTTCAGTAGGTATCGCCACTTCGGTAGCGCCGAAATGGGTCGAAATGCCTGCAATCTTCGGGATCGATATCGTCCTTGCACTACCTACAGTTCTATTCGCAATCGTGCTCGCATCTGTTTATGGTCCTTCCACACTGACTGCAGTGTTTGCGATCGGGATCGCACTTTCTGCGTCAGTTGCCCAGGTGACACGTCGTGAAGTCGTAGTGGTGCTGATGGCCGATTATGTAATGGCAGCGCGTGCGTCTGGCTGTGGTACTTGGCGAATTATCCGAAAACACATTCTTCCAAATATCCGTGCTTCATTGCTTGTTCAAGCATCTGGGGCGTGTGCGATCGCGATTCTTGCTGAGTCGACACTCTCTTATCTCGGGTTGGGCACCACACCACCTGCTCCGTCGTGGGGTCGGATGATGGCGTCTCTTCAGCCATACCTGCTTATCAATCCAATTTTTCCGCTGTGGCCCGGACTGGCGATTGTTATAACTGTTCTTGGTTTCAATTTGTTGGGTGACGGACTGCGTGAGTCGCTCGATCCAACTTTGCGTCAATCGGAGAAGTGATGCTGCTCGAAGTGCGAAACCTAACTATTCGATTTGGTTCAACGACGGTTGTCGATGATGTTTCGTTTGATGTTGATGCTGGCGAGCGTTTAGGAATCATTGGAGAGTCTGGTTCGGGAAAGACACTCACATCTCTTGCCGTGATTGGTCTTCTTCCCGATGTTGCAAATATTTCAGGCAGTATAAAGTTCAATGGACAGGAACTTACGGATCTTAAAGATCGAGAACTGTCATCTATTCGTGGCAAGCACATCGGTATGGTTTTTCAAGAACCGTTGACTGCGTTGAATCCACTTATGCGAGTCGGAAAGCAAATTGCCCAGCCGCTGCGCAATCACCAAGGAATGTCATTGAAGGAAGGCATGAAGCGAGCGATTGCTCTGTGCGAGCGCGTTGGGCTTCCTGATCCGGATCGCATCGTCCGATCGTTTCCTCATCAACTATCGGGTGGACAGCGACAGCGAATTGGTCTGGCGATCGCACTTGCGTGCAGTCCTGCACTGCTGATTGCCGACGAACCGACTACCGCACTTGATGTGACGGTGCAAAAAGAAGTGCTCAAGTTGATGAATGATCTTGTAAGTCAAGAAGGCTCGGCTCTAATTTTCGTCTCACATGATCTACCCGTCGTCTCGTCAATGACTGAGCGCGTCGCGGTGATGCAACACGGAAACATAGTCGAACTCGCGTCAGTCGACGCACTTTTTGCAAACGCGACTAACGATTATTCAAAGATGCTCATTCGAACTGCACAACTGAGTGACGACAGTTTCGCTCGTTTCACGACTGGGTCTGCTCAGTGACCGTTATTTTGGAAGCAGTCAAACTTTCACGATCATTTCGTCTACCGCGCACCGGGTTTGGCAAAGAGCGTGCAATGCGTCTCGCGCTCGTTGACGTCGACTTGCAAGTCAACCAAGGTGCCCGTTTGGGTATTGTCGGTGAATCTGGTTCTGGCAAAACGACACTTGCCAGGCTGTTGCTTGGCCTCGACACACCGACTGCGGGGTTTGTAAAGTTTCGTAACGAGCCCCTGGTTGGTCAAGACATGTATCAATTTCGTCGCGATGTGCAAGTCGTTTTTCAGGATCCTCGGAGTTCGCTGAACCCTCGAATGTCGGTGGAGAACATTATTCGCGAGCCACTTGAGTGTCTAAATGTTCCCGGTGACCAAACAGCGAGAATTGATGAGGTTCTCACGGCTGTAGGTCTCTCGCTTGACCTTCGACATCGGTTTGCCCACGAACTCTCGGGTGGACAGCGCCAAAGAGTTGCGATCGCTCGTGCGCTTGCTCCGCACCCAAAAGTATTGATTGCGGACGAACCTGTTAGCGCACTTGATGTTTTGGTTCGCGATGAAATACTCGGTCTGCTCGCTGGGCTTACTGATAATCTCGGTCTCACGCTGATATTGATATCTCACGACTTGAGCGTTATCGCTCGTCTTTGCGAAGATGTAGTGGTGATGCAAAATGGAGTCATCGCTGAGCGCGGAAAGACCGCTGATGTGTTTCAATTTCCGCAGCATGAATTCACCAAAAAACTCATCGCGGCGGTTCCACGGTTACCGAGTAATTCATGACATTGTTCACGCAAAAATGGCCACGCGGTCTTCCAATTGGAAGAGACTGGGTTGTGGTGCGCGAAGAGCCAGTTCTGTTTCCGTTCACTGGCGAGCAAGTTGCACTAGCACCTGTCGGTGATGCTGCGCTTGCAACTGCCGCGATTGATTCTGCACTTGCTGTTCGAAGTGAAATGTCTCGTCTCTCGTCTCGAGTTAGACGCGAGTGGTTGCGCGAGACTCATGGCGCGTTGGCTGAACGGAGCGAAGACTTTGAACAACTCTTGGTGCTCGAGACCGGTAAACCACTTCGAGATTGCAAAGTTGAAGTAGCACGTGCCCTTGTCACATTGGAAGTTTCTGCAGAAGAGGTTGCACGCCTACACGGCGAAACGGTGCCGCTCGATCTACTGCCGAGTGGTGATGGGATGATTGGTTTTTGGCAACGCAAACCAATTGGAGTTGTCATTGGGATCACCGGATTTAACTATCCGTTGTTGTTGGCAATGCACAAGATTGGGCCGGCGATCGCTTCAGGATGCCCGATCATCGTTAAAACTGCACCTGCCACACCGCTGTCGACTCTTTGGTTTGTGTATCTCTTGCGTGAAGTTGCGGCACGAATTGGCGCACCAATTGCCGGGGTTCAGGTAGTCACTGGCGACGCGAGTGTAGGTCAGGCTCTCACCGTCGATCCACGAGTAGGAATTGTGAGTTTTACCGGTTCGTCGGTCGTCGGACACGCAATCGCGAAGGCTGCGGCACCTCGCAAAGTGGTGCTCGAACTTGGATCAAACGCAGCACTGATAGTGGCTGGTGATGCGAATGTGCGCGCCGCAGCGCAAGCAACCGTGCGTGGTGGCTACTACGCATCGGGTCAAGCATGCATCGCAATCCAGCGCGTTTTAGTCGTTGAGTCAGTTGCAGACGAATATCTAATACATCTGAAAAAGTTTATGAGCGACGTGTTAGTCGGTGATCCGCGTGATGCGGCGACTCAAGTTTCGGCGCTCGTAAATTCTGATGCGACGTCGCGAGTGATTTCTTGGATTGAAACCGCGACCAAAGTCGGAGCGACGATTATGTGTGGTGGCTCACTAAATGGAACATGTATTGAGCCGACGGTTCTTTTAAATGTGCCGACCGATGTTGACATCTGGAACGAAGAAGTATTTGGTCCGGTGGTTTGCGTGCGAAGAGTTCAAACTCTTGACGAGGCTCTCAATGAAGTGAATTCGTCTCGATTCGGACTTCAGGCCAGCATCTTTACATCCTCGCTCGAGAATGCATTTCGTGCCATCGAACAACTTGAAGTTGGTGGAGTAGTGGTAAATGAGGTACCTGGCTATCGATCCGACACGATGCCTTATGGTGGAGTTAAGAACTCTGGAATTGGTCGTGAGGGACCACGATTTGCAATCGAGGAGTTCACTGTGACGAGAATGGCGATAATCAAACCAGATCTTGGAGACCGATGAGATGACCACAAATTACTCACAACTTTTTCGAATGGATGGTCGCCAAGCTTTGGTAGTTGGTGCCGGAAGTGGAATCGGGCGGGAATCTGCACTGGCGCTTGCAGCACATGGTGCATTGGTTATTTGTGCCGACGCTCGCATCGACAGTGCAATCGAGACCGCATCTATGGCGGATGGTTTGACTGCCACTTCGCTCGATGTGCTTGACATCAAGGCGGTGAACTCGTTCGTGCAAGAAAATTCAAATATTGATGTGCTTGTTCACACCCCGGCTATGAATGTGCGCAAGGCGATACTCGACTACTCGCTTGAAGAATTTGACCGAGTTATAGGTTTGAATCTTCGTTCAACCTTTCACATGATTCAGTCGTTCGGTCGCAACATGGTGGCTCGGAAACGAGGCACCATCATTACTTTTTCGTCAATTCGCGCAGCGACTGTCGAGCCCGGTCAGAGCATTTACGCAGCAACCAAATCGGGTCTCGAGTCGATCGTGCGCACGGCGGCGGCAGAGTTTGGTGTTGCTGGTGTGCGCGTCAACGCCATCCGACCTGGAGTCGTGGAAACTCCGCTGACACATCAATTGAAAAATAATCCTGAGTGGTACGACGCTTACGCACGAAAATCTGCGCTTGGTCGGTGGGCGACAGCAGACGAGATTGCCGGCGCTGTTGTTTTTTTGGCCAGCGACGCTTCGAGTTTCGTAACTGGTACAACAATTACAGTTGACGGCGGTTGGACGGCAATTGACGGTCGATATACCCCACCGTTGTGAGTCACAAAGTAAAACAAGAAAGTGGAACTACATGAGTCGTAATCTCGCTGATTTCGCAGCCACAGAACTTCTCGCTGGATATCGCTCACGAGAGTTTTCGCCAATTGAGGTGATGGAAGCGGTGCAGCGCCGAATTCAAGAGCGCGAGCCAGTGGTCAAGGCGCTCTGGGCGGCAGACCCCGATCGCGCAATGTCTCAGGCCCGAGAAAGTACACAACGCTGGCAAAAACAATCGCCAAAAGGAGTGCTCGATGGCGTGCCATTCACACTGAAGGAAAACATCGCAACAAAAGGCACTCCGATTCCGCTTGGTAGTGCAGCGACAAATTTGCAGCCGGCAACCTATGACGCGCCACCTGCAGCACGGTCGTTAGAAGCCGGTGCAATTCTTCTCGGCAAAACAACGATGCCAGATTTAGGAATGCTGTCTTCTGGGCTCTCGAGCTTCCATAAATTGACGAGCAATCCGTGGAACCCGGAGTGGAACCCTGGCGGTTCAAGCGCTGGAGCCGCCGCAGCAGCCGCGGCTGGATATGGCCCGTTGCATGTGGGCACGGATATTGGTGGCTCGTTGCGTTTACCAGCAGCGTGGACCGCGACTGTTTCGTTAAAACCTAGCAACGGACGAGTTGCAATAAATCCTCCATTTATAGGACGAGTGGCTGGTCCAATGACTAGAACTGTTGGCGATAATGCTTTGTTTATGAGCGTGTTGGCACAATTCGACCGCCAAGATTTTATGGCGCTTCCTCCTGCGACGATCGACTGGACGCTCGTAAATAATATTCGCATCGACGGTTTACGCATTGGTTTGCATTTAGATGCCAACGCGGGGATGCCTGTAGAAAAGTCGACACTCGATGCAGTGACGGCCGCGGCAGAAGTTTTTGCGAGCGCTGGGGCAATTGTCGAGACTATTGATCCGTTCTTTAGCGACGAGATGCTCAATGATCTAGACACATTTTGGAGAGTTCGCAGTTGGGTTGACTCGCGTCAAATGTCGCCTGAGCAGCGTTCGAAACTCTTACCATTCATTCAAGAGTGGATTGCGGTTGGAGAAAATATATCGAGCGATCGATTGATGCGCTGTGTGAATCAAAAACTTGAGGTGCGCAAAATTACCCAACAACGCACAGAAATATTTGATCTGATTCTCTCTCCTGTTTCTCCAGTTCCTACTTATCCAGTTGATTGGCCTATGCCGAGCAACGACGTGGCACGCTCAATGGCCCATATCGCATTTACTGTGCCGTACAACATGTCTGAACAGCCAGCGGTTTCAATTAATTGTGGCTTTACGCCCGAGGGAAAGTCGATTGGTTTGCAAATTTCAGGGCGTCGTTTTGCCGATCTTGAAGTGTTACAAGCCGCTGCATGGTATGAGTCGTCGCGTCCGAAAGATGCGCAGCCCGACTGGTCGATACCATCGCACGGAGCCACCGGCACGACAACGAAGTCTTAGTCGGACCGTCTCGCAAGGCAAATATTTAATCGGCGCTAACCGGTTCGAAACTTTCACCAGCACGCACTTGGGATGCGTAAATTGAGTTCAAAGCCATTAACTGTTCGTGCGTGCCCTGTTCGGCGATGCCGCCATTACTGAGTACAACAATTCGATCGGCATCACGGATCGTTGATAGTCGGTGAGCAATAACTATTGCGGTGCGGTTTTTCATCGCTTCTGTGAGCGCCATCTGCACAAGTATTTCGCCCTCGTTGTCAAGGTGGCTAGTTGCCTCATCGAGGATCATCACGGCTGGGTTCTTGAGCAACAATCGCGCAATTGCCAGGCGTTGCTTCTCGCCGCCCGAAAGTCGATACCCGCGTTCGCCGACAATCGTGTCATAGCCGTCTGGTAAAGCCGAAATTACTTCGTGAATTTTTGCGGCCTTACATGCATCAACAATTTGCTGTTGTGATGCATTTGGCTGGGCATAAAGCAAATTTGACTTAACTGATTCGTGAAACATATGTGAGTCTTGTGAGACAACACCGACTGCTGAGCGCAACGAAACACCAGTCAGATCACGAACGTCGTGACCATCGATTCGTACTGAACCACTAGTGACGTCATATAAACGAGCGATTAATATCGCCAAAGTTGTTTTGCCAGTACCACTCGCGCCGACAAAGGCAATTGTTTCGCCAGCAGCGATGCTCAGTGAAATATCATTCACTACATCAACGTCTGGGTCTGCGCCATGCATCACACCGGAAAGCTCGAGTGAAGCGATTGAAAAACTTGCAGCAGGCGGATATCTAAATGAAACATGATCAAACTCGACTTCCCCACGCGCATTTGTCAATTCAACTGCGCCAACCCGATCGGTGATTGATACGGGTGCATCAAGTACTTCAAACACTCGTTCAAAACTTACAAGCGCAGTCAAAATTTCAAGGCGAGCATTTGTTAAGCCCGTTAGCGGCTGATAAATGCGTTGCACAAACGCCGCCATCGCCACAAGTGTGCCGATCGTGATGCCACCCGAAACGACCATGAATGCGCCAACTCCATAAATTGCAACTGCACCTAGAGCGCCAACTAAGCCGAGCGCAACAAAAAATACTCGTCCATACATCGCAGTTGTAATACCAATGTCGCGTACGCGAACGGCGCGCGAACCAAATGCGCCGACTTCTTCGCGGTGACGACCGAATAACTTGACTAACAACGCACCAGAGACGTTGAATCGCTCTGTCATCTGTGTGTTCATGCCTGCATTTAATCCCATTTGCTCGCGAGAAATTTCTTGTAGGCGATTACCAACGCGCTTTGCCGGCACGATAAACACTGGCAAGACAATTAGTGAAAGCAAGGTGAGTCGCCATTCAAGGGCCAACATTGCGACAAGAGTTGTCGTAAGTATCACGACATTTGAAACGACGCTACCAAGAGTGCCTGTTACTGCTGATTGTGCACCGATCACATCATTATTGAGTCGGCTGATTAATGCGCCGGTCTGGGTGCGTGTAAAAAATGCGATTGGCATATTTTGTACTTTGTCAAATAGTGCGACACGTAGGTCGTAAATTATGCCTTCACCGATTCGCGCCGAATACCATCGCTGCACGATTTGTAGTACTGCGTCACCGAGTGCAACAACGACGAGCACAACAGTAAGGGTGACGATTCTGCGCTTGTCTCCATCTGGGATTGCATGGTCGACAATCATTCGAAACATAAATGGTGGGATCAGCGCAATCACGGCCGTCACAAGAATTGTGATTAAGAAACCAGAAATAGATCGGCGATAGGGTTGCGCGAATTGCCAAACTCGGCGCAACGCAGTTCTACCAATCTTTGCGCCGGTGACGGCTGATTTATCACGCGGTATTAAATGATGCGGAAGCACGCCCTAAGGCTAAGGCTTAAGCGTGAGTTTTTTTGTGTATCTTGCCATCAGGCATAGTCGCACCAGACAAATCAGCGCCAGTCATATTTGCTCCTGTTATGTCGGCTCCAGATAAATTTGCACCAGACATATGTGCATTAGTTAAATTTGCTTGGTGCAAGTGAGCCTTAGACAAATTTGCGCCAGTTAGTTTCGCCTTAGAAAGTTTTGCCTTGGCTAAATTAGCGTTCGAGAGATTGGCGTTAGTTAAATTAGCCTGAGTCAGATTTGTTTTGCGCAAGTTCGCGTGCATTAAGTCTGCGCCACTTAAATCGACATTCGACAAATCTGTGCCACTTAAGTCCGCATTCGGTAAATGAGCACCAGGTCCGATTTCGAGACCGTTTACCTGCATAGCCACAACATACTGCCAAGTCGTATGCGACTGTTAATGCAACCAGTAATAGATTCAGAAGATGACTCACCACCTAGAACGCAGTGGGCAAGCCACTTTCAAGTACGTCGACCTGCATGATGGGAGTGGCGAAATCGCCGTTCAAAGACTTTTCGACAAACAACACTCATGGGAAGTTGATCTTGACGTCTGGGAGATACCACCTGGCGCAAGCGAAGGTTCGCATACTCACGACAGTTCTGATCTTGAATATGGGCTGATGGATGAGATTTATTTAATTATTAAAGGTCAAGCCGAAATGACTATCGATGGCAAAATTGAATTGCTTAACGAAGGCGACTCGGTGTTGTGCAAGGCAGGTTCAGATCACAATCTTGTCAATATCGGCACGAACAATTTGAAAGTATTGTTAATTAGCGACCGAGAATAATTGGTTACGAACGAACCTGTCAATGACTAGTGCCACGCCGAGTAGTGCGATCGCAGCG
>CALACK010000183.1 GCA_937890395.1 uncultured Acidimicrobiaceae bacterium | reverse complement strand
TCGCACCCTCCCAGTTTGATAATGAGTCAGCGACTGACTGACGGCTTGAAGGATCAAGATTATTTGTCGGCTCGTCAAGCAACAAAAGATTATTTTTACCGACCATCATCATTGCTAAAGCAAGTTTCGTTTTTTCTCCGCCTGACAAAGTTGCCGACTCTTGATAAACCTTGTCACCAGATAGGCCGAACATACCGAGCATGCCGCGTAATTGAGTTTCAGTTAGACCAAGCGCAGAGGGCGCCTGGTCGCGCATGTGCTCAACAAGCGACCTTTGCGGAATTAGATTGTCGTGTTCTTGCGCGTAATAACCAACTTGCACGTTGTAGCCGTATTTATAGTCGCCATTATCGGGTTTGACTTCGCCTGCCAAAATTCGCAACAACGAAGTTTTACCAGCACCATTAAGACCGAGCACCAATAGCCGCTCGCCCCGACCGAGATCAAAACTGACATCATGAAAAATATCTGGTCCGCCGAAAGTTTTTCGCAGACCACTAACCGTTAGAACCGTTTCACCACAGTGTGGAGGCTCAGGAAATCGCACTTTCATCACACGTGCGCCACGCGCGGCATGCACACGAGTCTCTTCAATGCGACCGATTCGTTTTTCGATACTGTGCGCCATCGCTGCTTTGCTCGCTTTTGCACCAAAGCGATCAACAACTCGTTGCAAGCGCTCAATTTCTTTGCCTTGCTGCGTGGCTTTTTTCGCTTGGCGCGCTTCATCCGCTTCACGAGATATGCCGTATTGCGTGTAGGTGCCACGGTATTCGACGATTGTGCCTTCAGAATCTTCGTCAGGGCGATCAAGATGCAACACTCGCGTAATTGCTTCATCAAGTAACTCAAGGTCGTGACTGATAACTAGTAGCGCGCCTTTGTATGAACGCAGAAAATCGAGCATCCAAGTTTTGGCATCAATGTCTAAGTGGTTAGTTGGCTCGTCAAGCAACAAGGTGTCGCTACCGCTAAAAAGAATACGTGCGAGTTCGACACGACGACGCTCGCCACCTGATAGAACCCCGAGGGCGAGACTTAAACGATCTGGTTTAAGACCAAGACCAGCGGCAATCGCTCGCCCTTCACTGTCTGCGGCGTAACCACCTTTAATTAGAAAGTTCTCTTCTGCTTTTGTGAATTTTGCAACATTGCTATCGCTCGCAGTTTCTTCCATCGCGATTCGAAGTTTCTCCATGCGGACAATATCTTCGTCAATGCCACGACCCGACAAAATGTGTGAGATTGCTGTTCGCGCGTCAAATGAGCCGGCGATGCGCGGATCTTGCGGTAGATAACCAAACCCACCTTTGCGATTAATGGTTCCAGATTTCGGTTCGTTTGCCCCACCAAGCACTTTAAATAGTGTTGTTTTGCCTGCGCCATTACGACCGACAAGACCGACTTTGTCGCGCGGCATCACCGCGAAAGATGCACCGTTGACGACCATCTTGCCACCAATTTCGACACAGAGATCTTTGACCTGAAGCACCCGTCAAGGCTCGCACCGCTTTTGCCTCACCGCAACCTGTACACAAATCATCTAGTGTGAATCACGTGACTGGTTCTCCGTTGGTTCTTTTAGGTTCTGCATTGGCGATCACTTGCATGATGCTTCTCGTGTGGCTAATCAGTCTCAAGATGCGAGATGCTTCAATTGTCGACATTGCGTGGGGTTCAGGTTTTGTTGTTGTGGCGTGGGTTAGTTTTTGGCTGAGCGAAGGTAATCCAACACGAAGTTTGCTATTGACTGTGCTGACGTCGATTTGGGGACTGCGTCTCGCGTTCTATTTGGCGAAGCGCAATCTCGGTCACGGCGAAGACTTTCGATATCAATCAATGCGACGCAAGCACGGCGACAAGTTTGCAATCGTTAGTTTGTATTCGGTTTTTGGTGTCCAAGGTTTGCTGATGTGGATCGTCTCTTTGCCAGTACAACTTGGGCAGGTTCGAGAGACACCCAGTTTCGGTGTCATCGGTGTCGCAGGCGTCTTGGTTTGGGGTATCGGCATGTTTTTTGAAGTGGTTGGCGATGCCCAACTTGCGAAGTTCAAACGAGATCCAGCGAATAAAGGATTAGTGATGAACCGAGGCTTATGGCGCTACACACGACACCCGAATTATTTTGGTGACTCGTGTGTATGGGCCGGCCTGGGGCTCATAGCCGCCGAAACAAGACTTGGTATTTTCGGCTTAGTTGGTCCAGTTGTTATGACCATCTTGCTAGTCAAAGTTTCAGGTGCGGCGCTGCTTGACCGCGCGATGCTCAAGCGCAAGCCCGGCTATGAAAAATATGTCGCGAGTACTTCGGGTTTCATCCCTCGCCCACCCCGCAGCGCAAAGTAATTCGACTAAGGGGCTTTCGGTACTTCGCGAAGAACATAAACGCGCGTAATTTTGCCGAGTACATTCATCGGCTCGCGATGCAAAATCCGCTCTTTTATCAATTTTTCGCCCTCCAGAGAAGTCTGAATAACTTCATACCTAGTTTCGTTGGAAGTTACCCCGTAAAAGTGTTGTCCTGCGTGCACAGCAATTGGCGATGCACTTGTTTGACCGATTACCTGATTACTCTCGAGCCAGACAGCCATATTCTCTGAGGCATTCCCTTGACCTCGCAGATAAGACATCCCCAGCAGAGATACAGCTGCAAACCCAAGCACAGTTAACCCCAAAGTTACGTTGCGTAACTTCGACCTCAGAGCATTTGACGCATCTACGAGCAATA
>CALACK010000182.1 GCA_937890395.1 uncultured Acidimicrobiaceae bacterium | reverse complement strand
AATAGCTTCCAGTCGGCTGGGGTCATCGTGTCGGTTCGAATTGCTTCACCAAGTAGATCTAATTGCTTGGTTGATTGCAGCACACACCGATGTGTGCGTCCAAGAACTCAGATGGAGATTGGTGGTTGGCGTTTAAGTAGAGTAAAAATATGGTTGAGTCAACAAAAGTTTTTGTGCATGGCAATCCAGAAACTTCGGCAATTTGGTCGCTACTTGTTAACGAGTTACACAAAAACGGCATCAACAATATTGTTTTGTTAACACCACCAGGTTTTGGCGCACCAACCCCAAAGGGCTGGGGTGCAACCGTGTGCGAATATCGCGATTGGCTTATCTGCGAACTTGACAAGATCAACACACCGATCGACTTAGTCGGTCACGACTGGGGTGCAGGTCATGTGTTTGGTGTTTTAGCGGCGCGACCAAACTTTGTGCAGTCATGGGCAACTGACTGCATCGGGTTGTTGCACCCAGAATACAAATGGCATGACGCAGCGCAAGGTTGGCAAACACCTGACGTTGGCGAAAAAATGGTTGCGGGCATGGTTGCGATGTCGGCTGAACAATTCGCGGATTATTTCTCGTCGCTCGGCATGACTCGCGAAATAGCATTAGAAGTTAAAGCTCATCTCAATGACGAATTTGCACGATGCATTCTCGGCCTTTATCGCGACGCGGCACAACCGGCGATGATCAAACTCGGAGCACGGTTTACGGCCGCGTCACCACAGAACGGTCTGGTAATTATTGCCGCCAACGATCACTTCGCGGGGTCCGCGGAACAAATGCAACAATTTGCCGCGGGTGTGAATGCAAAGATAGCAAATATCCCAGAAGCAGGACATTGGTGGATGATTGAACGCCCTGCGCTCGCCGCGTCGATATTAATTAATCACTGGCAAAGCAAAAACTAAGCGCAGCAGTTTCCGTCAGCGCTAACAGAGCTAACGGGGATATTCGCACGAAAAGTCGGAGCATCGGCGAGAACCGTGTAGTACTCCCATGGCGCGCCGTCTGGGCTGTTAACCCAAACCTTGTTTTGCACTGCGTAGCAGCAAGTCTCATTTTTCTCGATTTTGTCGACGAGCCCGAGATCTGAAAATCGGTTTATTGCTTGCTCAACTTGCTCGGTGTCTTCAACTTCTACCCCGAGATGGTTGATGTGCTGATATTCGACACCTTGTGTACGTTGCGTCTCAATTAGAACCAATTTAAGCGGGGGTTCAACAATTGCGAAGTTTGCATAGCCCTCTTTGACCTTCGCTGGCTTCGTATTAAACATCTTTGAGTAGAACTCGATTGCTTCTTCTAAGTTGCTGACATTGAGTGCTAGTTGAACTCGTGACACTGGGGCTCCTCTTTTGAGTTGATTAGTGCAAGTCTAATTCGATTGAGCCAGACATTCTTTAACCATCGCTTGCAATAACTTTGCATCGACTTTCCAATCGCTTGGCACTCGAATTGTTTTCTTATTAACTTCAAAGGCTTTAAGTTTCGGCGCGAACATTTTAATCACACTCGGGTTCCATGGCGCGATTAAAACATGATTTTTGCCAGCATAAACGCCAAAAATATATTCATCATTCATCTTCAACATTGGCGTATTCCAGGCGATTACCAATTTCATCTTTGGATTAGCATCGGTTATCGCCTTAAAAATTGCGCGAACTGTCTTTTTTGTCGTCGCATCATGCGGCGCGAGATATTCAGTGAGATTGTTAAACCGTTTTGAAGTTTTTGATCCACGCGAAAACATAACTAGCGCATTTGCATGGGCCTGACTAAACCCGTGATTCTCTTTGAGAAATGCAATTTGCTCAGCGTATTTTTGGTCGGCTAGTTCGGCCATAACGCCATGCCAATAAGGCATCGGCTGGCCATACTTCTTTTCAATCGCCGGAAAGAACGCCGATCGATCACCGCTTTTTTCAGCCATGTATACGTATCTTATTTAGCGAAATAGTTGGTGACAAAGCTTCTAGTTTGACTCAAACAACTGGCGTTTGGTCGGCCCGAATGTTACGCATTGCCTTCTCAGAGAAGTATTTACCGTGAGTTTTAGACATTACTTCTTCGGACTCTGCGCTAAGCATCACAATTTCGACATTGTCGTCTGTATTTGGTTTCACAAGTTCATGCAATCGATCACACGCCTCATCGCTTTGAGCATCTGTGAACCGGTCAATGCCCAAAAGCAGACCTTGTTGACGTGCATACTGAACAATCACGATCATGCTCACGATTGTAACCCCCAATCAGTGTTAGCTATAAGAGAATTAATAACGTTGAGTTCACTATGGATTTCTCTGATTTCAATCGAATCCTGCTTGTAATTTTTGGCGAAAGCTACTCCAATTTTATTTGAGGCAGATGCTTAACCAGTTTCAATTTGCAAGATGAGAATTCGCTCGCGGGCCGAAAATCGCTCAAACTCTATTTCTTTGCCATAACGGACTCCACGACCAACAAGTTCACCAAACGCTTCGCTTGTTGATGCCCACAAATCTTGTATTGCGGTACGCACCTGAATCTCTAATCTGATGCGATCAATACGAAGCTCGATGTGCACGGCTCGATATCCGTGATTCGAATTTATCCTTCGATCAATAATTTTGAACTTTTCAGCTTGAATACTTTCAGTGATTCGACGAACAACCAGATCCTGATCTTCATTTTGGTTAAGGACCACCACTCTGCATCCGATGATGTCTCGCACTTCGCTCAACTTAAGCGTGGTTCGTCTCAACTTTTCCCTTAGCGTGCCGAAATTCTTCATCCGCGACGCAATATTGAAATCAGACCCAGAGAATAGGTTCTTGATCTCGGTTTCAATCGAATTAAGTGTCCGCCACCACTCTCGGCTAAGTTCGTCAAACAAGGCCCAGTCGGCGGGGGTCACTGTGCCGGTGCGAATCGCCTCGCCGAGTTCATCAAGAACTTTTGTTGAAGGCAGCACGCATTCATGTGTGCGATAACGCTTAAGGGGCGCTAACAAATTCGTGCGGCTGAGGAGAAATGTAGAAAATGTTGCGTTACAGTCAGATGCCGAGAACTGACATGCATCTAGAAATTGACCGCCGCGACATACGCCAGTTTCGACTCGTCGAAACGAATCCACCACAAGAATTGCCAGACGGGCACGTATTGCTTCGCCTCGAATGCGCGGCCCTGACTTCTAACAATATTTCGTATGCGTTTAGCGGTGAGATGCTTGACTACTGGGGTTTCTTTCCGACTGAAGCAAATTGGGGACGCCTACCGGTGATGGGTTTCGGCGTGGTTGCCGCATCAACTTGCGCAGATATTAAAGTCGGTGGTCGCTACTTCGGGTTCTTCCCCCTTGGCGACCATCATCTTGTGCAGGCGCAGTCGTCGAGAAGTGGCTTTACCGATGTTGCCGAGTGGCGCG
>CALACK010000181.1 GCA_937890395.1 uncultured Acidimicrobiaceae bacterium | reverse complement strand
TTGGCCTCTATTGGCACTTTGTTGACATCGTTTGGATCATTATCTTTACTCTCGTTTATTTGATTCCGGTTTGATCATGGCTACAGACACGACACACAATGCCGTAAATGCCAAGCATGTAGAAAATCATGCAGAAAATCATGCAGAAAATCATGCCGAAAATCATGGCATGAGCAACGCTGGTTACGTTCGCATCGCAGCTATTCTGGCGGCAATTACCGCTCTTGAGGTTTCGACTGTCTATATAGACTTTGGGCCATTTTTTCTGCCGGCGCTATTAATTATGATGGCTGTCAAATTTATTATGGTCGTAAGTTATTTCATGCATTTAAAGTTCGACAATAAATTGTTCAGCTTTATGTTTTACGCTGGGCTCATTCTGGCTGTCGGTGTATACGCAGCCTTTCTTGCGACTTTTCATTTTTTCATCGAATAACGATTTAGCCTTTAAGATATGATCGCTATATTGGCTGATCGGTTTATTAGCGAACTGATAAATCCATGGAGATTTCAGCCGCATCCTGAAGTTTGGTTGTTAGTAGTTGCTGTGTTGGGCGCCTATATCTACGCAGCCAGCGTAATTGGCCCAGTGGTGGTGAAGGCTGGCCCTGTCATCACGACAAAGCAACGCAATGCATTTATAGTCGCAATCTTGATGTTGTGGCTGGCTTCAGACTGGCCTGTGCACGACATCGCCGAAGAATATCTCTATTCTGTTCACATGTTTCAACACATGGTGCTGTCATATTTCATGCCGCCACTTGTGTTATTGGCAATCCCAAAGTGGCTATTTGAATCTGTTTTCGGATGCGGACGTGCTCGGCGGGTGATCTCGTTTTTAGCAAAGCCAGTAATCGCCGGTGTCGCGTTCAATTTGATAGTGATGATCACACATATTCCAGACGTTGTGAACCGCAGCGTTTCAAATGCCCCGATGCATTATGGCCTGCATGTGGCATTGGTGCTCACGGCACTTCTTGTATGGATGCCAATTTGTGGACCTGATCGACAATTGCATTTGCAATCGGGTGGAAAAATGATCTATTTATTCTTGATGTCAGTTGTGCCGACGGTACCTGCTGGCTGGCTGACGTTCGCCGAAGGCGTTGTTTATAAGCATTACGACATCGCAGTGCGGGTGTGGGGAGTATCAGTTACAACTGATCAACAAGTTGCTGGCGCGATGATGAAAATAGGCGGTTCTTTTTTCTTATGGGCGATTATTGTTTTTATATTCTTCAAACGATTCACACCCGCATTTTCAGGTGATCGTTCATATCTCACGACGAAAGATATTCAAATAGATTCAACCTTGACCTTTGAAGACATACAAGACGCTTTCGGTCGGGTTCCACCAGCACCTGATCCGAATATTAAAAGTTAATCAGACCACTTAAATGTGGTTGCAGCTAACCCGCACATTGCCAAAGCCCAACCACCGAGAGCAATAGCATCGGTGACAACAATCGTGTTGTTGTTGAACGATTCACGCAACAAACTGCTGAGCAGCGAACTGGGTAAGACTTGTGCAACATTGCCGAGAGTTTTTGGAAGTTCGTCATTTGAAACTAAAATTCCACCCAACAAAAACAGCACGAGATATAAACCGTTTTGCGCCGCCAGGTTGATCTCGGCACGAAGCCGACCGGCAAGCGTTAAACCGATGCCCGCAAAACAACTCGTGCCGATCAACAAGATCACTAGAACTTGCGCGATGTTGATTTGATTTGGGTTCCAGCCCAGCAGTTGACCGACAATAATTAGCAACACAAGTTGAGCGATTTCAATCAGACAAATTGCGCAAACTTTAGCCAGCACCAGTCGTCGCGTGCCGAGCGGTGTTGTGCCCAGACGCTTGAGCACACCATAACTGCGTTCAAATCCAGTCGCGATGCCGAGGCTGACCATCGCTGTCGACATCACAGCCAAACTCAAAATGCCAGGCATTAAAAAGTCGATCTTATCGCCAGTAATAGTTGGTAAAAAATCAGTCTGAGAAAAAAAGATCAGCAGCATTACGGGTATTGCGACTAGCAATAGCAATTGTTCGCCGTTGCGTGCCATCACGGTTAATTCTTGACGAAGTTGAGATCTGAGTATTTTCATTGGCTTTCTCGTGAGTTAGAGACGGGCGAGTTGTTGGCAAGACTTCGAAAGATGTCTTCAAGAGTTTTATGTTCGCCTGCCGAATTGAGCAGTTCAGTTAATGGCGCGTTAGCAACCAGGCTGCCATTATGAAACATCAATACATGGTCCGCAACTCGTTGCGCTTCGTCGAGTTCGTGAGTCGCCATGATTACTGCACAACCATCACTAGCTAGTTGTCGCACAATGCGCCGAATTAAATCTCGACCGAAAATATCAACACCCGAAGTTGGTTCATCCAAAAAAGCAATACGTGGTTTGGCCGCCAGTGCAAGCGCCAACGACAGCCGTTGTTTTTCGCCACCAGAAAGTTTGCGCCACGATGTCTTCTTTTGTCGAGTCAGATCAACTGCATCGAGCAACTCATTTGCTGTCGCACGATTGTCGTAGAGATTGCAATAGTGCTGGGCGATTTCAAACACTCGCGCGCTCGGGTAGACCCCGCCATCTTGCAACATCACACCGATCTGTTGATTAATTTTACTTCGATCTTTTTTTGGATCAAGCCCGAGCACACTGACTTTGCCACTCGTTGCCGCGCGCACCCCACTGCAGACCTCCATCGTGCTGGTTTTGCCCGCGCCATTTGGACCAATTACGACGGTTACTTCGCCAGCCTTGGCATCGAACGAAATGTTGTTGACCGCACGCAACTGTTTGTAGTCGACAATTAGATCGCGAACACTTATTGCGACTTGACGCGACTGACTTGAGATATTCATCACCCTTACATTACGCAATTCACAGAACATCGCCGAAATTTAACGGATAATCTAATGATGTGATTGACGTTCGATTACTTCGTGCAGAACCCGAGTTTGTTAAAGCAGCGATGGCCCGGCGTGTCAAACCAGCACTAATTCACGATCTTGAGCAGGCTCAACAACTTGACTCTCGGTTGCGTGATATCACAAATGAGCGAGATGCACTTCGAGCCCAAATTAACGGATTATCAAAAGATGTGGCAGCAATGCGTAGAAGTAAAGACGAGTCTGGCGCCGATGCGTTAATGACTCAGAGCCGTGCGCTTGGTGAGAGAGAAAAGAAATTGGCAAGCGAATATGACGAAGTCAGTCTTGCGCTTCGCGAAGTCTTGTTAATGATTCCAAATCTTCCGCACCCAGAAGTGAGTGACGGTAATGGCGATAAAGATAATAAAGTCATTAAAGGGCCATTGCAAATGCCTGCACAGTTCGCTGACCATCAGCGGGTACCGCATTGGGAGACTGGATCAGCACTCGGAATTCTCGACAACGAACGCGCAACAAAAATAAGCGGATCAATGTTCACGATGCAACGTGGCCTTGGCGCAACGTTGGCCCGAGCACTTTGCCAACTTGCACTTGACCGCAACGCAGATGCCTTCGAAGAGATTCGTCCACCAAGTTTGGTTTTAACAAGCACATTGACCGCAACCGGACAATTGCCAAAGTTCGCTGATGATGCATTTGCAATTGAACGCGACGATCTATGGTGCATTCCTACTGCCGAGGTGCCATTGACAAGTTTGCACGCCTCTGAGACGCTGAACGCCGAAGATTTGCCGCTTCGCTATATGGCGCATACTTCGTG
>CALACK010000180.1 GCA_937890395.1 uncultured Acidimicrobiaceae bacterium | reverse complement strand
CTTAGGCACGGGCCTGCAAAGCCCTTTAACCGAGTTCGATTCTCGGCGTCGCCTCTAGAAGTTACGCGTGTTGGACGGCGAAGAGGTTATTAACAGTCAACTTGCTTGTTCGCGGTTAATTATGTACTACGGAAACGTATTTTAAAGCTAATCTATCTCGATGTGAAAATTGTTTCGGGTGTGTCGAGTGGGTTTTGGTGACGCTTCTTTCAGTTTGACTGAGTTGGTTATGTTGGGCGAAGTTGCCAGTATCGCGATACCTACAATGGCGCTCAAAGTAACGGCTACAAGTCAGGTGATTTTAACGTCTGTGCCGTAAGGGCCTTTTGTTAGCAAAGCTACTTAATTTTTAATTCTCGGCGGCACCTCAATGCGTTTCCGTTTTATACGAACAGAGCGATCAAGAGGTTCTAGATAATCGTCACTGACTCAAAGTTGTGCGTTCCACCATGTGAATGCCCAAACAATGCTCCAAAAGAAGCAAAACCACCCCCATGTAAATGTCGCTAAGTTGAACACGAAACCGCTGATAGCAAAAGCTATGAACCAATAGAACAGCACGAAACAAGAATAAGCGATAGGTCTTGTCGCGTGCCACTACGCAGTTTCTAGTTAGTCAAATTATGTCTTTAAACTTCTGTCTCGCCACTTAAACGCTTCACTGACCTTTCAATTTCTTTGAAATCTTGGTCAGTGTAGGTAATCGCGCAATAGTGCTGGTCGCAAACCAGCTGTTTTGATCATCGCTAGCAAGATCTTCAGATCGTTTTTAAGACTTGGTGTGTAGTGCAATAAAATTATGTCTCCTGGGCTGAGTGATGTTCGACCCGCCATTGATGTTGATCCTCTGTAAATTTGAACATTCCACAACAGTAAATACTTGATGCCACTACGACCCACAGACTCGCGAACCTCTTCATTCCAACTACCTCCTGGTGGTCGAAAGAAGACTGGGCGCTCTCCAGTGACATTCTTAATCACTTGCGATGCCCGACAAATCTCAAAGATCTGTTGTTCCGGTTCGATCAGGGTCATATGCGCATGTGTATTTGTGTGATTCTCGAATGTCATGTTTGCGCGTTGTGTAAACCAATCGCGATTTCGCCAAAGTTCACCAGCAAGGGCAAAAGTTGTAATTGGTAACAGTTTTTTCTCGATGAACTTTGCCAAGTCATCAGACACTGTGACCCCGTCATCAATAGTGATGAAAACAACTTTGTCTTTAGTCCTAATTTTGTTCAGTACTTTGACTTCATTAACAGGATAAACGGTTTGTACAATTTTTCTGCGATTTTGATCAACGCAGTAATTTGGATTCGAACTGCCTGCAGAGCCGAGCGTTGATGCCGAGAGTCCAAAACAAAGAAGTTTGGCTACAACGGACATCTTAAGTACTCTAGCGGTACAAGTTTATATGACTAATCTAAATCTCTCAAACCAAAAATTGCGCGGTGCAAATTTTAATTCGGCGAATTTGGCAGGCACCAGCCTTAAAGGTTCTGATCTGCGTGGCGCTGATTTGTCAAACTCTAATTTACGAGATGCCGATATCTCGAACGCGCGATTGAACAATGCTAAAATTGTGAGGGCAAATTTGAGTCGCGCCGATTTAGTACGATCAAATCTGACTGGTGCTGATCTCAGTAACTCGGTGTTAAAAGACTCTAATTTACGCGAAACCATTTTAATAGATTGTGATCTTTTCAGAGTTGATGCGCGTGGCGCGTCATTTCCCAGTGCGAATATATTGAACGCTAATTTGTCAGACGCAGATTTATCAGGTTCAGACCTTAGTTATGCAAATCTTTCAGACAGTGATTTATCTTTTGCTCGATTAGTTATGGTGAATCTTTCAGGAGCGGACCTACTTGATACGAATTTGTCTAATGTTGACCTTACGGGTGCGAGCCTTAGGGATGCTGATCTGACGAGATGCAATTTGAGTTATTCAAATTTGCAGAACGCAAATCTGAGCGGAGCGATACTTAAACGAGTTAATTTCACTGGCGCTTTTTTGCAAGGGGCTATAATGCCAGATGGATCGACTCATTCGTAATAACCGAGTCGCAGCACATTTCGAATTTGAATAGTAAATCCGCAAAAAGCAAGACAATCTGCTCTAATCTTTAAACATCCTTGTTCTATTGGGTTTTCTTTACAAACGATAGAGGTTCAATGTTTTCTATAAGGTTGAGTTCGAAATCATTAATTATGTTAAGTGTTGCGTTTGTTCTTGGGTCGACTTTATCGTATGTAACGAGCGCGTCTGCGGTTGATATTTCTGGGTGCGCTAATAAACGCACTGGTGTTTTGAGGGTTGCGAAGGTTTGCAAGTCAAAAGAATATTCAATCGTATGGAGTCAAGACGAAGTAAGCCCAAAAGGTGCGACTGGCGATACTGGTGCTACAGGAACGGTCGGTAAGTATGCGATTGTCGCCTTGACAGACAATGCCGCAACTTTGACTGCTGCTCAATTAGTCAATAACTCTCTTTTTAATATCATCACGATGGGTACTTCAAGAAACTTGACAATGGATACAGGCCCAAATATCGCTTCGGCTTATAGCGGTGAAGTTCTGGGGTCATCATTTGAATTCGCGATTTGGAACAGGGGAGCGGTAAACGCAACTTTGGTCGCCAGCGCAACAGCCACTTTGACTGGAACTGGAGTCGTTGCCGCAGGAAAGATTGTCAAGTTCTTGTGCATGTTCATAACAATCACCCCTGGCGCTGAAGTCGTTGCTTGTCAGTCATTTAACGTCTAATTAGTTTTTGAGATTCACCGTGCCAATTGTTGCGTCAAGAGAGCGAACTGGATGATATGAAAAATTCTGCAAAAAGTAAAACTTTGTTGTTGGTTCTGGTTGTTTTTAGTTCTTCTCTCGTTGCAGTTGACGTGGTTAGTGCTGCAGACATTTCCGCATGTGCGCATAAGCGGACAGGTGTTATGAGAGTCTCAAAAGTTTGCAAAAAAATTGAGTATTCAGTGATATTGAGACAAAAGGGTTTAGGTACTGCCGGCCCGAAAGGAGATAGGGGTGCGACTGGTTTAGTAGGTAGGTATGCGCCTGTTTCGTTAAGAGATGTTGATGCGACCCTGACTGCAGCGCAGTTAGTTAATAACACTCTTTTCAATATCATTACTACGACTGCTCCAAGAGCTTTAACAATAGATACTGGCGCAAATATCGCTTTGGCCTACAGCGGAGAGGTTTTGGGATCATCTTTCGAATTTGTCATCTGGAATCGATCAGGACATACTGCGACTCTGGCAGGTAATGTGTCGGCGATTTTGGATGGAACGGGTGCGGTCGGTACAAATAAAATCGTCAAGTTTTTGTGTATGTTCACAACGATCACAGCTGGTTCTGAAATCGTCAACTGCAGATCAACGCATAAGGATATTAACTGAAACTATGTTCGCGAGTAGTCGCATACTGCTCTTGAGACAATCCCATTTTCTTGCCCAGCAAGGGTTAAAGCTGACCAGTGGTATTTCGCGATCCCCGATGGATAAAATGATTTTATGGGGAAAAAGGCTTTTCTGGGCCTGGCACTTGTCTGTCTGCTGGTTGGATCGTCATCAGTAGTTGGGGCAGCTAGCCAAGAAAGTTCGCGTTGCTCAAGAGCTGGCAAAGTCATTAAAGTCTCCGATGTCAAACTTGTTTGTGGTCGTGTGAATCGAAAACTTTCTTGGATCCTAATTTCTAATTACGGGGCCGGTAGCAAAAAAAGTTCGCGTTGCTCGAAAGCTGGCAAAGTCATCAACGTTTTTGATCTAAAAATTGTTTGTGGTCGTGTGAATCGAAAACTTTCTTGGATCCTAATTTCTAAAGCCGCAACGACTTCTCAGGTTGTTTCTCCATCGACGACCGCGACAACCGTTGCAACCACAACAACGACTACGACTGCAACAACGACAACCGTGTCGACTGCGATCCCGAAGATTGTGTCTGTTGCTTTTCGCCAGCCCGATGCAGATGGCACCTATAACATCGGCCAATTCGTGAGAGTTGCGTTTACTTTCTCAATTCCGGTCGTTGTCTCTGGATCCCCGTATGTGATGCTCGATGCCAGCACCATCGGCAAAACACCATTTTTGGACGGAAATGGTACAACAGGTTTGATGTTTTCGTATACCGTTGTGGCGGGTGATGTTGAGTCCGGAGTGGGATTGATCGCAAATTCGTTCGTGTTAAACGGCGGCACGATCAAGTCGCTCACGGGGGTCAGCGCGGATTTAACCCATTCAAGAATTTCTCGTTCTGGAACTCGTTTGGTTGGTCCTTAGTTATGGGTATTGAGCTTTTTTGGACGAACTTTTAAATTGCCAATTATGAAAAAGTTTGTGGCATCTTGTTTATTTTTTAGTGTTTTAGTTATATTTGGTGTGCAACCGTTTACGGCTTCAGCAGAAGCCCGTGCTGGCGCAAAATGTGCAAAAGCAGGCAAAGTTATTGCTGTGGCTGCCACGAAGTTTGTTTGCGCGAAATCGGGCAAGAAGCTTGTCTGGACGATTGTTTCGGTGGCGACCACAACAACTACTACTACAACCACGGTTGCTGTAACAACAACTTCAACAATTGCGGTCACTACAACGACCGTTGCGGCGGCGACCACAACAACTACTACAACTACAACAGTTGTGGCCGATAAACGGGCACCAATCGTTACTCTCCTTCGTGGCGCCGGTAGTTCGACTACTAGCACGTTGACTTTCACAGTCACCGGTGATGAACCAATTACATGCTCAACGCTTTCGAGAAATTTTGATGAAGATTTCACTTGGGACAAAATCTCAATCATCGGTAGTATTGTCCAAACTTCTACTACGGTGTGCACGATTACCGCATGGTCGACGGCAGAACGTGATAATGACGATCACCTTTCGACACTTAGAGCTTCGACGAATTTTTCGATTACAGACACTGCCGGAAACGCCCAACGCACCCTTTTGGGTTCACCACAATCAACGACAGTCAAACGAACCTAGTTATGAGCCATCAAGGTTGTATTTTTGGCTAGGATTTGTGAATGAGTAAAAAACTTGTCGGTTTGTTCATCACGTTGTGTCTACTTGGAGGCTTGCAAACTCAGGCTCAGGCTGCAGCCAGCGCAGGTTCTAAATGTAAGGCAACCGGTAAAATCACCGTTGTCGGTACAGCAAGATTGGTATGTGCCAAAGTAGGTAAAACAAAAATTTGGGTTGCACTAGATAACGCCACATTCACGGCACCTGTGATCACTTCAGTTGCGATTGCGCCGAGTTCAACTCTCACTTATTATTTAATCGGTCAGATTATTCATGTTGTAATCACTTTTGATATGGGTGTTTTAGTCAGCGGTGTACCTCAGATCTATTTAGATTCTGAGACAATTGGCAAAATGTCATACGTAGGTGGAACAGGTTCTCAAAGCCTGCTGTTTTCATATATGGCTGTTGCTGGAGATATCGACAATGTTGGTTTTGGCCTTAAAGCAAATTCACTTGTGCTGAACGGTGGAACCATCAAATCGCTCAACGGAACTGCTGCGACACTGACGCACCCAGGAATTGCGAAATCAACAACTCGAAAGTTAGGATCATCCGCACCTGCAACTGTCACTACTGCGACGACTGTCGCATCAACAGTGACTACTACGACAGTTGCGTCTAGTGCAGCGCCTAAAATAGTTACAATTGCATTTAAAGAACCGGGTGGCAAATGGGTACCTGGTCAGAACATTCAAGTGAAAATCCTTTTTGATGCACCTGTTGTGATCACTGGTTCTCCGTACATATCGGTCCTATCGGATGGAATCAATAAAGTTTTGTACCTTGAAGGTACAGGTGGAACAAGTCTCATCTTTAGCTATACGGTCCTTGTCGGAGATATTGATAATACTGGCTTGGGGATGGCTGCTGATGCCTTTGTTTTGAATGGTGGCACTATCAAATCTGCATCAGGCGTAACCGCCGTGTTGACACATAGCGCCATCGCGCGGTCAAGTACTCGCAAAATAGCTGCGTCATAGTTAATCTCACAGCGTGATTCAACCTGTGGCCACTCAGGTGGGGGTCATTACTGGGGTTTCGCAAGGTATTGGTAGAAAGACGGCTGAACTTTTCGATGCACTCGGCTGGTCTTTGGTATTAATTGATCTACAACAAATAGATTTGACCGGCTACAAGAATGCAATTGCGTTCACTGGAGATATCACTAACGAAAACTTTGTCTCAATTACTGCGGTCGAGAGTTTTAAGAAGTTTGGACGAGTAGACGCACTAGTCAATAATGCTGGTATTTCGAATATAGAGTCGGCTTTAGAAACTTCTGCAGCGACATATCGAAAGGTTTTAGAAGTGAATTTGGTGGCGCCATTTTTGTTGTGTAAAGCCTTCGGTGAACTCATGCTTAGCGCTGGTGTGGGCAGCATTGTGAACGTTTCGTCTGTTGCGGGGCTGCAAGGCATCGCCGATCGATCCGCTTATAACGCAAGTAAACACGGCCTAATTGGTCTAACTCGAACTCTTGCTGTTGAATGGGGTGCTCGAGGAGTGCGTGTTAATGCCGTGTGCCCTGGTTGGGTCAAGACTGAAATGGATCATAAGGATCAGGCGAGTGGTTCGTATACCGATCTCGATATCACTAATCATGTTCCGATGGCAAGATTCGCTCGCCCGGACGATATCGCACAGGCGATTGCTTGGCTTAGCGACAGTGCTAAATCTGGTTTTATCAACGGAGTGGCGTTGCCAGTTGACGGCGGATGGACAGCAGACGGTTCGTGGCAATCGCTGAGACTTGAGCAACGCGACTAATCTGAAAGATATGTCTGATCAATCTGGATGGGTGAGTAATACCGGCGATCAACTCTCCGAACTGAAAGTGCTTGCTGAATCGAAGACACTTTTGAGTGATTATAAATTTGCTTCGTCGGTTGAGCAAAATACTCTCGTCTACGACTGCGAAAAGTTGCTACCACAGATTTCGAGTCGAGACGGACGGCGAGCGGTGATGGCCGAACTAGGTCGAGCGTTGCTTTCTGGCCCGGGCATAGTTGCTTTCAAGGGTATGTACCCTGATACGGCAATTGTTGATCGGGTTTCGAATGTGTATTGGGAGATCATCGAAGAGCAGCATGCGCGAGGTGAAGCGAAGGGCGATCATTACGCCAAACCAGGGTCAAACGACCGTGTTTGGAATGTGCAAGAAAAACTTGCGTTGCGTGATCCAGATGCGTTCGTTGATTACTACGCCAACGACTTTATTTCGTTGATTGCTACCGCATGGCTCGGACCTGCTTATCAAATTACGACTCAGGTAAATGTCGTTAATCCTGGTGGAGATGCTCAGCAGCCACATCGTGATTATCACTTGGGATTTTTAACTGACGAACAGGCTTTCGATTACCCAACACACGTGCATTTGTTGTCGCCAGTTTTGACTCTTCAAGGTGCTGTTGCTCACACGAATATGCCCCGTGAGACGGGCCCGACCATGTACTTACCGCATTCGCAAAAAATGGTTTCAGGTTACGTTGCGTGGCGTAATCCGGTGATTAGAAACTATTTCGCAGAAAATTTTGCGCAGTTACCTTTACAAAAGGGTGACGGAGCATTTTTTAACCCGGCTGTGTTTCATGCAGCCGGCACAAATCAGACTTTAGATATAAAGCGGATGGCAAATCTGATGCAAATCGGCTCTGCGTTTGGTCGGACACTTGAAACCGTAGATCGACAACAGATGTCAAATGCGATCTATCCAACTTTGCAGAAACGAAAAGCCGACGGTTGGTCGCGCCAGTCGTTGCAAAATAGCATTGCAGCCTGTGCCGAGGGGTATGCGTTTCCGACGAATCTTGATCGTGACCCACCGCTCAAGGGATTGGCTCCACAGTCGCAATCCGATTTTGTTTGGCAAGCACTTGAGAGTGATAGATCTGCATCTGACCTCTGTGCAACTCTTGAGGCGCTTTCAAACCGACAACAGACTGACCGTGCGTAGATCGTCTAAGCGACTAATGTTTAGTTAGATAGTGAGTTAGAAATACGGCTAGTTAATTTCAAAAATAGGGAGAACAGTCATGGCAAATAAAGAACAAAAAAGTAATCCAAATAATAAAAAAGCGGCAAAACTCTCACTCAAAGAGAAGCGACTGAAGAAGCAAGAAAAGAAGAAGAGCTAGATAAAAGAGCTATTTTAAAAACTAGTTCTTATTCGTTGCCTTGGCAGCGAATAAGCGCCGGATTGTCAACGGTTATTAGGGAAATCGCATCGTCGCAAGTAATTGCGGTGCAGAATTCTCCGTGCAGATTGGCCACAGTCATTGCATGCACCAACTCTGGGTCTCGATCAATACCGTCTGGGCCGACGCGATTTGATGTTGAACAGCAATCATCAACTAGGTATGTATCGAAGCCGAGGTTCCCTGCCATTCTCGTTGTCGTCTCAACACAGAAATTTGTAAAGAACCCAACAATTACTAAGCGTGTGATTTCGGTGCGGCGTAGTTGAACCTCTAGTGAAGTGCCGATGAAACCGCTGTTGACGTCTTTTTCGACGACAATGTCGGTTGAAGTTGGTTCAAATCCTGGTTTTTGAGCACCCGTGGGCAGCGAAAACTTCAATGGTGAAGTTGCTTCGCGCGAGTCGTGACGAGTGAAGGCGACCTGCAGATTCGCTTTGCGCCATGCTGCTAGTAAATTCAACATTTTAACTTCGGCATCGTGATTGTTTCGCCGGCCAGTCGGCCCACCCCAATGCGAAAGCACATCAACACCGACCTGCACATCAATTAACAACAGACAAGAGTTCTTTTCAAACTTTGTAATCATTCGAGGAGACTAATCCAAATCAAAAGTTGTATTGTCAATCAAATGTTTAGGCTGTTCTGTCTTGAGAAGATAGCAATTGCCGACTACTAAAACTTCAATGTCGGTTCTCATAAAACATCGAAAAGCGTCTTCGGGAGTCTCTACTATTGGTTCGCCTCGAACGTTAAATGATGTATTCACTAGCACTGGGCAACCAGTTTGAGCCTTGAATTCTGTCAATAAAGCGTGATAGCGAGGGTTGACATCACGAGCAACTGTGTGCACTCGCGCTGAATTATCAACATGAGTGACAGCCGGAATAACCGAGCGTTGTACTTCAAGGCGCGCAATGCCGGTTTTCTCGCTATCGGCAAGGCTGGCCTGGCTAAGTTTTGATGATGCGACACCAGTAACAAGCAACATGTAGGGGCTATCTGTTGAAAGGTCGAACCATTCGGAGACATCTTCACGAAGCACACTTGGCGCAAATGGACGAAACGATTCGCGTTTCTTTACTTGAAGATTTAGTCGCTTTTGTACAGTTGGCGAGCGTGGATCTGCCAAGATTGAACGCGAGCCCAGTGCCCGCGGACCAAACTCCATACGGCCTTGATGCCAGCCAACAGATTTGCCGGCAGCAAGCGCAGTCGCTGTATAAGTTGCAACGTCTTGATCGGTTAGTTCTTTAAAGATTGCTCCGGATGCATTCAGTCGAGTAACGATTTCGCTTTGCGAATATTCTGGTCCAAGAAATGACCCACTCATTGAATCTGTGTTTGGTCTCAAAACGCGCTCTCGATCAAGTCCAAGGTGATAAACAGCGAGTGCCGCACCAACTGCGCCTCCTGAGTCTCCAGCGGCAGGCTGTATCCAAATATCGTCGAAAATATTTTCACGATGTAACACGCCGTTAGCGACACAATTTAAAGCAACTCCGCCTGCTAAGCACAAATTACGCATGCCTGTTTCATGGCGAATATTTCGCGAGATCTTAATCATCACTTCTTCAACTATTTTCTGCACTGATGCGGCAAGATCCATTTCGCGTTGAGTGAGTTCATCGTTGAATCCTCGTGCCGGAGCACCGAATAGATCAGCGAATTTCGAATTGGTCATCGTCAAGCCAGTGCAATAATTAAAATACTGCATATTCAAAGAGAATGACCCGTCATCACTGATGTTGATCAAGTTTTCTCGAATAACGTCGACAAATTTCGGCTCTCCGTATGGTGCGAGGCCCATGACTTTATATTCACCCGAGTTAACTTTAAAACCCGTGTAATAAGTGAATGCTGAGTAAAGAAGACCAAGTGAATGTGGAAAATGAATTTCGTTGAGAGTCTCAAGAGTATTTCCACGACCGATACTCGTAGATGTTGTTACCCATTCTCCAACGCCGTCCATCGTCAGTACTGCTGCATCTTTAAACGGCGACGGAAAGAACGCACTTGCAGCATGGCTTATATGATGCTCAGAGAAGAGGAGCCGATCACCGAGGTCGCCAAATATTGGCTCAAGTGCTTTTGCGATTACTTGTTTCTGAAATAATTTCTCTTTTAACCAGACTGGCAAAGAGCGTGAGAAAGATCGAAAGCCTTTTGGAGCGAAAGCTAAATACGTCTCGAGAATTCGATCAAACTTCAAAAATGGCTTGTCATAGAACACGACGTAGTCAATTTGATCTGGTCTTAATTCGGAAGATTCAATGCAATATTTGACTGCGTTAGTGGGGAAGTCGGCGTCATGTCTTATTCGAGTGAATCGTTCTTCTTGAACTGCAGATCTAATCTCGCCGTCTACGACAAGGCAGGCTGCGGAATCGTGGTAATAGCCAGAAATACCAAGGATTGCGGTCATCTAGAACAGGACGTAGATAAACGGCGCAAGTGGCGAAGACTGTGCCAGCACTAACAGCCCGCCAATAATGAGCAAAACAAATATAACTGGTGCGAGCCAAAGCTTCTTGTTGTGCTTAAGAAACTTCAGAAACTCTTTTAAGAATGACATTAGAAACCCCGATACTTCTTAGTATTGATTCTTGAAAGAGTCTAATGAATAACCATCGATTTTTCGGCTTTGCCAGTTAGTTGTAAGTTTCTTTGATTTAAGGCGCAATTCGTCTCGACCAAATAGTCGCAGGGCAAGTGCTAGAGGAGATATGAATATATAAAACAACACCCCAAGAATAATTGGGCTAACGAAACGAGCCAACAATAGGCTGAACTTCATCCATAATTTATTTGGCGTGCGCAACAATCTCGGTCGAGTAAACGAAGCCAAAAAAGTTAAAAAACTCAATGCAAGAAGTAAAAGTTGTAGTTCCTCTGGCTCATCGCGAAATCGCAGCAGCGCAGCAACGATAATAAATATGCAACCGAACATTATCCCGAAGCTACGGTCGCTAGCGCTGCTCGTTTTACTATTTTTCTCTAATCCAAGCGCGTTCGACACTCCCAAAGATTAGCACCCAATCGGTACACTTTTCAGAGATTCGCGGTGCGTAATTTATCTTTTAAGCAAGTTCTAGACTGTTGCTCGTGAAATCAAATTCAAGAGAAATCGCCAAGCATAAGAAAAAATACGACAAGTGGCCACCTAAGCGTGGACTGAAAGAACTTAGATCAACGATTTTAAATTATTTGCCATCTTCTTTGGTTTTTTGGTTTCTTAAAAATTTTTTGAATCAATCTGAGTACAAGCTTAAACGAGAGTCAATCAAATTTTTTGAACTATCTAACAGGGCTTATGCCTCCAACAAAATTCGCAAAGCTGACCGTTTACTAGTCATTGCGCTAAATCTAGTGGGCTTGGATATCTCACATAGTTATGTAGTTTTGTTGCGAAAGGCAGTTGAATCAACATCAGATAACCCCATAAGTCGTCGTGAGCAGTCTGAGTGTGTTCTCTTGGCTACCGAAGAGCTCAAGATTGGTCTTTTAAATGCGACAGGTTGGTATCAGTTGTCGCGTGGTTTGTTTTGCTTAGGTTATTTTCGAGCTGCTTGGACTGCTCGTGAAAACTCGCTAG
>CALACK010000179.1 GCA_937890395.1 uncultured Acidimicrobiaceae bacterium | reverse complement strand
TCCACATCGGAGCAATTGACTTTAGAATTCCGTAACGCAAACCTGCATTTTGGACAATCAGATTTTGACTTTCGTATTGATTTAAGAACACATTACTACGACCGAGAACTTTTATATCTTTTACGCCGCCAAATCCCTGCAACATGTATCTTGTCAACGGCGCCTGAATTTTTTGGCGCTGTTGACCAAACTGTATTGTCAGCGGCTTCGTTACTTTGAGATACAAAAGGCTTCCCAAAACCAAAATTAAAACTGTTGAAACCGCAGCAACAGGTTCAGTGTAGACCATCAACCAAATCACAGCACTCGCCAGTAAAAGTTCTTGAATTAGTCCTACAAAACTGCCAACTAAACCGATCGTCATCCCAGCTTCTTGCTGCATTGAGTTCAACAAATCTGAAGAGTTTCTTTGTAAGTGAAATGTATATGGTCGAGTTAGATAAGACCTAAACAATTGTGAAGTTACTTGATGACTCGTAAAATTACTGACCCGGCCTGAGATATAACCAAAAAATAGCTTGTATAAGTTCTTCACAAAATAAGTCGCCACGATGCATAGAACAGCAACTCCAACCATCGTGCCGACTGCCCTAATCCCAAAAAAGTTAAACAATGGCTGTAAAACTGAACCGCTATTGCCGGTTGTGGCTTTACTCATTGTGGTCATAACTGGAATGACTAGACCGATACCTAGAGCCTCGAGCGCTGTTCCAATCAAACCAAGTACGAACATGGCCGGAATCCGAATTTTGGACTGGCGAGGGTAAACGGCCCAGGCTTTACGAATTGTGTCTGCTTTGATCAACTTGTTAAACATTGGCTACAAACTACCCCATTTGGCGAAATTACAGAGACTACGAACAATGTGACCATTGGCAGTCACGGAACCTTTGGCGCGGGCGTCAGTAGTGAGAAAGGCGAAGAAAGTCGACAAAGGTGCTAACGAGAATAGATACGACCGCAGCAGGAAGGTTAAGAGTGCCACAAGTCTCGACTAACGTCTCAGTAAATATCCCGTCAAATAACTCGGCAAATAAAAGAGCCGCCGGAAGAATCCGGCGGCTCCTAAATTGTTAATTCGAATTCTTAAGTTGCGGAAACCCGCTTCTTAGGCTCGAAGTCCTTTACCGATCATCGAAACAACTGCATCCTTCACAGGAACCATACCCATGACGATTGCGCCGTTTGCGACCCACTTCATCCAGTCACTGCTTAAAGCAATTCCCCAGCCGCCTACGACGTCTAGGTCAATAACTGCCATCATCGCGATGCTCACGATGAGTGTCCAGTTTGAACCGATAATTGGGAGCTTCTTGATCGTTGCACTTAACCCGACTACGCCAAGAACCGAATCAATTACGGTTGTGACTGCGCCGAGCAGAATTGCCAGGAGAACGAGTTCTCCAAAGCTTGTCCAGAATCCAGGTGTCATATTAAATTTCTCCTTTTTCTGCAGGATTATTCCTGCAACTGCGAACCTACTCTCTTTGCAGTTTTGGGGTGTGATACCCAATAAAACCCTGTATTTACGCCATTTCCTGTGACGGCTGACACGCGTCTCCCAAAATCCGACACCATAAATTAAGCCAGTGATTCAGCCGCCGAACTAGCGAACTAGCGAAAGTAACGATTCGCCTCATAGTCTCGGCTCATGACAATTGACACATCACATAATGCCCAGACTTCGAGCAATGAACTTGAGACTCGTGCGACATTCAAATCTTTTGGCGAGTCAACAAAGCAAGATTGGGACAACATCATGGTTCAACTTCAAGTCACGCAGTCTCGCGTCGCTGATCACATCATCGAACAACTTGAATATTTGCGTCATGACTTTGGCGGCTTCCCTGTAAATCGTCTTGAGCACTGTCTACAAACCGCAACTCTCGCACAACGCGACGGTCGTGATGACGAATATGTTTTGTGCGCGTTAATTCACGACATTGGCGACAACCTTTCGCCATACAACCACGCATCCGTTGCTGCTGCAATTTTGTATCCAGTGGTGTCGCCAGCCAATCATTGGCTTGTTGAGCATCACGGAATCTTTCAGGGCTACTACTTTTGGCAACATATTGGATTAGATAAAGATGCTCGCGACAAGTTCCGCGATAACCAATACTTTGACTACACCGCCGAGTTTTGCGCGAAGTACGACCAAGTTGCATTTGATGCCGACTACAAAAGTGAGCCACTTGAACATTTCGAACCATTAATTAGACAATTTTTTGCACCGCGCGAACGCGACGGCGAGTTGATCAATTAATTA
>CALACK010000178.1 GCA_937890395.1 uncultured Acidimicrobiaceae bacterium | reverse complement strand
GTCGTGCTAGTCGTGCTAGTCGTGCTAGTCGTGCTAGTCGTGCTAGTCGTGCTAGCCGGATCTACCGCAACTGTCGTATCAGGACTATCAGGTGTACTCGATTTCGAAATACCGACTTTTGATAATGCACTAACAACAGTTGAGTTATCTTCGGTATACAACCACGCCACGAGCGCCCCAAGTGCGACAAGTGCAACAAACACAGCTATCGATATATAAAGCGGATTCTTTTTAAGCACATCAAATTATATTGCCCCAAATCGATTTAAAGTCACAACACGTAAATGGTGCTAGCACTACAAAAAGTGCACATTTAACTTAAAACTCAGGCAAACTCTATATCAACATGTTTCCTCTACATATCGCGGCTTTTTTCGCTACTTTTATCACTGCAAAAAAACCTGTCGAAGAAACGGGTTTTACGAAGTACATGACCGATCCAGTAATCGCAATCGCAATTATCGTGGGATGTTTTATTTTTACGCGAATTTCTTATGCGATTTTAAGTATCGTCGTGCGACGAATCGCTGATCGAAGTCCATCCAACGCTGCCAATTGGTGGAAGAACAGTGTGCGACGAATTGGTGCAGAAACAATTGAGAGTGGCGAGCAACGTCGCCGGCAACGCATTGACGCCGCAACACGAATGCTGCATCACTTCATCAGCCTTGTAGCTTGGATAATTTCACTGATCGCGATATTTAACGTACTGAATTTAAACGCTGCTTTCTTTTTATCAAGCGCTGGATTTTTAGGCGCCGGGTTGGCAGTTGGTGGTCAGCACCGAGTCAATGATTATCTCACAGGACTCGCTGTACTTCTTGAAGATCGATACGGCGTCGGCGATGAAATTGAAGCCGAATTAGGGTGGCAGAAACCAGTCCATGGATTTGTTGAACATGTCGGCATGGTCACCACACGGCTTCGTGATGGTGTCAGCACGGTCCATATTCCACATAGTCAACTGGCAAGTGTGCGTAATCTAAGCCAAGAACCGGTTTCTACAAGACTTGAAATGACTATTTCACCAAGCAACGCAAGCGCAAATACGGTTTCAATCACAATGCGTGATTTGGCAGGAACTAAAGGTTTAACTACAGTTTTATTTGTCGACGATATTGAAGCCGCAGGCGAAGGTGACAGAGTTGAACTAAATGTACGAACTTCACGGCCACTCACAAGTCATGAACGAGAGTTACTCGTGCAACGCGCGTCTGAGGTCTTATCTAAAGATAAGTGAAATTTAAAAATGATACGGCGGCTATCACTCGCTGTCGTGTTGTATTCTTTTTCTCTCGGTTTAATAGCAGACGCATCACCAGCACACGCTTCGCCGCAAAGTTCTGATCCGAAAGAAAACAAAATTTCATTCACTTACGTCTTTCCGTTTTCGAAAGTACCAGTGATTTATTCGCGAGACCACATTGACTACCCTGCAACAGATATAGGGGGTTGTTATGCGCATGTACTCGCACCAACTTCTGGAATCGTAATTAATGTTGAGACTAAAGATAATTGGGATGCAAAACTCAACCTGCCAGGAACTCGTGGTGGACTAACCGTCACAATTCATGGCGACGACCGAGTGCGATATTACTTTGCACATCTTGGAAGAGTGAAGGTAACCGTCGGCGAACGAGTTGAACCAGGTCAATGGATAGGCGTAATGGGTTCTTCAGGTAATGCCCGTGTCACAAGATGTCATACGCATTTTGGCATATCTCGAATTTGTCCGCAAAGTGAATACAAAGTTTTGCAAGGTGAAATTTGGCCATGGAGATTTTTGGATGCATGGCGAAGTGGCATCAATAAATCGCCAGTCTCTGCAAAGAATCGCGTCATTAAACTTTCACCGGCTGCTTGCGAACTCGCAGCCGCCCAAAGCTAATCACCAAACCAATTGGCTCGAATGTAATTCTTTATCGCATATGTTTGAATTTTTAGACATATGTTAGATAAATTAGACACATGCAGGGGAAACTTCTAAGAAATCCACTTTCTGCAATATTTGGCGGCACGCAAGCCCTAGCCCTCGAGTTGCTCCTGAGTGTCGATGCATTACTAAGTGTGCGTGATATCGCAAGACAGATTGATGTATCCCCAAGCACAGCATCAAATGCACTTGATTCTCTCAAAACGCAAGGAGTTATAACTCGTCAAGTAGTCGGCGTAACACACCTTTATAAAATCAATAGCCATTACTTTCTGATGCCCCATCTTAAAAACCTTCTCGATGTTTCGAATGATCTCGACCGAAAAACAGTTGACTATCTAAGGGGAAAACTTTCAAGCATTGAATCTGTAATTCTCTACGGCAGCCACGCACGAAAAACTTCAACGCCAACAAGCGACATTGATTTACTTGTGGTTCATTCAAATGCTCAAGCACAACTGCACGCAGACCAATTGGGTCACCAAATTAGTCGCCACCTCACGAAATTAATTGGCCGTGAAATCTCACTAACCTCTGTCACCACACCAACTCCAAAAATCGCCAAGACACCGTTTTGGATGAATGTTTCGCGCGAAGGTATCTGCCTATTCGGGAAACTTCCTGCACACATATTGTCACCGAAGACACAAACAAGAGGTGGTAATGGCACGAATACAGTTAAGAAAACGCGAGCGAAATAGATCTGAAGCAAAAATAATGCTCAAAATTTCTCGTGAGATGTTCGCTGCAGCGAAGCGCGAATCTACAATTTCGACAAGAGTTGCGGTCGTTTTGGCACAAAATGCGATCATACGAGTGTGCGATGCATTGTGTGTAAACGAACTTGGCTATTACATCCAAGGTCAATCACATAACGATGCAGTTGAGGTTCTCAAGAAACTGCGTGACGGCAAAAAGTTGGCCATGACACTAAGCAATGCACTGAGTGACAAAACAACAGTAGGTTATGACATTGCAGCAGTTTCCGAGACACGACTGACCAAGGTCTTTCGGGCTTGTGAAAATCTAATCAACGAAGCAGACTTTCGCATTGGTAAGCCCAAATAGATCAAAGTTCTTCCAAAAAATTACGAATCAGTAGTACTCTGCCAAGGGTGAAACCTAACGTACTACTGATAACGCTTGATCAGTTTCGTGGAGACTGTTTATCAAGTGCAGGTCACAAGGTCGTTCGCACGCCGCATCTAGATGAACTTGCTCGCAACGGGGTGCGGTTCGCAAACCATTACAGCCAAGCAGCACCGTGTTCGCCAGGGCGTGCAAGTTTGTATACGGGTCTATACCAAATGAATCATCGTGTGTGCGCAAATGGAACGCCACTTGATGACCGATTCGACAATGTTGCACGACTTGCAACTCGTCACGATTACTCTCCTGTAATTTTTGGATACACCGATCAAGGTATTGATCCCCGCACAATTGCTTCGCCAAACGATGAGCGGCTCTCTAGTTATCAACATGTCTTGCCGGGATTTGATCGCATCCTAAATCTTTCTGAACCGTACCCGCCGTGGCTCGAGCATTTAAAAAAGCACGGCTACGACATGGGCGACGACTACAACGGCGCATTAAGTACCGAACCAAATCGCCACGAAAATTTAAGTATTTCAACTTTCCTTACGGATGAGTTTTTCACGTGGCTCGCGAAACGCGATGCAATATCGAACTCATCTTGGTTTTCACATTTGAGTTATTTGCGCCCGCATCCACCATATGCAGCGGCCGGCAAATGGGCGCGTGAGTATTCACCTGACGAAGTTGAACTACCAATCACTGCATCTACATCACGCCATCCATTTCACGAAGCCGTGATGAATTCTGGACATAATGCAGCACCAAAATTAGAATCTGAATTACGCGAAATGCGCGCACAATATTACGGGATGATCGGCGAAGTTGATTTTCAAGTCGGTCGAATATGCGAAAAGCTACGTGAACGTGACGAATGGGATAACACGCTGATAATCATCACTGCCGATCACGGTGACCAACTCGGAGATCACGGCTTAAAAGACAAACTTGGCTTCTTCGAAAGCAGCTACCACATCATCGGCATCGTTCGCGATCCAAAAAATCCACAAGCACACGGCAGTGTTGTAAACGAATTCACAGAGAACGTCGACATAATGCCGACTATTGCTGAGGCGATTGACGCGCCGGTGCCATTGCAATGTGACGGAATGCCCCTTGGCGCGTTTCTGCGCGGAGAAACACCTGAGCAATGGCGTAATGGTGCGTCATACGAGTTTGATTGGCGTCATATATATATAGATGACTCTCCGAACGGCGCTGCAAAAAATTGGCCGCATGATCGTCGGCTTGAGCGACAGCATTTGGCGGTGCGACGCAACCGCGACTGTGCATACGTGCAATTCGGCGATGGCAGTTGGTTGGCCTTTGATTTGAAATCTGATCCAACTTGGCGAACGATGATTTATGATCCTGCGGAAATTTTACCAATGGCACAAGAAATGCTGCTGTGGCGATCACATCACACTGAACGCACATTGACCGGAATGTTGCTCGAAGACGGCGGAATTGGTCGATGGCCAGAAGGTATTTCGTGGCGCAACCGAGAGTAACCCGCATCGCTCTCGCAACTTTGCCAACACCGCTTGAGTCAGGTGGCAAGCTTCAAAGTGGCGCAAACTTATGGGTCAAGCGTGATGACTTAACTGGTCTTGGAGTCGGTGGCAATAAAGCCCGAAAACTCGAATTTCTTTGCGCCGAAGCACTCGACAACGATGCAACTTGTCTGGTTACAGTTGGCGCCGCGCAATCAAATCATTGTCGAATGACAGCTGCTGCCGGCGCCCGATTAAATTTGCCAACTCATCTTGTTTTATCAGGCAAGAAGCCAAAAAATCTTGAAGGAAATCAAATGCTCTCGTCGATGTTTGGTGCGCACCTTCATCACACTGGTCTTGATGCAAACGACTGGTCAAACCTTGAACTTGCACGCGCCGAACTAACCGAAAAATTAATTTGTGACGGTCAGCGGCCGCACTCAATCCCGATTGGTGGTAGCACTGCTGTTGGTGCAATCGGCTACGCGAATGCATTTGACGAAATTATTTTGCAATGTAATTTACAAAATTTTGCTGCCGATGCGATTGTCTTTACGACATCAAGCGGTGGCACACATGCTGGGCTCGTCGCGGGATTACTTAGAGACCGTGCAAATAATCCAAAAAGAATACAACCAAAAATAATCGGCATCGGCGTGGCTAAAGGTGTCGCTATGAGTGCACGTCTCATCGCAGATTTGGCAAATCAAACTCTGAACCTGCTCGGCGAGACTGCACATGCAACAGTTGACGATGTAATTATTGATCCCAATTACATGGGTGCTGATTACGCGCTACCGACGCAGGCTGCGGCAGATGCAACAACTTGGGCGGCACATCGCGGCGCTTGGGTGCTTGATCCTGTTTATAGTGCTAAGGGTTTTTCTGGACTACTCGGGCGCGATGCGAACGGCGATTTTGGAGTCGATTCGAATATTGTGTTTATTCATACTGGCGGACTACCGTCGCTATTCGTGATGCACTAGTTTTAATATATTCAAAATTATGTCAATTCAAAGATTTGTTGAACATTTAAAGGCTCCGTGGCCCAATGGCCGTGGCACGAGTTATGAAATCGCAAGCCAAACGCCTGGAGTTTCTGGCTGGACATGGCGTGTGGCGATTGCACCAGTCGTTGAAGATTGCGACTTTTCACATTTTGAAAATGTTCATCGACAATTGTTAATTATTTCTGGCGGAGACATGGTGCTTGATGTTGGTGGAGAAATAGTTATTTGCAAACCTGGTGAAGTCGCGGTGTTTGCCGGCGATATTGCAACAACTGCGAAACTTGTTGACGGACCGATTGTCGATCTCAATTTAATGACTGTTCGGGGCAAGGCTTCGGGGGTCATGACTCACATCACTCGGCCCGGATTGCTAGCAAAAGCAGAGATGCTCGTCTGTGTTTCTGATACTGCTCAAATCTCAGTAGACGGTGAGAATGTTTCGCTTCAGCATCAAGACGCGTTTCTCAACGCCAGCAATAATCAAATCGCACTCATCTCAGGCTCCGTCGCCCACATCACTCTCGCCTAACTAAAACCATAGATTGTGAAGGTGCGCGTGAAATCGGCGAGAATATAGGTCATGAGCGGACCAAGGGTTGTGCGATCCCCACGTGGAAGCGAATTAACTTGCGCGAATTGGCAAATTGAAGCGCCGTATCGAATGTTACAAAACAATTTAGATCCACAAGTTGCCGAGCGACCAGACGACCTCGTCGTGTATGGCGGCACCGGCCGAGCCGCACGAAGTTGGGATGCATTTGATGCGATGATCCGCACGATGCAAACTCTTAAACCTGATGAAACAATGCTGGTGCAATCTGGCAAACCTGTTGGCGTGTTTCGCACGCACGAGTGGGCGCCGCGCGTATTGCTGGCGAACTCAAATCTCGTCGGCGACTGGGCAACTTGGGATGAATTCAGGCGTCTCGAGAATCTCGGTCTAACGATGTACGGACAAATGACTGCAGGTTCATGGATCTACATCGGGACGCAGGGCATCTTGCAAGGAACATACGAATGTTTCGCCGAAATCGCGCGACGCAAGTTCAAAGGCACACTTGCGGGCACGATTACGCTCACCGCCGGTTTGGGTGGAATGGGTGGCGCGCAACCACTCGCAATCACGATGAATGATGGCGTTGCACTTTGTATTGATGTCGACCCAACTCGTGTGCAACGACGAGTTGAAACTCGCTACCTCGATGAAGTTGCAGACTCACTTGAAGATGCAGTCGCCCGTTGTGAAGCCGCAAAAAAAGCGCGCAAGAAACTTTCAGTTGGCGTAGTCGGCAATGCTGCTGATATGTTTCCAAAACTTCTCGCTCAAGGTTTCATCGCTGACATTGTCACTGACCAAACGAGCGCGCACGACCCGATGAGTTATGTTCCAAACGACTTAACAGTTGAGGCTGCAGAAAAACTTCGTGCAACAAACCCAGCGCATTACATTGACCGTTCACGGGCCGCGATGGCCGCACATTGCGCAGCGATGGTCGGGTTCCTAGACGCGGGTTCAGAAGTTTTTGACTATGGCAATTCGCTTCGGCGTGAAGCACAACTTGGCGGTTACGATCGCGCATTTGACTATCCAGGTTTCTTACCGGCGTATATTCGTCCATTATTTTGTGAAGGCAAAGGTCCGTTTCGATGGGTTGCGCTTTCGGGCGACCCACAAGACATTGCCGCAACAGATCGCGCAGTACTCGAAGAATTTCCTGACGACGAAGGTCTCGCCAAGTGGATGCGACTTGCCAGCGAGCAAGTTGCGTTTCAAGGTTTGCCGGCGCGAATTTGTTGGCTTGGTTACGGCGAGCGTCATCGCCTTGGTTTGCGTTTTAATGAAATGGTCAAAAGTGGAGAATTATCTGCGCCAATCGTAATTGGTCGCGACCATTTAGATTCTGGTTCGGTTGCGTCTCCATATCGTGAAACCGAAGCGATGATTGACGGCTCTGACGCAATTGCCGACTGGCCATTACTTAACGCACTTGTCAACACTGCGAGCGGTGCAACTTGGGTCAGCATTCATCACGGCGGTGGCGTCGGTATCGGTCGCAGCATTCACGCTGGGATGGTTTGTGTTGCCGACGGAACAGATCTCGCAACAGAAAAACTTTCGCGTGTTCTAATGAGCGACCCAGGTATGGGAGTTATCCGCCATGCCGATGCTGGTTATGACTTGGCAATTGAAGTTGCCGATAAACGCGGCGTGCGCTTGCCAATGCGCGAAAAATGAGTTCGGTTCACGCACAGTATGCGTGGCTCGGTGGCGAGTCATGCTCGGCAAATGTTCGCATCACATTTTCCAATGGATTGATTACGGAGATTGAATCTGATGTTGCGCCGAGTGCTAGCGACTCGCGCATCGCGGGTGTCGTGATGCCGGGTTTTGTCAACGCACACAGTCACGCATTTCATCGCGCACTACGCGGAAGAACACATTCTGGTCTCGGTGATTTTTGGTCGTGGAGAACGTTGATGTATCAAGTTGCGAACCGACTAACGCCTGAAAATTATTTAACACTTGCCACGGCCGTGTTTAGCGAAATGGCACTGGCTGGCATCACTCATGTTGGTGAGTTTCACTATGTGCATCAGCAACAAAACGGCAAACAATACGACGACCCAAATGAAATGGGCAAAGTTATCATTGAGGCTGCTCAGCGTGCAGGCATTCGGCTGACATTGCTTGATGTCGTGTATTTGCATGGCGGGCTCAATGGCGAACAACTTGGCGATGAGCAACGGCGGTTTTGCGATCTAACTATCGAACAATGGCTTAAGCGAGTAGAAGATCTCGGCACTGGTAATGCGATGCATACAATCGGTCTCGCGCCGCACAGCGTTCGCGCTGTTCATCAAGCCGAACTCGAACAAATTGCCAAATATCGAAACGATCGTGCCGTGCATATTCATGTTTCAGAACAACCTGCCGAAAATAGTGCTTGCATCAAAGCAACGGGCCGAACACCAACACAGCTATTAAGCGACGCCAATCTTCTTGGATCATTTACGACTGCGGTTCATGCAACACATCTAACCGCTGAAGATATTTTGCTTCTAGGTAGATCAAAAACCACGGCGTGTTTTTGCCCAACAACAGAACGCGATCTAGCCGACGGCATTGGGCCATCTGAGCAACTAATTGCGGCAGGCGCGTCGCTTTCACTTGGTACTGATTCGCATGCCGTGATCGACATGTTTGAAGAATCACGTGCAGTCGAAATGAACCAGCGACTCATCACAAATAAGCGGGGCGTTCACCGCAGCAATGAATTATTAATTGCTTCAACTATCAACGGCGCAAAATGTCTTGGACAAAAGACTTACGGCCTTGTCGTCGGGGCGCCCGCAGATTTTGTAGCAGTTTCACCTAACTCGGTTCGGCTTGCATCTTTTGATGCCGAAAATGGCGCTGCGCATCTCGTACACAGTGCAACTAGTGCCGATGTGCGTGACGTTTGGGTGGGCGGCGATCAAATAGTTAAGGATCAAATACATCGTGCGATGCCAGATATTGCCGGGGCTTTGCGCTCAGCAATTAACGCAGTGCTGTAATTACACTTAATCACTATGACTATTCTTACTATTGCCACCATCGGACACCCCGAGTTGCGTATTCGCGCTTCAGAAGTTGACCCAAACGAAATTAAATCCACCGAAATTCAAACTTTTATCGACGACTTAGTTGAAACTATGAGACATGCAAATGGCGCCGGACTCGCAGCAACACAAGTTCTTCGACATCAACGCATTTGTGCAGTCGAAGTAAACAATAATCCTCGCTATCCATATAAGCCACAAGTACCTCTAACTATTCTGATTAATCCGGTACTAACACCTCTTGATGACGACATGTTTGAAAATAACGAAGGATGTCTGTCGGTGCCTGGTTTTCGCGGCAATGTTTGGCGCTACACATCAATTCGTGTTGAAGCCTTTGACCGCAACGGCAACAAAATTGATGAAATCATCCGCGGTATGACCGCATGCACATACCAACATGAAGTCGACCACCTTGATGGTCTTTTATTTATGGACAAGGTTAAAGACACAAGTACTTTCGCAACCTGGGATTCATTTGATAAATATAAGCACCACGATTTTGTTGTCAGAGTAAAGGAACTTGTCGCAAAGTTCGGTTCGTAATGCTCGTAGTTACAGGCATCAGCACGCTGGTAACAAACGATGCGAGCCTTGAGCGTGGCAAACTCGGAATCATAAATAATGCCGCGCTAGTTGTTGGCGACGACAACAAGATTGCCTGGGCAGGTGAAGCAATAAACTTGCCACGCGAATATGCAAACAGTGCAATTCATGTCGGTGGTCGAGCGATTGTCCCTGGCTTCGTAGACAGTCATACACATCTAATTTTCGGGGGCGACCGCGCTACAGAGTTCGAAGCACGAATGTCGGGCAAAACCTATACTGCTGGCGGAATTCGAACAACGATGGCAGCAACTCGAGCCGCGACCACTGAGTCACTAACCAACAATGCCCGCAGACTTGCCGATGAAGCGCTGAGTACAGGCACAACGACGCTTGAAGTTAAATCTGGATATGGATTATCGGTAACCGATGAAGCGAGATCATTACAGGTCGCACGCTCCATCACGACCGAAACGACATTTCTCGGCGCCCACGTTGTGCCACCAGAGTCAAAGATTGATGAGTACGTCAATCTAGTTTGCGGTGAAATGATTACGAAATGCACCCCGAACGCAAAATGGATTGATGTGTTTTGTGATCGTGGAGCATTTGATGTAGATCACGCTCGAGCAATTCTCGGCGCTGGCTCAAAAGCAGGATTAGGTCTGCGAATTCATGCCAATCAGCTACAACACGGCGGTGGCATTCAACTCGGCGTTGAACTCGGTGTTGCCTCATGCGACCATTGCACACACATGAACGACGCAGACATTTCTGCACTTGCAGATACAAACGGACGGACAGTTGCAACACTCTTACCAACCGCAGAATTGTGTACGCGGTCGAAGTTCCCAGATGCACGACGTCTAATTGATGCGGGTATTACAGTCGCCCTCGCCTCAGATTGCAACCCCGGTTCGTCGTACACGACTTCGATACCCCTTGTAATTTCGCTAGCTGTTTTGAACATGAATATGAGTTGCGATGAAGCATTATGGTCGGCAACTGCTGGCGGTGCGGCAGCATTACGTCGCACAGATATCGGCTCATTACACATTGGCGCGCAAGCAGACTTTGCGCTACTTAATTCTTCAAGTTACGTTCACCTTGCATACAGACCTGGTGTGAAATTAGTTGACGCAGTTGTGCGAAAAGGTGAGTGTGTTGCCGGTGCGCTGGCATAAAATAACTGCGTGCGAAATTCGAGTAAAACTTTTCTTAAATCACCAGGCGACTGGCGAACAATAATTGTTGCGTTTGCTGTTTACCTTGGTTGGTTCGTGGCAGTATTCACGCACGAATATTTACCATGGTGGGCAACTTTTACATTGCTAACTTGGTTTGGCGCGTGGCACTTAAGTTTGCAGCACGAACTTGTGCATGGCCATCCATTTCGAAACCCAAAACTTAATGCCGCACTTGCCTCTCTCTCAGTTACTTTGTGGGTTCCATTTTTGTCGTTTAAACGAGATCACATCTCGCACCACAACACGACTCTGACTCATCCAAAACTAGATACTGAAAGTGATTACTCGTTGCCAGAAAATTGGCGAAAATCCAATCGACTATTGCGCTCGATCTATTGGGCCAACCGCACACTCGCTTTTCGTTTGACAGTATGGTCAGTGTTTAGTGCAGTGCAATATTTCATAGCCGATGCATGGCGCGCAATACGAAATATAGATACTGCACGAAGTGCTTGGCTGTTGCATCTTCCGGCAATCATTGCAGTAGTTTTTATAGTCACTCACCTGGCCGACATGTCCTTGTTTGAATATCTAGTTGGTGGAGTCTTCGGTTCGCATTCGCTGAATATGATGCGATCATTTGCCGAGCATAAAACACTCAGTAACGAATCAAATCGAACTGCCATAATTGATGCTGGCTGGCTAATGAGCTTGTTAATGCTCAACAACAACTTGCATGTTGCTCACCATGACGAGCCATCCACACCCTGGTATTTGGTGCCAGAAACCGCCAAGCGGCTCAACTCATTCGAGCGTGCCGCGCTAATAGGTGCGCTTTATAGTGGCGGTTATAGCGAAATTATTCGACGCTTTGCCTTTCGACCGTACGATCAACCTGTTTATGGGCAGTCTTCATAACATTTTCTAATTCTTTGCCTGACAACTAGAGTTCATTCGTGAAATCTTCGCAAGTTACCATCAATTCTTCTGGGATGGATCGCGACTCTGTTGTGAATGTCGCTCGCAACAATTCTGAAGTTGTGATCTCTCCGGGCGCTATCGAAGCGATATCTCGCTCAAGCAAAATTGTCGAAGACCTTGCTAAATCAGATCTGCCTGTATACGGCATCTCAACTGGGTTCGGTGCACTCGCATCAAAACACATTGCGCCCAAAGACCGTGTTGCATTGCAGCAATCATTAATTCGCTCGCACGCAGCTGGCATGGGCGATGTAGTTGAAACAGAAGTAGTTCGTGCAATGCAACTTTTAAGACTGCGCACACTTTGTAGTGGCGCAACCGGAGTGCGACCAGTTGTCGCCGAAACAATCGCGGCGATGCTTAATGCTTCAATCACCCCGGTGGTTTACGAATACGGATCGCTCGGTTGCAGCGGTGACCTCGCCCCGCTTTCGCATTGTGCACTTGCATTAATGGGAGAAGGCGAAGTATTTGACAAACTCGGAAACCGTCGACCCGCACTTGATGTTCTGAACGAAAATCAGATCAAGCCAATTGTGTTGCGCGAAAAAGAAGGTCTCGCCTTAATCAACGGCACCGACGGAATGCTCGGAATGTTGTTGATGGCGATCACAGACCTCAATGAACTTTGCACCCTCGCCGATATTGCCACTGCACTTAGTGTTGAAGCACTTCTTGGCACAGATCAAGTTTTTGCACCAGAAATGCACGAGCCACTGCGAAGTCATCCTGGTCAAGTCGCAAGCGCCGCAAATATTTTTAATCTGCTAAAAAACTCGCCGCTAGTCGCATCTCATCGCCAAGATGACACTCGGGTACAAGATGCCTATTCGCTGCGATGCGCGCCGCAAGTAAACGGCGCAGTTCGCGACACCATAACGCACGCGCTAAATGTTGCGCAACGAGAACTGGCTGCGATGATTGATAATCCAGTCGTAACCGCTTCTGGCGAGATTCGCTCAAACGGCAACTTTCACGGTGCACCAGTTGGCTATGTTTTGGATTTTCTCGCAATCGCCACTTGTGATCTCGGCTCAATAAGTGAACGACGCACCGATCGAATGCTCGACGCGAATCGGTCAATGGGTCTGCCTGCATTTTTGGCGTTCAACGCTGGTGTTGATTCTGGTCTGATGATCGCACAATATACACAGGCCAGCATGGTTTCAGAAAATAAACGACTTGCTGCGCCGGCGAGTGTTGACTCAATACCAACTAGTGCAATGCAAGAAGATCATGTTTCAATGGGATGGAACGCCGCGCGAAAATTACGACTCGCGATAAATAACTTGCGCCGCATTCTGGCAATTGAAATTCTCGCAGCCACACGAGCGATTGATTTTCGTGCACCACTCACCGCCTCGCCAGCTCTGACGATAGTTATTGCCGAGGTTCGCAAAGTTGTTGATGGCCCAGGACCTGACAGAATTCTTTCTCAAGAAATGTCAAGTGTCGAAAATCTTTTGATGTCCAATGCTCTTCGCAACGCTGCAGAGACCGTGACTGGCCCGCTCAACTAAAAGCTCCAATTACTTTTGTGCACCTAAGTGCTACAATGTAGCACATGCGTCAAGTCGGTATCCGAGCACTTAAACAAAATGCATCAGAAGTAATAGCCGAAGTAACTAACGGCGAGACAATTATCATCACTGATCGAGGCAGACCAGTGGCCCAGATATCACCGTTGCCGAATTCACCATTGGCGACACACATTGCCAGCGGCATGATCGTTCGCGCAAAGAATTCTAAAAAGAAATTGCCTCAGCCAATATCACGAAAACCAAATACACCATCACTCAGTGAATTGCTAATAGAAATGCGCAACAAAGAGCGCTACTAGTGGCATACGTCGTTGATTCATCCGCACTTGTCAAACTAATTGTCAACGAGCAACATTCAAAGAGCCTAAGTAGTTGGATTGATGGTTGTAAACATGAGCTATTTATCTCAGAACTGGCACGAACAGAAGTAAGCAGGGCCATTGCCCGAGTTGATCCAAACTTAATTAAGCAATTAAATACAATTGTGACTAGGTTCGGCGTTATTCGAGTTTCAACTCAGGTTCTAACAATTGCCGCAGTTCTCAGCCCGACAACCTTGCGCACATTAGACGCAATTCATCTTGCATCATGCGTGATTCTTGGTGACGACCTAACTGGGTTTGTGACATATGACAACGCCCAGGCGAGCGCCGCAACACAAAATAAAATTGAAGTAATTACGCCGTAGTTTTTTTTAATTACTTAACTATTACTTAACGATGTAAGTAATTGTTTTGATCATTTGATCAAGATTTGATGTGCCTTCAGCCGCAAGTGTGATTGAACAAATGCCAGGCTTCCTGAACGCAATCTTGACACTTGAAGTGCCGGTGGTCGAACAAATCGAACGTGTCTCTACACTTGTGACCATCACTGCCTGACCTTTTGATGTCACGAGTTTACTGGCCCTGATTGCAACCGAAGTGCCGGCTTTATATTTGGCGCCATCTTTTTTAAGACCGAGGTTTGTGACAACCACATCTTGGGTTGGCAAAAACTTCAAGGGCACGATTGTGTCAAGCGCTGTGTCAGCTAATCCACGATGATCTCGATAAACAAAGATTGAACAATTCTTCGCGCCACAGTCATAAGTTTTGCTGACATTGTTTGCGTCAACTTTTGTAAAACTTGAATGCACTGTTAGAACCAATTCAGTGCTCGCCGATTGCGACCCACGCGAAGCATCGGTGGTTGCCCAAATCATCGTGCCTTGCTCGGCGATGCTTCCGTTGCAAATCAAACCAGTTGCAGCACGCTGACCGATTTGAGGCTTAAAACACTGTGAAATATAAACACCTTGACCAGCAGGAATGCTGGCCAATTTGATTGAGACCACTTGAAGGTCAGCGAGTTTTGTAGATTGACTTAAAGTCACGCCAACTGCTGCCGAAACGGGCGATGCAACCAGAGAGAAAGCTCCAGCGGTAACTAACAGCGCAATTGCTGAGCGAAGTATTGATTTGCTTTTCATTTTGAAATCCTTTGTATCGGGGGGTACTACAAATAATTAACTAACTACGGATTCGTATTAAACGAGATCGGCACAAAAACATCTTGCGTTCGATCTGTATACCGCAGATGATCAGAACGGGTCACCACACCACACTTAACTAAAGTGCAATCTAAATCTCCGCTCTTAGCAACAGCGAGCAAATCTATGTTAAACGAACCATCAGGCTGAAACGCTGTTGTGAGACCGATTGCATAGCTCGGCGGGTTCGAACTAACCCAAACCGAACTAGGCGATGAACCGTCGATATTTATCCCACCAACGCAAGTAGATTGCGTTCCTGGTGCGGCTTGGGTGCAAACAATTACATACACACCTTTCGAAATGTCATAGCCAGATCCGCGAACTGTGACTGATGTCCCATTTGGATTCAAGTTCGTTGTTTGACTGACCGAAAGTTTTGGCCTGCTGGTTGACGCAACAGTTGTGGTTGTCAATTTCATTGTTGATACTGGTGCTTGTTGAATAGATGTTGAAGCAGTCACGAGCGATTCTGCAACCATCGGCGCAAGTGTGCTCGTGCTCGATCCAGTTGTCCCAGTTATCTCAGTTGACTCACTAGGCGTAGATGTCTGAATAACGATTGAAGTCGCAACTAGCGGTTGAGTATTTTGCGCAGCAGTTGCACAGCCAGCAATCGAGACTGCCATCAACAGATGTGTCGCAAGTTTCATCTCGTCAATTCTACCAACCTGCTTCGCACTAGTAGATTGAGAAGGCTATGACAACTAGTGATATGTCGTGAATCAAGTCATAATGCCAGGCTGTATTCACAGCGTTAAACACAGAGCAATACACACACTGCGAGTTGCTCTTGCAGTCATTTTTTTCGCGCCGACAATCTCGGCTTGCACAAGTTCAAGTACTAATACAAAGACACCTACTTCAGTGGCGAGCGCCGAAACAATTCGGCCGATCATCATCGCATCTGCAGATTTTGAGTTGCCAATTATCGGCAAGCCGAACTCAAAACTACCCGTAACAGTTGAATCAGCCGACAAAAAATCAGTGACGATTACAGATACTTCACGAATAATTGTTCTAAACGATGCGATTGCCGAAATCGTCATTTCACTTGGCTTTCTGAAAAATATCATTGGCCGCGACGCGACGACGACTCTTGAAATTCTCAAACCGATCGCAAAAGTTAGTAGCGGTCACGATGTCAGTGCCGAAAGTGTGCTCGCGCTAAGCCCGACTTTAGTTATTGGCGACACTCGTTCTGGCCCACCAGAGGCGATTCAACAACTTCGCGGTGCCGGTTTAGCAATTTTGCTGGCACCTGAAGTGTGGCAACTTAAAGAAATCGCGCCCCGAATAACGCTCATTGCTAAAGCACTCGGTGTTGTCGAATCAGGCGAAAAGCTTCTTGATGAAACGCAATCAAAAATAGATCAGGCGTTAGCCCAAGCCACCGCAAAAAAAATAAATCCGCGTGTTGCATTCCTCTATGTTCGCGGAACAGCATCAGTTTTCTTACTTGGAGGTGAAGGCTCGGGTGCCGATGAAATGATTCAATCCGCCGGCGGAATAGATGTAGGTACAGATCTCGGACTTGCATCTTTCACACCATTAACAACTGAAGCAATCGTCAAAGCAAATCCAGACATTATTATCGTGCTAACACTCGGCCTGAAATCAGTCGGAGGCATTGATGGCCTGCTCGAATTACCTGGTATCGCCCAAACACCTGCGGCTAAAACTCGCTCCGTAATTTCTATTGATGACGATTTATTGTTCTCATTTGGCCCAAGAACAGGGTCGCTAATTGTCCGATTGGCGCAATCTTTTGACACACTTACGACGGCAACAAACTAATTGCGACCGCATACCAAATGAACGACCTCCGACGCATCAATCCAAAAATAGTCGCCGTAGTTCTTTGTGTGGCATTATTCGTCGTCATACTCAACGCGCTCTCCACAGGCGCATACACAATTTCATTTAGTGAGCTAATCAAAGTTATATTGCAAGGACCCGCGCACAGCACGAACACCGACAGCGTAAGCCACGCAGTGTTTTGGAACGTGCGACTTCCGCGTGTTGCACTGGCAATTGTTGTCGGTGCATCGTTGGCAGTTGCTGGTGTTGTAATGCAAGGAGTATTTCGTAACCCGCTTGCCGAACCTGCGACTGTCGGCGTTTCAGGTGGCGCCGCGGTTGGTGCGGTAATTGCAATCACCCTTGGCTTGAGCAAGATCACACTTGGTGTGCAACTTTTTGCATTCATTGGCGGCACTTTAGCAACAGCCGTAGTTTACGGTTTGTCGCGCGTTGACGGTAAGACCGATGTAGTGACTTTGATTCTGACCGGAATTGCAATTAACGCACTGTCTGGCGCGTTGATCGGTCTCGCAGTTTTTATCGCCGATGACGACCAGATTCGCACGGTTACATTTTGGAGTCTCGGATCACTCGGTCTGGCAACCTGGCGCGCAGTAGCAATGGTTTTGCCGCTCGCAATAATCGGCATCGCGCTAAGTACGAGATACGCACGCACGCTTGATCTAATGGCACTCGGCGATCGCGCGGCATCTCATGTCGGCGTGCCCGTTGAACGCGTGCGGTTGCAAACAATTGCAATCGTCGGTTTGCTTGCATCAAGCGCCGTTGCCGCAACTGGCATCATTGCTTTCGTCGGATTAATTGTGCCGCATATTTTACGTCTCGTGCTCGGCCCTAAGCACCGCGATTTATTATGGGCTGCAGCATTACTCGGAGCAATTGTCACACTTCTTGCCGATCTCGCTGCACGCACTTTGCTTTCACCGGCAGAATTGCCTCTTGGTGTGCTCACAGCGTTAATCGGTGCACCGTTCTTCTTATGGTTGTTGCGGAAAATGCGCTCAGGCGAAAGCAGCTGGACATGAATCGAGGCACAAGCCCGATTGTTGAATGCGAAAATGTTTCGGTCATTCGTGGAACGAAGACAATCCTCGATGATATTTCTTTGCATGCCAACCAAGGTGAGCTTGTTGCAATTCTCGGACCAAACGGCGCAGGCAAATCAACATTGCTTGGTGTTCTCGCTGGCGACCTTAGTCCTGATTCTGGCACCGTAAGTTTTGGTGACGATCAAATCACGAGTCTTAATAAATCAGATCTAGCCTCCCGTCGCGCAGTTCTTCCTCAACAGGTGACGGTCTCGTTTCCGTTTAGTGTCGAAGAAGTTGTCGAAATGGGTCGTGGACCAAAATCTACAAGTGCCGATCAAGACTTGATTGAGATAGCGATGAAGAGAGTCGACGTGCTCGACATGCGCAATCGCCTTTATCGTTCACTTTCAATTGGTGAGCAGGCTCGCGTCTCAATGGCGCGTATCTTGGCCCAAGACACGCAGTTATTACTACTTGATGAGCCGACTGCTGTTCTCGACATCGGCCAACAAGAGAAACTTATGAGAATTGTGCGATCACTAGTTGATGACGGCCGAACAGTTATTGCTGTGTTTCACGATTTAAATGTGGCGATGTCGTTTGCTGATCGTGTTGTACTTTTACGAAGAGGCAAACAAGTTGCAGATGGCGCACCGCGCGAAACGATGACCGCAGAAACTCTGAGCAACATTTACGAACACAAAATTGATGTTGTGACACTTAACGATGACACTGGCCCAGTTATCATTCCGTCGCCACGCGACAGAAATTAGTTAGTTGCGAGTGAACTTAATTTTTCTTTAACTTTTGCGACAGACGGATTCGTCATCGCTTCACCATCAGAAAACACAAGCGTCGGCACTGTTTGATTGCCGTTGTTTACACGCTCAACTATCGCTGCAGCGTCCGGACTTTGCTCTAAATCAATTTCAGTAAATTCGATGCCGTCCGCATTGAGCATCGACTTGAGGCGCTTGCAATAACCACACCATTGAGTGCTGTACATCACGAATTGATTTGTTTGCATCCTAAAAATTCTAGTTTGCAATCTCTGGAATAACGCGGCGGAAAGTTAAGTTGATGCGTGGCTCATGAATTCTCTTAGTCTTTGCTACTTGATGCACCCAACATTGCTGCGACTTACCTGCCATAACTAACAAACTGCCTGACCTGAGTTGGATTTTGATCGTCTCGCCAGTTTTGCGGTGACGCAAATCGAAGCGGCGAGTTGCCCCAAGACTGACCGATGCAATTGTTGGCTCTGGCCCGTTACATGCCTCGTTATCTGAATGCCAACCGACGCCATCTTGACCATTGCGATAAAAGTTGACCAGTGCCGAGTTGAATTGTGTGTTAGTAACTTCAGCACATCTGTTGCGAATATCACTGAGTATTTCCGAAAACGGCTGCGCAAGACGCATCACACCCGAATATTTATAACCTTCACCAAGTTCGTTGTGCCAAGTTGAAAGACGTGGCTCAAGCACCGTGTTACCAAAAATTGTTATTTCTGGTTGCTCCCAATCGCTCTCATCTCTTATTTGATTAAATGCCCTCAAGGCAAACTCAAAATCTAAAAAATCTTCATACAAAGTCGCCGTGCCATCAAAGGGCAAAAACTGTTGATCTGTCAGTTGCACTAATTACAGACCGGTTAAAGACCAATTAGAGACACTTCACCGACAACTTTGCCCGGATTCATGATGCCATTCGGGTCGAGCGCAGACTTAATAGTTCTCATGAGATCAACGGCTTCGCTGCCAAGTTCGTCAATTAGATATTCAATTTTGCCGATGCCAATTCCGTGCTCGCCGGTACAAGTACCTTCAAGACTCAATGAGCGCTTTACTAAACGTGTATGAAATTCTTCAAGCTGTTCAATTGCATGACGATCTTCTGGGTCGCAAGTTAATAAAACATGAAAATTTCCGTCGCCCACATGCCCAACAATTGGCCCAAATATTTTCGAATCGCTTAAATCTTTTTTAGTTTCTTCAACACACTGAGAGAGTTTTGAAATCGGCACACAAACATCTGTCGAAAATATACGACCATTGGGTTGATGCGCCCTGCATGCCAAACCAGCGTCATGTCTCGCCTGCCATAATTTTCTGCGCTGGGCTTCATCAGTTGTTTGCAAAAATCCGTCACCACCGTGCCGCTCAAGAATCTCTCTTGCTTGGGCAATATCAATCGCAGTTGACTCGGCAGACCCATGAAATTCAAGTAACAAAAGATCTTTTTCTGGCAGGTTTGTATTTGAGAATCGATTAACTGCGACTACCGCATCTCGATCGACAAGTTCAATTCGAGCTACGTCTACGCCGAGTTGAATAACTTCAATTACCCCGTCAACAGCTTCACGCACTGTCTCAAATTGCATTGTTGCAGATGCGATAACTTCAGGAATACCAAAAAGTCGCAAAGTTAACTCTGTGATTACTCCGAGAGTGCCCTCTGAGCCAACAAAAAGATGCGTCAAGTCGTAGCCAGCAGAAGTTTTTCGCGCACGGCGCGAAGTTGTAATTACTTCTCCATTCGCAGTTACAACTGTCATGCTCATCACCAGTTGTTTCATCGCACCATACTTCACGGTCGTTGTGCCCGACGCGCCTGTTGATGCCATGCCACCCAAAGTTGCATCTGCGCCCGGATCAACCGGAAAGAACAATCCGTAACGCGACAAATACTCGTTCAGTTGTTTGCGTCGCACACCGGGCTGAATCGTGCAGTCAAGGTCTTCGC
>CALACK010000177.1 GCA_937890395.1 uncultured Acidimicrobiaceae bacterium | reverse complement strand
GGTTTGTTCTATGGCGGACGAGTCGGCAAAGACAGTGCGCTGCCTCGTGCATATGGCGCTGTCGACGAAGCGCAAGCAATTTTGGGTCTTGCTCGTGCCGAGGCCGGCAAGGGCACAGAACTTGATGACATACTCATTCACATAATGCGCGATTTGTGGGTGCTGATGGCCGAACTTGCCACGCTTCCTGAAAATCGCCACAAACTTGTCGCCGAAAAATCTCTTGTTACAGAAGCGATGGTTACGAAACTCGAAAACATGATTGATTCACTTGACGAAAAGTTCACTCCACCTACAGAGTTTGTTGTGCCTGGCGAAAATAAAGTTGCAGCTCTGCTCGATGTAGGTAGAACTGTTACTCGGCGCGCCGAACGTCATTCATTGGCTGCAGCACCAGCACCTTCGCAAGCATGCCCCTACTTAAATCGATTATCCGATTTGTTGTGGACACTTGCACGGTGGCAAGAAGGAAATTCGCTATCAGTTAAAAGCATTGACAAATAGAATTTTAAATACTTGTTACACGAGTGCAACTAGGAGCAACAATGAAAATTAGCAAACTGTCAGTAAATATCGTCAAGTCAGAAATTGCATCTCAAGCGATTGGTATTGCAGTATCAAGTGACGGTGCCGTTGCCAAAGAACTCGGTATGTCTCGCGACCAACTCGCTGCACTCGGATTCGAATCAAAAGTCGGTCAGACGCTTGTTGTGCCAACAGGTAAAACCAAACTGGTTATTGCAGTTGGTATCGGTGAATCGGCAAAAGCAAACGCTGATGTAATGCGCTCAGCAGCTGCTGCTCTGGCTCGCGCCGCCGCAAAGTTTTCAAGTCTCACGACGACTCTTGCAACTTCAGGTCGCGCAGATAGAGCGGCGATCGCTCAAGCAGTAACTGAAGGTTTGATTTTGGCGACACACCGCTATGACGATCTCAAGACCGACAAGAAAGCAACTTCAAAACTCATTTCAGTTTTGATTGTTGCGCCAGCAGCGATGTCGGCAGCAATCAACAAAGGCGTTAAGCGTGGAGAAACAATCGCTGAAGCAGTTTGCTTTGCACGCGATCTTGCAAACATGCCACCAGCGCATTTGACCGCGAAGATGATCGCTGAGCGTGCACAAAAAGTTGGTACTGAAAGCGACATCGCGGTCGAAGTTTTTAATAAAGATCAACTTCTCGCAATGGGATGTGGCGGAATGATCGGTGTGAATCGCGGCAGCGTCAACCCACCGCGAATGGTGAAGATTTCTTATCAGCCTGGTGGATTACGTAAAGCGACGAAATCATCCGCAAATAAATCTGCCGCAAAATCAAAAACTAAGATGCCACATTTAATTTTGGTGGGCAAAGGTGTGATGTACGACTCGGGTGGTATCAGCCTCAAACCTTCTGATCCATCTCATGCGATGATGAAAGCCGACATGAGCGGTGCTGCTGCAGTGTTGGCAACTATGAGCACACTCAAAACTCTCGGCTGCAAAATTCAAGTCACCGCGTACCTGATGTGCACAGACAATTTGCCATCGGGTAGCGCGATGGCAATGGGTGACGTGTTAACAATGCGCAACGGTAAGACTGTCGAAATTCACAACACTGATGCTGAAGGTCGTTTGGTTCTTGCCGACGGACTCTCGTTGGCCGCTGAACTTAAACCTGATGCAATCGTTGACATTGCAACGTTGACTGGTGCGTGTGCTCGCGCGCTTGGGCCACAGATGTCTGGCGTCTTGGGCAATAATCAAACTTTTGTCGATCAAATCGTCAAGGCAGCTAAATCAACAGATGAACAAACTTGGCAACTTCCGCTTGAGAGAAAATATCGCTCGCTAATTGATTCGTATATTGCAGATATGAAAAATGTAGGCGGAGCAGAAGCTGGCGCAATTACTGCCGCATTATTTTTGGATGAATTCACCTCTGGTATACCTTGGGCGCATCTTGATATCGCTGGGCCGATGTGGGCCGATAGCGATGGAGGATGGTTGCAACGCGGTGCTACCGCATACGGCACGCGACTTCTGATCAACTTG
>CALACK010000176.1 GCA_937890395.1 uncultured Acidimicrobiaceae bacterium | reverse complement strand
GCGGTCGCTGCCAAAGCAGACGCAGTTAAATTTCAGTCGTTTGTAGCCAGTTCAATAGTTACAAATAGTGCCACAAAAGCCGACTATCAAATTGCACAGACAGGTAACCAAGAAACACAATTAGAAATGTTGCAGCGCCTTGAGCTCACACATACCCAGCAACGCGAACTATTCGAATATTGTAAAACTAGCGGTATAGAGTTTCTCTCAACACCTTTTGATAGTGACAGTCTTAGATTTTTAGTTTCTGATCTTAACCTTTCAACAATTAAAATTGGATCAGGCGAACTGACAAACGCGCCATTTTTGTTAGAAGTTGCAAAGTGCACTGACAAGATAATTCTTTCAACCGGCATGAGCACGATTGACGAAATCGAGTTGGCGCTTGGGGTTATTGCTTTTGGCATGACCACTGACAAAACCGCAAAACCTTCAACCGTTGAATGCAAAAAGGCGCTTGAAAGCGACGCTGGACGCAAGACTCTAATTAAACGTGTAACTCTTTTGCATTGCACAACTGACTATCCGACTTCACCCGCCGACATAAATCTTCGAGCCATGGTTACTTTGCGCGAGAAATTCAATTGTCAAGTCGGGTTATCTGACCACTCGGTTGGCACACACATTGCTGTTGGTGCAGTTGCAATGGGTGCAACCGTTATCGAAAAACATCTCACGACTAGTCGCGATTTAGCTGGTCCGGATCATAAGGCGTCTTTAGAACCCGATGAGTTCAAGAGACTTGTCGCAAATATCCGAGACATCGAAATTGCTTTCGGCAGTGCGGAAAAATCAGCAACAGTTAATGAACAAAAAAATCAGCAAGTTGCACGTCGAAGCATCGTTGCGAGTAAACCAATCAAATCGGGTGATATTTTCACTACTGAAAATATCGTCGTTAAGCGGCCCGGCACTGGGCAGTCACCTTTCAAATATTGGGATCTTCTCGGAACAAAATCAACGCGCGACATCGCCGAAAACGAATTGATTTAACCAATGTCAACCCAGAGATATTTGATCGCGTGTGGCGGTCACGGTCGAGTTGTACTTGATGCGCTACTTGCCTCAGGCAACACAGTTAACGGAATAATTGACGCGCAACTTGAAGTTGGCAGTCTAATTTTTGGTGTACCGGTTGTTGGCAACGATGACTTCATTAAAACACTTGATCCAAAAAAAACCGAATTAATTAACGGTCTTGGATCTACTAAGAACACTCAAGCACGTCAGGAAATTTATAATCGACTTACCGAAATCGGTTTCAAATTTATTGGTGTCCAACATTCATCGGCGACGATCGGCGCAGAATGCGAAATTGCTGCGAGTACACAAATCATGGCGGGCGCTGTTTTACAAAACAGAGTGCGAGCCGGCGAAAATTGTGTGATCAATACTCGGGCATCGGTTGATCACGATGTAGTAATTAGTGACCATTGTGTGATTTCTCCCGGTGCAATTATTTCTGGTTCGGTAAAAATCGGTCGTGGTTCATTTATCGGAGCAGGAGCTGTAGTTATTCAAGGAATTGAAATTGGTGATAATTGTGTTATTGGTGCTGGCGCTGTTGTACGCCACAATGTCAAAGATTCTGTGATTGTCGTTGGGAACCCCGCAAAGCAATTAGACAATTAGAATAGAGTCAATGTCTAGTTGGCAAGATGCGCTTGTGTCGAGTTCGATGACACTTCGCCAAACAATTGAAGCTATTACCAACAGCGCATTACAGATTGCACTCGTAGTTGATGACAATAACAAACTTATTGGCACTGTTACTGATGGCGATATTCGCAAGGCAATTTTGGCAGGTAAAGATTTAAATATTACGGCAGCAGAAGCAATGCGAAAGTCACCGACTACAAGTTCTGCATCTACGCCACGAACCGTGATCATTAAGTTGATGCGCGAAAAAAGAATTCACCAAATGCCAATTGTCAATGAATCTGGACAGGTTGTTGATGTACTTACAGTCGACGACATGCTTGGGGCTCAAGAAAAAACAAATGCAGTCGTGATTATGGCTGGAGGGCTCGGTACTCGTCTTCATCCGTTGACGCAAGACACACCAAAGCCAATGCTCAATGTTGGTGGCAAACCAATTCTCGAAACAATCATTCAGTCGTTCATTGACCAAGGTTATGTGAATTTTTTTGTATCGTTAAATTTTAAAGCAGAAATAATCTCGGACTATTTCGGTGATGGTTCGAAACTAGGTGCTTCGATTACCTATCTACACGAAACAACTCGGCTCGGCACTGCAGGTGGGTTATCGCTCTTGCCAAGTGAAGTTAAATACCCAATCATTGTGATGAACGGTGACTTGTTGACGCGAATTTCTGTTGACGCACTTCTAGATTTTCATCAACGCGAAAATGCTGTTGCGACGATGGTCGTCCGCGAAGACTATTATCAAGTCCCGTACGGAGTTGTTGAAGTTGACGGAACTCAGATCGTAGGTGTTACAGAAAAACCAACTCAAAGACATTTAGTGAATGCCGGAATCTATGTGCTAAGCGAGCAAAGTCTGGCGAATATTCCAAAGGCTACTTATTACGACATGCCCACACACTTTTCGAAACTTGCCGCCGATGGGCATCGAACTACTGCTTTTCCACTTCACGAATATTGGGTTGACATTGGTCGGCTTGATGAACTTGAGCGAGCACAGCGCGAATGGCCTAGGGAAGCTCAGTGAAGATCGCCGTAATTGGCGCCGGATCCATCGGTTCAAGACATGCCCGAATTCTTCGTGAATTAAATCATGAAGTAGTCGTAGTTTCGAATTATATAAATAATCAACCAGACACAATTCAATATAAATCTATTTCGGACGCACTAAAGCACGACCAATTTGAATACGTTGTGATTGCCAGCAGAACTTCACAACATAAAAGTGATCTCGACGAACTATGCAAATCTAAATTCTCTGGCAGAGTCTTAATTGAAAAGCCGATTTTTGCTGCAAAGGCAAGTGTTGCTAAAAATAGCTTCGAGTTTGTCCGTGTTGGTTACAACCTTCGCTTTCATCCGGCGGTTTCGTGGTTAAAAAACGAGTTGCCAAAACTTGGCAAAATCTCATCGGCAAATTTTTATGTCGGGCAGTATCTGCCAACTTGGCGCGACAATAACGACTACCGCGCTTCAAGTTCGGCGAAAGCCACAAGCGGTGGCGGAGTTTTGCGCGACCTCAGCCACGAA
>CALACK010000175.1 GCA_937890395.1 uncultured Acidimicrobiaceae bacterium | reverse complement strand
CCAATCAGTCATACACGAGCAGTTGTCTACGAACCGCTTGCACCAGTGCGCTTGCTTGAATTTCTCAAATCTCGCAACATCAGTTGGCTCACCGTGAACGACACCGAAGTGCACACTCAGGGCGCGAATATTTTGGCTGTGGCGCCAAATGTTGTTGTTTTGGCAGCCGGAAACCCAGAGATTGAAGGCAAGCTACGTGAGTCTGGCGTTGTAGTTCATATTTTTAATGGCGCTAATGTGGCCGTTAAAGGTGATGGCGGACCAACTTGTTTAACTGCGCCATTGTCGCGAAAATAATCGCACGAGTTACCAGCGCAAATTACTAGCGCAGATGCGCGATTTCGTTTAGCGAAGCAATCGAACGCAAGCCGTTTTGCGCAGCCACAACGCGGTGAACCGATGTATATTGCGGATAGAAAAAACCGCGCTCAGTTGAGATTCCTAAAATATGGGCGAAGTATTGGTTAATCACGCCACCGTGACAAGTTACGACGATGCGCTGCGAAGCATGCTGACTAATCAATTGTTCGAGACTTGAAACGACTCGATGGCGAAAACTCTCGACCGTGTCTGAGTCAGATTGCCACTCGCCTGCCAAAAGTTTTTGCCAGCGATCATCGTTCGCCGCGCGTAACTCTTCAATTGGGATATATTCGCTCGACATCCGGTCATATTCTGCAACATCATCAACAATCGAGATAGGCAAACCAGTTTTTGTAGCCAACGGCTCAGCAGTTTGAAATGCCCGTTTCATTGGGCTCGAATAAATTGCGTCTATTGATTCAACTGCTAAATAATTTGCTAAACGTGCAGATTGATCGTGACCTTCGACCGAGAGTTCTGGATCAGCGGGGCCTTCAACTACTTCTCGGCGTAGCGGCAAACCGTGCCGAACAAGTATTAATTCCATTTGCTAGATCAATTTAGCAAGATCCAGTTCGTTAAATGCTCTCTCAAAGCGAGAATTCATTGTTTCCACGAGAGCACGTGAGCGCGGCTCGTTGAGATCCATCCCACGACTTGCAATAACTGGGTAGACAAGACAGAACAATGCTGTGCCTCGATATTGCAACCACAATCGATCTCGATCTATCTCGGTAACGCCGTTTGAACGCAAACCTTCAAGCCATCGCTCAAATAGTTCGCCCTCGTATTTGCTTGCATCTTGCGCAGTCAAACTTTGTGTCACGAAATAGGCAAGGTCATATGCGCCAGACCCAGTGCCAATTAATTGAAAGTCATACAATATAAAATCATTATTTTTCGTAAACATCATATTGTCAGCGCGAAAGTCGCCGTGAGCCAAAGTTGTTGGTCCAGCCATTAAAGATGACATTAAATTGCCAATCTCCGGGGCAAATTTTTCACCAATTTTAAGCATTGACTCAGAAAGATCAAGCTCTTTTTTAACTTTCTCCCAACCTTCTGCAAATACAAATGGCAATACAGCTGGATAAATCGGGTCGCTAAATGCAATTGTCGTGCCATCAGCGGCAAGCCCATCGGCTTTACCCCACCACTTGGCATGAATTTTTGCGAGTGCATCCACCGCGCGCCGAGCATCTTCAATACCGATTCCAAGTGTTTGGTCAATAATTCGGTGGCCCGCTAAATCTTCAAGCACCATCGCGAAGTGACTCGTCTCTTCATTAATTTCGCCGTATAAAGATTTTGGTATAATTACTGGACACTCTTTAGCTAAAGATTTAAAAAATCGAACTTCGCGAATATACATTCGCAGAATTGAAGAAGTGAAAACTGCAGCTTCGTCAAGCGCTGGCATTTTTATGATCACGCTGGCTGGACAGTTTTCGCCTGTAAGTTTTGCGCGATAAACCGCACTGGCAACACCAACACCCACTCCGATGATGCCGATTTCGGCTGTCTTAATCTTTAGACCAGTGGCTTCAGCCAACCATTCAGCGTTAACGTCATTAATCGAACCAGGTATTGCAGCAACCATCTTGTCCCCCAAATAGTTAAGTTCCCCAAACTTAACTCGGCTGACCTCATGATGTCACATCGCTCAAAAAACATCGAATCTATTTCGCTGAAACAATTAATACCGTAACCATGTAGCGCATGCCAGTAGTGGTTTCAGCATGCGTCAAAATATGGCAATGCCAAGCCCAAACTCCGGCATCTTTCGCGGTGTACGCAACAGTCCATCTTCCTCCGGGAGCCGCATTTATTGTGTCGGCCCCTTGTCCATCCACTTTCGTGCTTGATATCTATTTCCATCTGATTTTCTTGTGACGCTGCGTTCATGAATACTTTTCAAATTTTCTAAGAAAAACTTAGTACTTGAAAAGTTATAAATGCCTAGACGCAGAAATAAAATGCTGAAATATTTGGCACTATGTTAGGTACGACTTACGAAAAAATTTGTTATGCAGTGCTAACAAATACAATACTTATGGGCAATAAGTGTTGATTTTAGATTTGAACTTCTTTATTTTTGACATTTGCGCTTTGTTTGTACCAGTAACAGTTGTCAAATCAACATCACAAAAAATTGCGCCGGTCAAATTCGCACCCTCAAGATTCGTATCAGTCATCACTGCTGCTGTGAAGTCAACACCACTTAAGTCTGCTCCGGAAAAATTAACTCGCCTTAAGTCTGCGCGGATGAACTGCGAACTAGAAAGATTTGCACTCGAAAAATTTGTATAAATTAACGATGCAGCGCTGAAATCAATAGATTCAAGTTGCAACCTCGAGAAGTCAACTTCATTGAGGCGCGCAAACTGGCATTGAGCAAGTCTGATACACGATGCGTCAACACCCAAAGCAGTAGTAGGCGAAACGGTCGTGCTAGTCGTGCTAGTCGTGCTCGTCGTGCTAGTCGTGCTAGTCGTGCTAGTCGTGCTAGTCGTGCTAGTCGTGCTAG
>CALACK010000174.1 GCA_937890395.1 uncultured Acidimicrobiaceae bacterium | reverse complement strand
CATTGAAGGTGCAACACTTGCCCACACCACTCGTGACCCGGCTGAAGTCACGGTGGAGATAGAACAAGCAAAGTCTGAATTTGATACGCAGTTTCTGGCGCCATCTATTGCTCGACGGCAAAAACTTATTGCCGAGTCAAAAGACGGCGGTAGCGAAAACTTGCCTAAGGATATTCTCACGGAACTTCTCAAAAATGAAGACTCTTTACATCTTCCGCATGAAATAATTCTGAAAGAGATCGCGTTCTTTCTTCTCGCTGGCGCTCACACCTCAGCAACCGCATTTGTTCGCACTCTCGATAATTTGTTTAATTGGCTAAAGAAACACCCTGAAGATGCCGCGTTGATAACAAACGACAAGTCGTTCGTGCAACGCGCGATGTTTGAAACTATTCGCCTGAACCCTTCAAGCCCAACTGCGATGCGACGAGCGATGTCAGATGTAACTCTCAAATCAGGAACTATTGTTCCGAAAAATTCAACAGTGACTATTGACCTGATGTCGATAAACCGCAGTGCTGAAATTTTCGGCGCTGATGCAAACGAGTTTGACCCACATCGCCAGATTTCAACACCGAATGTGGCCGCATGGGGTCTCTCATTTGGGCACGGAATGCACGCGTGTATCGGTCAAGAACTAGCCGCCGGACTATCTGAAAGATCAGAAGAAACTTCTGACTATGAATTTGGTTTGGCAACTGTTGCAGTTCAGGCGATGTTTGATCGAAAAGTTATTGCTGACCCAAGCCAACCGGCAAAAATCGACACAACGACGAAGCGTCCGTACTGGGGTTCGTACCACGTTTTATTTGAAAAATAATTTCAGATCTGCGAAGCACTGCACCGGAATTAATCGAAATAACCCGAAATTGCCGAAGATAAAAATGTCAAACATCACGGTTTCTAGTTGGGTTGATGCCAAATCGGCGTTGCGCAATCGAGATCTGCGCCAGGGTCTATACGACGAAGGCATCGCGCTGATGCACGGTGTGATCGTAAATTTGCATGGCGCAGAACATAACGCACGTCGCCGACTAGAGAATCGACTTTTTCGCCGTGACACTTTTGCATTTTGGGAGAAAAACCTAATCCCCAACAACATCTACGAAAGCATTCAACCGCATATTGTTGGCGGTCAAGTAGATCTTTTGCAACTCGCCCGCTTGACAATGATGCGCATCTCAGCCGGGATCGCTGGCATTGATCTTGGCACTGACCCAGACAGGTTTTCTTTGTTGGCAGACATCATGGCTTCGCTTGCTCGCGCTTCAAGCGTCAACCACTTCATCGGTGACAAACAGTCTGTAATTGAGCAAGGCAACGCCGCACTTGAACTATTCGCAAAAGAATTTTTTGAGCCAGCACGCAAAAATAGGCTTGCGCTGATTGAACAAGTGTCGCAACAAACAAAGTCTGCAGATGACCTGCCCAAAGATGTCTTGACAACTTTGCTAGTCAACCATGACAATCTCGAAATTTCTGATGAATCGTTATTGCATGAAATCGCATACTTCCCATGGGTGGGTTCACATTCAACATCTGGAGCGTTCGTTAACTTGATGAATCATATTTTTGAGTGGATCAGCCACAACCCAAACGACCGTGAAAAATTGGTAAGCAATATTTCACTGTTACAACGATTTGGCTTTGAGTCACTTCGACTCAACCCTGCGAGCCCAGAGTCAAGTCGTGTGGCCGTTGCCGATACAACACTTGAATCTGGTGTTTTAATTTCGCAAGATACCCGTGTCACGATCGATATGCGAGCCGCGAATCGTGATGTAAACGTTTTCGGAAGTGACTCAGACCAGTTCAACCCGTTTCGAGAAACTCCAGAAGGCATCGCCCCATGGGGACTTAGTTTTGGTTCTGGGTTTCACGCTTGCATCGGCCAAGAACTAGTCAGCGGTCTTGAAAGCCAGCCTGCCGATTCTGAAATTTCGCTCACCGGGGCGATCGCCACGATGGCCCAAATCGTTCTAAGTCATGGAGCAATCGTTGACCCACAAAACCCACCTCGACGTGACGAGCAGTCTGCGCGTAAAAACTGGCTCTCGTATCCGGTCATATTTCACCGTCAAGCGACTATCTGAAACCCGGTATGCACTACTCCAAACTGATTACTGATCCGTTCTCGTCGTAGATAGTGATCGCTTCGCCCGGGCAGTTTCGAGCCAGACGAATTAACACTGCCAGTTGCTCCTGAGTCGTTTCGCTAACAGGCTCTGCTAGTTCGTCTTGATCAAATTTGAAAATTTTTGGTGCATCACTCACACATTTTGCAGAGCTAATACACAAGTCTTTCTTAACTTCAACGCGATAGTTCATACGATTAGATTACTGCTACAAAGTTACGGCTTCTACTTCAAAGTCGGTGGCGCGACAAGCCCACATCGCACTGCGCTTAATTAGTTGTTGATGAGTTAAATGTGAAACCGACACTAAATCGTGGCCCAACGCGTTATAAACTACACGACCTAAATTATTTTCGTTAATCCATAAAGTTGGCTGAGTTGAATTGCCATCAGTTGATTGCAAAATTACTTGCGATGAATCATCTCGTGAAAGATTTGAGTACAGTTCGTCGCGAACAACAAATGGCTCGACGCCTGCAACGATTACATGGTCGGCACAAGGTGCGACATTCAAATCACCAAGCGGCGGATGCGATGACTTCTGCCAATCCCAAGAACCACCGATCCATTTTGACCACTCACTCCAATCGTCAAAACAAATAGTTGCAGTGTGCATTGCCATCAACCCAGCACCATTATCTTTTTGCTTCAACATTGCTTCTCGCCACTGTTGTGTAGTTGTACGCGACCAAATCTCACGATTCTGCTGTGAGTATCGAGCATCCTTCATCTGAAACCAACAAGCCAAGACAGTTATCAAGTCATAATTCTTCGACTCAAGCAATTCAATTGATTCAGAAACATCGAATGCTACATCAGAAGCAAACCCCACTGCGTTTAATGTTTCAACCAAATTCGGCACGCTTGTGGCAAAATTATGTGCCCAGCCGCCAGAAAGAATCAAATTATTTTTTGTTTTCATCACGCCTTTTAAACTAGAGAACTAAACTATAAATCTAAACAGTACATCCGGAGACAATTTTTATGGACCTTAATCACGAATTTGTAGTTAATGTGCCAATCGCAAACGCCTGGACAATTCTCACTGATCTAGAACTGATCGCATCGTGTCTACCTGGCGCACAATTAACCGAAATCGACGGCGACACTTATTTCGGAAATGTCAAAGTCAAAGTAGGGCCAATCCTTGCTCAATTTGATGGCCAAGCCCAATTTCTTGAACGCAACGAAGCCGAACACCGTGCAGCACTTAAAGGTGAAGGTCGCGATAAATCCGGCAAAGGCAGCACCTCGGCGACCATCACAGCGCGACTTGAGGCCGTTACAGATACGTCTACGAAATGCTTGGTTCACACCGATCTCCTAATTACGGGCAAGCTTGCACAATTCGGCCGCGGCGCACTCGCTGATGTCAGCGACAAGATTCTGGCTATGTTCGTTGAAAATTTGAACAAGCTAATTGCCGCATCCTGATTGACTAGATAAAGATCCTCAGAGCTG
>CALACK010000173.1 GCA_937890395.1 uncultured Acidimicrobiaceae bacterium | reverse complement strand
TCGGGCTGTACTTCGGGCTGTACTTCGGGCACTACTGCAGGCTCGGCGTCAGGCTGACCTGCTTGAGCTAGTTGAACTGGCTGATCTAGTTGAGGTTGTTGAGTTTTTGATTTGAACAATCCGCTCGCCCAAAACCGCTCGTTAAACCGAGTAAACCAACCGAGTAAGGCCACTAAAAACAAAAACGGCCAGAGGCTTGCCGACCGTTCTGAAAGCGCTGGGTAAAGCACGAAAGCCGAGAGCAGGGCTGTCCACAACCAAAGAATTACAACCGCTCGACGAGGCCCGTGGCCCAACTTAATAAGTCTGTGGTGCAGGTGCCCCGTGTCCGCTGTGGCAAAACCGACTCCACTTCGAGTTCGACGGATGATCGCGAAAAGCACATCGATGATCGGTACGCCAAGCACGAGTATCGGAATCAACAGCGGCGCCAAAAAGAAATATGTCTGACCTCCATCTGATTTCACGTCGGGGCTGGCGCGACCACCGACAACACTTGTAGAAACTGCAAACAATAAACCGAGCAACAACGCACCACTGTCACCCATAAATATTTTCGCAGGATTGAAGTTGTAGGGCAAAAACCCCACGCAGATACCGACAGTGATGATCGCGACCAACGGGCCGATGTTCGGTTCGCTGAGCAACCCGTTCATTCCTAGGTGGCGGCTGTATATAAAAAATGCGGTGGCGGCAATCGCCACGATTCCGGCGGCGAGTCCGTCGAGCCCGTCGATCAGATTTATTGCTTGTGTCATACCGAGCAGCCACAAAACCGTAAACAGTGGTATCCAATCTCTTGATAAAACAAATACATCTACGAACGGCGCGCGAAAGTAAATCATCGTCACACCAAACCAAACGAGAGCAATGGCAGCAACAACAACACCAGTTACTTTCATCGGTGCAGAAACTTCGTGAATGTCATCAACAAACCCGAGCACAAAAACAATTAGACCAGCAACAATTACACCGATAAGTTCAGAGTTATTGCGAAACAGAGGGTCAAATCGATCCATCTGCCACGCGACGGCGATTGCAACAACAAGTGCAATAAAAAATGCAATGCCGCCAACGTCGGGCGTTGGCTCAGGGTGACTACGGCGTTCGTCGGGGGTCGCCATCCAACCAAATTGACGGGCAAATTTACCTACTAACGGTGTTGTGATTGCAGTTACTGCGGCTGCGACACCGCCAACAAATAAATATCCAAAAAGATCACTCATCTTTTACTTTGGCGATAATTCTAAATGTTTGCATAAACAGGAAACTTCGCACACAGTTGAGCGACTTTGCCACGAACTTCTGCAATTTTCGCAGTGTTGTTGCGATTTCGCAATGTCGTTGCAATATATTCTGCGATCAGTGGCATCTCGGCTTCGCGCATACCTTGTGTTGTCACCGACGGCGTGCCGATGCGTACACCACTCGTGACAAACGGGCTGCGTGGATCATTCGGAATCGCATTTTTGTTTAACGTGATGCCTGCAGTATCTAAGACAAGTTGTGCTTCTTTGCCAGTCAACTCGGCATCAAAAGGTTGCAAGTCGACAACCATCATGTGCGTATCTGTACCGCCAGAGACAAGTCTGAACCCATGACCCGCAAGCGCTCCGGCTAACGCCGATGCATTCTTAACTATTTGATGGGCGTACTGACTGAAACTTGGTTGCATTGCTTCGTGAAACGCAACAGCCTTCGCTGCAATCGCATGCTCCAACGGCCCTCCTTGACTACCTGGGAAAACCGCTTTGTCGATAATCGGTGCAAGTTCGGCGCGACACAAAATGCAACCGCCGCGAGGCCCACGCAAAGTTTTGTGTGTTGTGAAAGTTACAACGTCTGCAAAAGGTACTGGGTTTGGATGTGCACCACCGGCAACGAGACCAGCAATATGGGCGATATCAAACATCATGTACGCGCCAACTTCGTCGGCGATTTTTTTAAACGGTTCTGGCTCAAGTCTGCGCGGATAAGAAGTCGTACCCGCAACAATTAGTTTCGGCTTGTGTTCGATCGCGAGTTCGCGAATCTCATCAAAGTTCAACCGTTCATCGGTTGCGCCGACTTTAAACGAATGAAACTTGTACAAAATTCCACTTGCGTTGACTGGGGAACCATGCGTTAAATGTCCGCCGTGATCAAGGCTCAAACCTAAAACGGTGTCGCCTGGTTTAAGTAGGCCAAGATAAACAGCCATGTTTGCACTCGCGCCAGAGTGAGGTTGCACATTGGCGTGGTCTGCACCAAACAGTTTTTTGACTCGTTCAATCGCAAGTGCCTCGACATCGTCGACAACTGAGTTACCGCCGTAATAGCGCTTTGTCGGATAGCCCTCACTGTATTTATTTGTTAACACCGAGCCAGTTGCAGCCATCACATCTGGCGATGCGAAATTCTCGCTGGCGATTAATTGCAAGCCGGTTGATTGTCTAACTCGTTCAGCTTCTAAAAGATCAAAAATTGTAGTGTCACGGTTCGTTTCGGATGGCCAAGGCATTATTTGCTGCTTTCGTTTAGAAATATTTTGTTTTCGGCAAGTTCAATTTCGTGAAGTTGTGCAACTCTCGGCGTATGTCTTCCGCCTTCAAATTGCGTACTGAGAAACTTATCAACGATCTGTTCTGCAAGTTCGGGCGAAACAACTCGAGCGCCAATCGAGAGAACATTTGCGTTGTTGTGCGATCGCGCCATTTCGGCCAAATAAAGATCGTTACAAAGTGCAGCGCGTATGCCGATTACTTTGTTGGCCGCAATTTGCTCGCCTTGACCGCTACCGCCGAGCACGATGCCGATGTCGGCTTTTTTATCGCGCACCGCGCGAGCAACATTGGCACAAATTTCGGGATAGTCAACACTTTGTGCTGAGTTGGTGCCGTGGTCGTCAACAGAAAGTCCTTTAGTGGCTAAATAAGAAATCAAATGTTGCTTGAGTTCGAAACCAGCATGATCAGACCCAATCGCAATACGTTTCACGCTAAGACCCATACATTCATCGTAGTTACCAAGAAATCACCCGAGTAAAGCTT
>CALACK010000172.1 GCA_937890395.1 uncultured Acidimicrobiaceae bacterium | reverse complement strand
TACCCAATTCGTCGGAAGCGATTTGAGCAACAAAAGTTTCATGCCCTTGACCGTGTGGTGATGAGCCAATAAAAATAGTCGCAGAGCCATCGGGGGCGATTCGAATTTGCGCAGACTCCCAAGATGCAAGATGGCCGAAACCTTCTAGAGAACCATTTGGTCCGAAACCTGCGATTTCGAGCCAACAAGAAAAGCCGACACCGATGAGCGGAGCATTTTTGTCGGCAAGATTTTTTGCCTGCTGTGCTTTGACCGCGTCATAGTCAAGCAACCGCAAACATTCATCAAGTGCCTGCGGGAAGTCTCCCGAGTCGTAAACAACCGCTTCATTATGAGTCTCATACGGAAACTCGTTTGGCTGAATGAAATTGATTTGCCGAACTTTCACTGGGTCTAAGTTTGTCTTTAATGCAACGAGATCAATGATTCGCTCAATTGAAAAAGTTGCCTCAGGTCGACCAGCCCCGCGATATGCAGCAACTGGAGTTGTGTTTGTTACTACTGTTCGAAAGCCGGTTGAAACGTGTGGAATTTTGTAACAACCTGCAGCCATCCAACCGGTCAATGTTGCGAGGCCAAGACCAGTCGGGTCGCCGTATGCGCCGAGGTTCTGGCTAATCACCATTCGCAGTGCGTTGATCTTGCCGTTTTTCTCGAACCCGACTTCAATTTCGTGAACCTGGTCGCGACCGTGAGTCATCTGAACCATTGCTTCGGATCGAGTTTGTATAAATTTCACAGGTCGGCGTAGCCATTTAGATAAAAGTGGTGCAACAAAAAACTCTGGATACCAAACTATTTTTGCGCCGAACCCACCGCCAACATCTGGGGCAATCACGCGGCACAAATTCTGTGGCGTATCAAGCCACGATGCGAGTTTGTTTCTTAGGTGATGTGGTGCTTGCGTCGTGGCCCAGATCGTCAACCCGTCAATCGTCCAGTCGGCGAGACAACCAACTGTTTCAATTGGCACTACAGCACATCGCTGATTGACGATGCGTAGGCTCGCGCGATCATGCGACTTCGTAAAGTGTTTTTCAAGGTCATCAAGCATCGGCACTTTCGTCAGCACATTTGACTTACGAGTTTCAAACAA
>CALACK010000171.1 GCA_937890395.1 uncultured Acidimicrobiaceae bacterium | reverse complement strand
TGCCATTGCTTGTGACATATTTCCACGACTCCGACTGACATTGTGGACAGCACCACTGCGGTGTGAAGAAGTTAGTTCCACAGTTGTTGCAGACGGGTCGTACAAGCTGGTTGCTTGAGCAGGCCGACCAGAACTCATCTGATAACGCGACATCAGGCATACCGTGCTCATTTCTGTCGACTTTGGCTTATCCCTTGCAAAAGCGTATCTCTTTGATAACCGGCCAGAGGAATTTCGACAGCCTGAATTTGGTTTACACTCAAGGGGATGACCGATCGCCCAGTTGCCCTAGTTACGGGCTCTTCACGCGGCATCGGCAGAGCAGTTCTAGAGCGACTATCAGAATCGCACGACTGCGTTGTGCACTATCGCAGCAATTTAATGGAGGCTGAGAAAGTTGCGACAAGAATTCGAGATCGCGGTGCTCGAGCCATGGTGGTGTGCGCCGACATTGGCTCAGAACAAGATATCGATGCCATGTTCGAGCAAATTGGTCGAGAGTTTGGGCGACTTGATGTTTTGGTGGCGAGTGCCGCAGCCACGAAGTTTGCGTCTTTGAATCACACTCAGCGGCATCACTTAGAGCGAACCTTGTCTGCAGTGGTGTTGTCGTATCATCAGATGGTTTTGCGCATGATGCCGCTGATGGGTGATGCCGCTCGAATCGTGGCGATCAGCGGACTCGATGCTCGTTTTGCGCAAGCGGGCCATGGTGCACTCGGTGCTGCTAAAGCCGCACTCGAGTCGTTGACTAGGTCGTGGGCAGTTGAGTTGGCGCCGCGCGGGTGCACGGTCAACGCCGTGTTGCCAGGCGCGATTAATACCGAATCGCTTGAACTCTATTTTCGCGACGACCAAGTGGCTCGTGAGGCGATGGTGAAGGGAACTCCACTTGGCAGGCTGGGCTTGGGCACAGAGGTTGCCGACGTCGTTGCATTTTTATGCAGTACTGCGGCTTCATTTATGACAGGACAGGTTCTGGTCTTGGATGGCGGCGCTTCTGCCGAGGGTGGTGGATGGTCACAGTTTCGTGAACTGTGGAACACCTGATTACTACTGGCCTGGCCTCCAAGCCACTTGCGAAAGTCCACCATCAATTGCAATTGCTTGTCCGGTCATCCAAGAAGACTCGTTGCTCAACAAAAAGAGGGCCAGCATTACGGGATCATCAATTGCACCGACCCGCTGAAGCGGAAACCGCTCACCAGCTGCTCGGAATGCCGCATCTACTCCTTCATCAGTTATAAAACCTCGCTGTTGGTAGGCGCTCACGACGAGTGGTGTGGGCACGGTGCCAGGGCAAATTGCGTTCGCGCGAACATTGAATTGCGAGAAATCAGCCGCCATCTGACGCACTAATCCGACTACTCCTGCTTTCGCG
>CALACK010000170.1 GCA_937890395.1 uncultured Acidimicrobiaceae bacterium | reverse complement strand
CTACAAGCGCCATCAACATAATGATTCCTACTGTGACGTGCACACCGTGAAACCCAGTAAGTGTGTAAAAACTTGAACCAAACAAACTTGTCGAAAAACCTAGACCTTCGTTATAAAAAGCAGTGAACTCATAAACCTGACCACCAACAAATGTCGCCCCTAAAAGTGCGGTTACTGTCAGCCACAGATTGGTTTTACGATCTTCGTTTTTGTGTGCTGCACTTACCGCCAAAACCATTGTCAACGAACTCATCAAAAGCACAAAACTGCTTACCGAAGTAAACGGAATATCAAAAATCTGCGCTGGTCGTGGTCCACCAGTGACTCGGCCACGATAGAGCATGTATGTCGAGATCAAACCACCAAACAACAAACACTCTGAGCCAAGAAAGGCCCACATGCCTAATTTGACGTTTGAAATACCTGTGCTTGATTCATGACCGTGAACTACTGCATCAGTCATTAGTGACCAACCTTGTCTAATGCGGTCCCTTGCGAAGAGTTGTTTTCAAAATCCGACTCAGGCGCGGTGCTTGGCTCTAGCGCCCAACCGAATGCTGCGAATAATAAAATCACTCCACCGATCACGGCAATTAAATGCGAGAAGATCATTCCGAATGTGATTATCGGGACGGCGCCCGCCAAAACAATTGGCCAATACGACGGCGACGGCATATGAATATGTTTGTCGGCGTTGCGTTCTTGCTCAGCCATAATTTCTTCGGCTGTGGCGATCTGTCGCATTGTGTGCGTCGCAGGATCTTCTTCGTATTTGCGATGGAAAAACTCGTCGAGGTGATGCACTGTTGGGATCACATCAAAGTTGTGCTCTTTTGGTGGGTTGCTTGTCATCCATTCAAGGCTGCGTGCATTCCATGGATCAAGCGGCGACTTCGTCGGATTGCGCGCAGTGATCACGACGTTTATCAAGAACAACAAGATGCCGACGGCCAGAACAAACGATCCGATTGATGCGACCAAATTCCAAAATGCAAGATTAAAGAATCCTTCGCCCGCTCTTGCCTCTGTCCACTGGTACATCCGTCGTGGTTGCCCTTGTAAGCCAAGAATATGCATAGGGCCAAAAGTTAGATTCATCCCGATTACCATCAACCAAAAGTTCCAGTTTCCAAGCTTTTCGTTAAGCATTTTGCCGAACATTTTTGGCCACCAATAATAAAAACCTGAGAAGATGCCCAACACAGCGCCACCAAACAACACATAATGAAAGTGCGCAACAATGTAATAGGTGTCAGTTTGTTGAGTATCTGATGGAGCAACCGAGTGGGTTACACCAGAAAGTCCGCCAACTGTAAACAACACGATTAAGCCAATCGAAAACTTCATCGCCGTAGTGAAGACTAATTTTCCGCCCCACATTGTCAGCGTCCAGTTAATAATCTTGACGCCCGTTGGCACGGCGATTGCCATAGTTGTTAACGAGAACACTGCAACAGAAACAGGCCCGAGACCCGAAGCGAACATGTGGTGAGCCCAAACACCCCAACCGACAAAACCAATCGCTGCACCCGAGAACACAACGAAGGGATAACCGAACAGTGGCTTGCGTGAAAACACCGGTAAAACTTCTGAGACGATTCCGAATGACGGCAGAACGAGAATGTAAACCTCTGGATGACCGAAGATCCAAAATAAGTGCTGCCACAGCAACGGGTCTGCGCCAGCCGCGACATCAAAAAACCGCGCCCCGAAATTACGTTGAAACGAAAGCAAGAACAATGCAACGGTGATTACTGGCACTGCAAATAGCAACAAGAACTGCACAACTGTCATCATCCAAGTAAAAATTGGCATCTTCATCAAACTCATGCCAGGTGCTCTCATGTTTAGAACCGTGACAATCAAATTGATTGCTCCGGTGAGTGAGGCAATGCCTGCAATCTGTAAACCAAAAGCCCAGAAGTCAATGCCATGTGTTGGCGAAAATACCGGTCCAGAGTTTGGTGCATACATAAACCAACCACCGTCAGCGGCTCCGCCAAGAAACCATGAGAGGTTTATGAATATTCCAGAAAACAACAGCAACCAGAAGCCAAGCGCATTTATTCGAGGAAACGCGACATCGCGTGCACCAATTTGCAGTGGGATGAAATAGTTTGCAAACCCGGCAGCCATTGGCATAACGAACAAGAACACCATCGTTGTCGCGTGCATTGTGAACATTTGGTTGTACAAATCAGCATTCAAGACTTTGCCATTTGGTGCTGCAAGTTGCAATCGAATCAGTAACGCTTCAACACCGCCAACAATAAAAAAGAACATCGCGGTAGCGCCATACATTAAACCAAGCTTTTTGTGATCAACAGTAAACACCCACGCACGCCATCCGGTTGCGGAGACTGGTCGCTTTAGAACCCCATAAGTTGAAGTTGGCGTAACAGTAACTGGAACCATCACTTCTGTCTCACGCTCAATAATTGCCATCGTTGCTCTCGGTTTCTGTTGTTACTTCAGGGTTAAAAGGTAGGCGACCAGTTTGCTGATGTCATCCTCGCTTAGAGCGAGATAAGGCATGCCACGATATTTGCCACCGGTAGCTGTTAATTGTGTTGGGTTTGCATACATTGGCTTCATCGCTGGTGCGTTTCGCAACCACGCACGCAGATCTTTTTGATTCAAGCAATCCTCTGTCACGCCGGCAAGATATTTTGCACCAATCTCATCGCTTGGTGCGTTCCAAACTTCGTCTCGACACTGCTTTGAAAGTAGATCAAAAGTTGCACCAGCAAAAGTGTTGCGCGACATCAAATGCGTCAAGTTTGGTGCAGCACCAGACCAAACATTTTCGTCTGGGGCAGCGATTGCCGGTGTACCGTCAGCACGCAAAAGACCATTGACTTGATGACAACGAACGCACTGGTTCAAAAACACTGCTTCGCCTTGTTGTGCCAAAGAATCTTTTGCTGGCGCAACATACGCAGCTTGCTGATTGGCAACCCA
>CALACK010000169.1 GCA_937890395.1 uncultured Acidimicrobiaceae bacterium | reverse complement strand
GTCGCAATTCTCGAGTCGCAAAATTTTTAACGAACGATAAACCAAACAACTACAGAGATAACTCCAACAACGCCGATGACCGGCGGTAATACTCGTTTAAGAATCGGCATCGCTAGTGACATGCCCGCCGAACCCAACAAATCTAATGGCGCATTTTCGACAGGCGTAATTATGCGCCGAGTCTTAGGCTCATCACTTGAAGTTGCAACTCTTTCTTCATTTGTGACGCTCGAGGTTTTCGCAGACGCCGCAATCTGATTTGTGTCTTGCGCCAAAACAGTTGTCTCGAGATTGACAACAAATTGTTTGAGCAACTTGTCGCTCACATCGGCGAGCGCGCCGCGACCAAATTGTGCGATCTTGCCCGTGATCGTCAAGTCTGTGCTCACGGTGCATCGGGTCGTTTGCGCATCCACGACTTCAAGTTGCGCAGTTATTATTGCCGACGCATTGCCTTTGCCAGTTGCGTCTCGACCCTCACCCTTCAACACAGCTCGATGCTCGGCGTCATTGCGCTCTTGAAATATCGCTTGTCCACCAAACTTTGCAACAATCGGACCAACCTTCACAGTTACATGCCCTTTATATGTGTCTCCTTCAATACTCGTCAAAGTTGCCCCCGGCAAGCAAGGCGCGATTCGTGCTAGATCAGTCAGTGTCTGCCAAGCAACATCAAGTGGGGCCTTTACTTCAAACGAATTATTGATTTCCATAGTTGGTTTTCCTCCGTGCTGATCATACTTACGCATCTAGGCTTGGCGCATGGCAACGACGGTGATTCGAGATGCATCACTTGTAGATGGCACGGGTGCGCCACAAAGACCAGCTGACATAGTGATCAACGAGGGTCGCATCGTCGAAATTACTCCTGCACTTAAAGCATCGACCAGTCACGCATCGCATGTAATAAATGCAGACGGGATGCTTGTTGCGCCTGGATGGGTTGATGTGCACACGCATTATGACGCGCAAGCAACTTGGGATTCTTGGTTGACACCAAGCAGTTGGCACGGCGTGACTACAGCGGTGATGGGAAACTGTGGCGTCGGTTTTGCGCCAGCGCTTCCCGAGCGACACGAATGGTTAATTGAATTAATGGAAGGCGTCGAAGATATCCCTGGTGCGGCGATGACTGAAGGCATCAAGTGGGATTGGCAATCGTTTCCTGAATACCTTGATGCACTCGACAAGCGCAAACGAGTGATCGATCTTGGTGCGCAAATCGGTCACGGTGCGTTGCGTGCATTTGTTATGGGTGATCGCGGTGCGAATAACGAAAACGCAACACCTGACGACATCAGCAAAATGGCTCAACTAACTGAACAGGCTTTACGTGCCGGTGCTCTTGGTTTTTCGACTTCTCGAACTTCGCTGCACAAAAGCAAAAGCGGAGAGTACGTGCCGGGAACGAGTGCTCAGCCAGATGAGTTGTACGGCATCGCGGACGGAATCCGTCGTGCTGGTCATGGAATTTTTCAGATGGCTGCCGAACACTGGCGTGTGCCCGGTGACGAGTGGGGTTGGATGCGCGAATTGACTCGACGCACTGGCGTGAAGATGAGTATCAATTTAAATCAACCTTCCGACGACGCCGAACTTTGGCGTGAAACTCTAACTTTGATCGAAGAGTCTGCAAAGTTGGGTGAAAAAATTGAAGCACAAGTTGCTGGTCGGAGCATCGGTTTAATTATGTTTTTGCAAGGCACTGTGCACCCTTTAATGATGCACAATGCATATCTTGAAGTTGCAAATTTGCCGATCGCACAACGCGCTGCTGCACTGGCCGATCCTGCACGTCGTGCGCGATTGATCCAAGAACAACCAACACATCGCTTCTTCAAACAATTCGTCGGCGACAATTTTCATACAATGTTTCCGATTACCTCTGCGGCAATTGATTACGAACCAACACGCGAACAATCGGTAGCAGGTATTGCTGCGAGTACCGGCAAAGCGCCGTTCGAAGTAATCATTGATCACTTGCTCACGAATAGCGGTACTGGAATGATCTATCGTCCATTTTTGAATTATGCGTATGGCGATTTGTCAATGACTTACAAATTATTGCAACACCCGAACACGCGAAACGGTTTGAGCGACGCCGGCGCACACTGCGGCGTAATATGCGACGGTGGCATGCCGACATTCATGCTCACGCACTGGGTGCGCGATCGTGAGCGTGGGCCGAGGCTCGAACTTGAACACATGGTCAAACGACAAACTCGTGACACTGCCGAGTTGCATGGTCTATGCGACCGTGGCGCAATTTTGCCGGGCTTGCGTGCCGACATAAATGTGATTGATTTTGAATCACTTGGATTCGACAACCCAAAAGTTGTTTTTGATTTGCCAGCAAATGGGCGGCGACTAGTACAAACTGCGCACGGCTATGTAGCGACACTTGTCAACGGTGTGCAAACAGTTGACCACGACGAATTCACTGGCGAACTACCGGGCCTACTCGTGCGCGGCCCACAGACTTAAACCCGCGGGCTTAATTAACTATTCTCAAATTTATTACGAGTTGACTTTGCGACGAGTAATTAGATTTTGTGCAATGCTTAGTGCGCTAGCTGCGTGTGCATCAGGCTTAACTAATTCGAACACGACTGGAACAATTAATCCAGCTACTGCTTCAACTTCTTTGATAACGACTAGTGCGTCTGGTGTAACTGGTGCGTCGAGCATGACTAGTGTGCCAACAGAAATTTCACTCACCCTTGCAGTTAGCGGTGACATATTGCCGCACAGCCGATTATGGCAGGGTGCAAAACGCAATGCGATAGCCAACGACACTGCTGACAGTGACAGTGACAGTGACAGTGACGGTTACGACTTTCGCCCGATGTTTGCGCTAGTTAAACCAATACTTTCAAGCGTTGATCTTGCAATCTGCCACCTTGAAACCCCCATCGCTCC
>CALACK010000168.1 GCA_937890395.1 uncultured Acidimicrobiaceae bacterium | reverse complement strand
GGAGAATCATCATGGCCAAACTAAATGGCACCAAGACACATGAGAATCTCAAGGAAGCGTTTGCTGGCGAGAGCCAAGCGAATCGACGCTACTTGTGGTTCGCACAGAAAGCAGACATCGAGGGTTACCCAGATGCAGCGTCATTGTTCCGTTCAGTCGCCGAAGGCGAAACCGGACATGCGCACGGCCACTTGGATTACCTTGCAGAAGTTGGCGATCCAGCATCTGGTGAGCCAATCGGTGACACCGCTGACAACTTCAAAGCATCAGTCGCAGGCGAAACCTATGAGTACACACAGATGTACCCAGGTTTTTCCAAGACTGCTCGCGAAGAAGGATTCACAGAAATCGCTGACTGGTTTGAAACTCTTGCTCGCGCAGAGAAGAGCCACGCAGGTCGTTTTGGTGAAGGCCTCAAAGCCCTCGGCTAAATCGCTAGTTAGTTAATTAATTGTTGATGGTGTTGTTCGTTTTTGCGGGCGGCACCATCAACGAAATATTAAATCCCTCTATTGAAACTTGTGAGACAGATAAAAATGACAATTATTTATGACCCGCAACACGCAAAATATCTTGACGAGGCGGACACCCGTGAAGAGTTGACACGTGTTTACGACTTGTGTCATGGTTGTCGACTTTGCTTCAAGTTTTGTCCATCATTTCCAACGTTGTTCAGTTACATCGATGCTCATGATGACCAAGATGCGGGCAAGATGACCCCGGCGCAACAAGATCATGTTGCCGACGAATGTTTTCAGTGCAAATTGTGTTACGTCAATTGTCCATATACACCCGGAATCCACGAGTGGGCATTAGATTTTCCGAGGTTGATGTTGCGAGTTGATGCGATGCGTCGAGCCAACGGCCAAGTTTCAATGCGCAGCAAAATAACGACCGCGATGCTTGGCCGCACCGACGCACTCGGTATGGCAGCAACTTCGTCAGGCCCGATTGCGAACAAAGTGATGGGTGCGAAGCCCGGTTCACTGATTCGTAAAGTTGTTGAAGCAACCGCCGGAGTTTCGAGTGTCCGTCTGTTACCGGCATTTGCCCGTCAAAGATTCTCGACTTGGTTTAATCGACGGACAAAAGTTCAAATCGAAAAACTGCAGGGCAGAGTTACGGTTTATCCGACTTGTTTGGTTGAGTATCAAGAACCAGCAATTGGTCACGCTCTCGTGAATGTCTACGAACGCAATGGCATTGAATGTTCGCTGAGTGACGCTGGCTGCTGTGGAGCGCCGTTTCTACATAGTGGAGACATGGAGCAGTTCACAAAGGTTGCGGTTAAAAATGTCGCAACGCTCGCCGCTGAAGTTCGAAAAGGTACAGACATTGTTGTGCCTCAGCCGACATGTGGTTATGTTTTGAAAAAAGATTATCTCGACTATGTAGGTGGTCCAGATGCGCAACTTGTGGCTGATAACACTTATGATGCTGCCGAATATTTAATGAAGTTGCACAAAACCGAAGGCTCTTCGTTAGATACGAATTTCGTTGGCGAGATACCTGAGTCGATTACATATCACGCACCGTGTCACTTAAGGGCGCAAAATATCGGTTTCAAGAGTCGCGACTTAATGAAGTTAACCGGCTCGAAAATTAAACTAGTGCAACAGTGCTCAGGCATTGATGGAATGTGGGGGTTGCGTGCAGAAAATGCCGAACTGTCTATACCGATTGCGCAAAAACTAGGTCAAATGATTCGCGACGCCGACTCTGAAGTTGTCGCGGGTGACTGCCACTTGGCGAACACTGCGATCACAGAGCAAACAGGCGAGACGCCACTTCATCCACTGCAAGTGATTGCTAATGCCTACGGAATCAAACCAGAACAAACCAGACCAAATCAAAAATTATCAGGAGACAGTTCAAAATGAAAACAGATACAGCAGCGCCAAGTCGAAAATTAATGATGAGCGACATTATGGATCATCGGGCATACGAGCGTATTCGCGAAGTTCGTCAGAAAGAAGTTTTTGAAATCAAGCGTCGACGTCGAATCGCACTCGGAACAATGATCACCGTAATGTTCGAGAATCGACAGACAATGCAGGCTCAAATTCAAGAGATGTTGCGAGTTGAAAAAGTTTTAACAGACGAAGGTGTACTCGAAGAACTTAAGGCGTACAACCCACTGATCCCTGAGCAGGGTCAGCTTTCGGCGACTTTATTTATTGAACTCACGACAGATGCTCAGGTTCGTGAATGGTTGCCAAAACTTGTCGGCATTGAGCGATCAATTGCGATTAAATTGTCGAACGGTGACGTAGTTAAGGCGATTGTCGAAGAAGGCCATGCCGAGCAGTTGACTCGCGAAAATGTAACTGCGGCAGTCCACTACATCCGCTTTGAATTTTCTCCTGAACAAATTGAAGAATTCGCCAAGGGCGAGGTTCAAGTGATTTCGGTTTTGTCAAATTACATAGAATCGACAGAACTCGCTCAGTACACGGTTGATGAACTGTTAATTGATCTTCGGGATTAAATCTAAATCACCTCGAATTGTCAAAAAACTGCTCTTTTGCCGAAATTACCGGTTTCGCTAGTTTTTCGGATTGGCGAAGTGGGGCATTGAAGCCTTAGTCTCTCGGTTGCTACGAGAACAAGGGGGTTCAAGTGCACGAGTTCGATATATCTTGGCGCGTAAATAGTGCGTGTCAAGGCCTTGACCCGGATATCTTTTATCCGGAAAGTGAGGATAATTGCGATCAAGCAATTGCGATCTGTAAATCATGCCATGTGCGCATAGCGTGTCTGAACTATGCACTTGATACTCGTGAAAAGCAGGGCGTTTGGGGAGGTGCCTCGGCACGCGAACGTCGCAGGTTGCTTAGAGTTGGCCGGCGTAGCGCATAGTGAGAACTCATATGAGTGAAATCGAACTCGCTGGCGGTTGGCCGCAAGTAATTTCGCAGTTGTTGTCGCGAAAAGATTTATCTGCGAGTCACGCAGGGGCGGCAATGCGCTCAGTTCTTTCAGGTGAGGCGACACCTTCACAAATAACCGCATTCATTATTTCGCTTCGAGCGAAAGGTGAAACAGAAATTGAACTTGAAGGAATGCTTGCCGAAGTACGTCGAGCGGCCGAGCGAGTTGTATTGAGCGATGGCATTGCGCAACGCGCACTAGACATTGTTGGCACCGGTGGAGATCACAGTTATTCGGTCAATGTTTCGACGATGGCGGCAATTGTCGCGGCTGGTGCAGGAATACCAGTTTGCAAACACGGCAGTCGTGCGTCTTCGTCGAAGAGTGGTGCTGCCGATGTGCTTGAGGCACTTGGAGTGGCGATTGAATTAGACGGCCCTGGTGTGACCCGCTGTGTTGAAGAAGCTGGTTTTGGTTTTTGTTTCGCACAACGATTCCATCCGGCTTTTCGGTTTACTGGTCCATCACGGCGTGAGATTGGCGTGCCAACAGTATTTAATTTGCTCGGACCAATGGCAAACCCCGCGCCGGTTTCTTTCATGGTGGTTGGTGTCGGAGACCCAAATGCCGCAACCGTGATGGCACGCGCTCTGGTCACTCGAGGTATAAATCGTGCTTGGGTTGTGCATGGACATGGTGGAATGGATGAACTTTCGTTGAGCGGCAAGTGCCCAATCGTAGAAATGAATAACGGCAAGTTGCGAGAATTTGAAATTGATCCTAGATCTCTTGGGCTTGGCTTTGCTGAAGTTGCTGCTGTTCGTGGTGGAGAACCACGCGATAATGCAAAAGTTTTTCGCGAAATGCTGGATGGCGCCAAAGGACCGATTAGAGATATTGTTCTGCTCAACGCCGCCGCAGGGATAGTTGTGGCTGGTAGAGCTGACGATTTACCGCAAGGCCTTGAGATTGCGGCGACATCAATAGATTCGGGCTCAGCGAGTGACGTACTTGATGAAGTTATTCGAGTCAGTGTTGATGCTGCGAAGCATATGACGCACTAAAATAACTACTTAGAAAAACCTTATGAATTTTATGAACACATCTAATAACTCAATCGCCGTGCGCGTACCCGCAAGTTCAGCAAACATCGGCCCTGGCTTTGATGTGCTGGGTATGGCTTTGTCGTTGCATCTCGAGGCTGGCTTTGGTACTTCTCCTGCTGACTCAATTGAAGCGATAGAGAATCATCCAACACTTGTGGCATTCAGGCATTGTGGCGGCACTGGACCATTGTGGGTACGTTCGCAAATGCCAATGGGTAAGGGATTGGGTTTTAGTGGTGCTGCGCGCATTGCTGGTGTCTCGCTAGCGCACGCGCAAAAAAATGGAACAGATGAAACTATTTTCGAAAACGCATATCGTGAAATATTGGCAATTGCTGCTGAACTTGAAGGACATCCAGACAATGTTGCCGCTTCGCTACTGGGTGGCGTAGTGGCAAGTGTTGCTGGTTCTACGGTTCGAATTCCAACACTGCTTGATCCATCAATAATTGTTTGGGTTCCACAACAGCAGACTTCAACAAAAGAATCACGCACGAAACTTCCGGCGACTGTTCCATTTGCCGATGCGGTGTTCAACGTCGGACGCACAGCGCTTCTAGTTGCCGCTTTGGCTGCAAGTGATATTTCGGCACTTCAAACTGCGACGCAAGACCGACTGCATCAAGATGTTCGGTTCAAAAAATCTCCTGCCTCGCAAGAAACACTAAATAGTTTTGTGCAAGCAGGTGCTTGGTGTGCGTGGTTGTCTGGTTCTGGGCCAACTGTTGCAGCGATGTGTGACAGCACAGATGCTCAGCGAATTGCAGACTCTCTGCCAGATCACGGTTCAACGATGGTCTTGCGAATTGCAACACACGGGGCACAATTGCTGGCTATCTGACTAGCT
>CALACK010000167.1 GCA_937890395.1 uncultured Acidimicrobiaceae bacterium | reverse complement strand
AGTGAGAGTTGCGGTGAGACCGCGCGTGCTAGTCGCGGTGGTGCTAATTCGCACGATGTTGTGCATGACACAACTCACGACAATCACTTCAGACAGAGCAACAAGCCAACCTTTATTGGTATGGAGCCCCGGTCTTGTCCAAAGATCGGCAAGTCCGGTATCTCGACTAATTAGAGAATGGCAACTAATCAGTGACCGAAACCGAGAACTCGAAATCGTTAATTCGTGGTCTTTGCCGGGTGGCAAGATAAATCATCTAGATGAAGTTTTGGTACGAGCAGGCTTCAACACTGCGCGCGATGATTCGCAAGGCGATCAATATTTATGGTTGCTAGTCAAACAAGCAACAAGTGATGAACTTGCGGCTCGAATTGTGTTGCAGCGAATTTTGCCACCTCTTTTGGCGATTGCGCGACGGCGAGGTCGGATAGTCGAAGGAGGAATTGACACGGCAATTGCTGATGTTCTTCCGAGCGCGTGGGGAGTGATTCGCAAATATCCTTGGCACCGTCGACCAATTAAAGTTGCGGCAAATTTGGTGCGAGATAGCGAATATTTTGCTTTTGTGCACGGTAATCGCTCAAAGCGATACAAAGTTATCCCGATGGACCCTTACATTTTGTCAGAATTTTTAGTTGCACCTGAAGAGCAGTTTGAAGAAGAAATTAGTTTGGACAAACTTATTGCTATTGCGTTAGATCAAGGCATAGACCCAAAGCACATCGAAATTTTAAGAGCAGTGGCAACTGGAGATAACGCGGCAACGATTGCAGCACGTTACGGCGTAGCAGAGCGAACGGCGCGAGCCTGGCGAGCTAAAGCGGTTAGCGAGTTGCGTGTACGAACGCGGTGCGCTGTGTAAGTTTCGTAGTGCGCAATCGCAAACTATTAGTTACAACAAAAATACTTGAGAATGCCATGGCAAGACCAGCCCACATTGGATTCAGGTAGCCAAGTGCGGCCAGCGGAATTGCGGCAGTGTTATATGCAAACGCCCAAAAAACATTTGCAGTAATTGTGCGCAAGGTTGCGCGCGAAAGCAAAATCGCATCAGCAACCAACCGCAGATCACCACTGACAATTGTTAGGTCGCTGGCATGCATCGCAACATCTGTGCCAGTGCCCATGGCGATACCGACGTCTGCTTGGGCTAACGCAGCAGCATCGTTTACTCCATCGCCAACCATTGCTACTGCGTAACCCCGCTGTTGCAAGTCGGATACGACGCGAACTTTTTCGTCGGGCAAAACGCCAGCGATTACATGCTGCTCATCGATGTCGATTCCGACTTGTTGGGCGATCGCGATTGCAGTTGCCTGATTATCTCCGGTGAGAAGAACTGAGCGCAACCCGAGTTTGCGAAGTTCAGCAATTGCATCTGCGCTGCTTGCTTTTGGTTGATCAGCAACAACGCAAACAGCCTTGACAACACCATCAACGACAACTAATACTGCGGTGTTGCCAGCACTCCGAGCCTTTGCGAGTGCTTCACGAAGATCTCCCGGAATGATTACCAGAGTTTTATCAAACAACGACTCGCGCCCGACCATTACTTGGTGACCGTCCACAACTCCAGTTGTGCCCATGCCAGGCGAAGATTCGAAATCAGTTACGTCAGGCAATTGACCGAGTTCGGTTCGGGCAGCACTCGCAATTGCGCGAGCCACCGGATGTTCGCTGGCGTGTTCAAGCGCACCGGCGTATAAAAGAATCTCACTACGTGTCGAACTTTGCGCACAGATGATGTCAATGAGTTGCATAACTCCGGTTGTGATTGTTCCTGTCTTATCAAATACAACAGTGTCAATGCGACGCGTGCTTTGCAATACATCAACACCCTTAATAACGATTCCCATCTGTGCGGCTCGACCACTACCAACCATTAATGCAGTTGGCGTTGCTAAGCCAAGTGCGCAAGGGCAGGCGATAATCAGCACCGCTACTGCTGCCGTAAATGCATCCGAAGTAGACGAACCTATGAAAAACCATCCAATAAATGTGACGATTGATAAAACGATTACTGTCGGCACGAAAATGCCACTGACTCGATCAGCAAGTCTCTGCACTGGTGCCTTTGTTGTTTGTGCATCTCTAACTAGCCGAGTTATCTGTGCAAAAGTAGTTTCAGCGCCGACTCGAGTTGCTCGCATAATTAATCGACCAGTGAGATTTATGGTTGTGCCCGTGACGACACTGCCAGGCTTTACATCAATTGGCACACTTTCGCCAGTCAACATTGAAACATCAAGGGCCGAAGCGCCTTGTTCAACAACACCGTCTGTAGGAATTATTTCTCCCGGGCGCACGACGATTACATCGCCCACACGAACAAGAGCTGCATCAATAGTTTGCTCTTCACCATTTTTAATTATCGTGGCATGGCGAGCGCCAAGTGCGAGTAATGATCGCAAGGCATCTCCGGCACGTCGTTTGGCACGAGCCTCGAAGTATCTGCCTGCTAATAAAAATACAGTCACAGCGACTGCAACTTCTAAATAAATATGTGAACTGTCACCCGCCATTTTCTTTAAACCCATGTTCATTGTTTGTGCAGAACCGCGGTAGGTCATTTCTAGGGCATCGCCCCAAATGATTGTCCAAACTGACCAGGAGGTTGCAGCGACAATGCCGATCGAAATTAAAGTATCCATTGTTGTAGCGCGATGCCTTAAGTTCATTAATGCCGCGCGATGAAACGGCCAAGCCCCCCAAGTCACAACTGGGGCACTGAGTGCGAGCGCAAACCATTGCCAATTTTTGAACTCAAGATTTGCAACCATCGACAACAACACAACGGGTACTGCGAGCACAACCGAAACTGTCAATCGAGTTAGCAACATTGTGACGCGTTGATTTGTTTCAGCGTCAAGCATCTCAGGCGTAGTGTCAGCCAAAAGACGAGCGCCGTAGCCAAGCGAAGTAACTGTGTCAATTAATGCACTTGGTGTTGTTGCGCCTGATGCAAAGTTGATTCGTGCCGATTCGGTCGCAAAATTAACTGCTGCTGTCACACCGTCAAGTTTGTTTAACCCTTTTTCAATTGAGGCGGCGCACGCGTTGCATGACATTCCTGTGAGGCTTAAATCAACTTGCACACCTGAATCTTTAGTTGCCACCATTACTCACAGTCTCGCTTTGAAAATAGTTAATTGCACAATATGGCAAGTTAAATAGGGTCTAGTTGCGCAATAGCATCAAGGCGGTGTTTACAAATGTTGCGTAATTCGTTAATTGTATTTATTGCTATCTTTTTAGCTGAGTTACCGGACAAAACGATGTTTGCAACTTTGATGCTTTCAACTCGCATGCGCCGACCCCTAGCAGTCTGGATAGGTGTGTGTATCGGTTATTGCACTCATGTCACAGTCGCAGTTTTCTTTGGTTCGGCACTTTCAAAATTACCAGAACGACCCATTCACGCTTTAGTTGGTCTTGTGTTTCTAGGAACAGGTATATTTATGTTTCGCTCGTCTTCTGAGCACCACGAGAGTGATTCAGTTGAACCGACCCAGCGAAAGTTTTTTCAAGTTGTCTATTTGTCTGCGACAACAATATTGGTTGCAGAATTTGCAGATATGACACAACTCGCCACTGTTGGTTTCGCTGTTCGAACCGGTGATTCACTTGGTGTAGCCATCGGTGCCGCATCTGCTTTGTGCACAGTTTCTGCGATTGCAGTTGTGGCAGGTTCTTGGTTACAGCGAAACGTTAAATTGCAACTTGTTCAACGAATGGCAAGCGTGTTCTTCATCATTTTCGGAATTCTGGCATTAGTCAGCAGTATTTTTTAGCTCCATTTAGATTGGCCAAAGCGGTAGCCAACACTGCGGACAGTTTCAATCAAGTTGGCGTGTTCTTCGCCAAGTTTTGCGCGCAAGCGACGAATGTGCACATCTACTGTTCGTGCACCGCCGTAGTACTCGTAGCCCCAGACACGAGACAGCAAAATTTCGCGACTAAATACTTTGCCCGGGTTTTGCGAAAGAAATTTAAGTAATTCGTATTCCATATATGTGAGATCTAATGGATTACCACCAAACGATGCTTGGTAAGTTTCTGTATTCAGCACCAAGCCGCCGTATTCAATTAAAGACTCGCGTGATATAGATAATTCTGCATAAAACAAATGTCGCAAACGCGAATCAAATTCTCTCGGATGAATTGGTGCCAAGCAAAAATCATCAAATAGGTCATCGCGCATTTCTAAATCTGCAAGTTGTGCACCGGTAACGAGAACAATTATTCGATTGACTGGCACATCGCATCGGCGAAGTGAACGGCACAGCGCCCAGCCAAATTCGGGGTCTTGGCTGCAGTCGACAACGGCCCCAGCCCAACCGTTAGCGGGTTGAAGTTGGCTAAGCGCGTCGCTATTTTTTACTGCCTTCCACGAATAACCCGAGAGATCTAAAGTTCTCGCAACATCTATCGGTGCAGGATCGGGAAAGACTGCAAGAAGTTGATTTTCGTCGTTGGCCATCGTCGTCTCAGAGTGAACGCAAGTAACGATTTAGTTCGTACTGGCTGATATGGGTTTTATAACCGCGCCACTCTGCACGTTTGTTTCTTAGAAACCATTCGAAGATATGTTCACCAAGAGCTTCGGCAACAAGCTCTGACCTCTCCATTACTTGCAATGCATCGGACATTGACTGCGGCAATTGTCCAATGCCTAATTTTTCAAGCATGTCGTCGTCAATTTCAAAAAGATTTGCGTCCGCCTCTTGCGGAAGTTCGTAGCCTTCTTTGATGCCGCGCAGACCGGCCGCAAGGATCACCGAAAATGCGAGGTACGGGTTGCACGCAGGGTCTGGCGATCGATATTCAATGCGGGTTGATTGTTCGCTATTTCGTTTTTGAATCGGAACTCGAATTAAACCACTGCGATTATTTCGTGCCCACGAGATGTGTACTGGTGCTTCAAAACCAGGTACTAGGCGCTTGTAACTATTCACGGTTTGATTTGTGATCGCGGTGATCTCTGCTGCATGACGCAATAAACCGGCCATAAATTGTTTTGCAGTTTCTGACAAGTTGTACGGGTCGTCGGCATCATGAAAGGCATTTTGCTCATCTTTGAACAAACTTAAATGCAGGTGCATTCCGGACCCTTGCACACCCTCGAGCGGTTTGGGCATGAATGTGGCGTGCACTTTATGCAGCGCGGCGATCTCTTTGACTACTAAGCGAAAGGTCATCACACTGTCGGCCATCGTCAACGCATCGGCATGGCGTAAATCTATTTCGTGTTGGCTAGGCGCATCTTCATGAAAACTGTATTCAACTGGAATGCTCATTGTCTCAAGAGTGCGAATAGTTTCTTTGCGTAATGAACTTGTTATGTCAGTGCTTGTCAAATCAAAAAATCCACCTTCGTCAAGTGGTACGGGTCGCGAGTCAACTGTTGGAGGATCAAAATAGAAATATTCAATATCAGGGGCGACATAGAACTGATATCCAAGTTCGCGGGCAGCATTTAAGTTGCGCCGTAAAACTTGGCGCGGATCACCATCAAACGGTGTTCCATCTAATTTGGCAACATCACAAAAGACTCGTGCTTCTGCTCCTTTTGGATCAACCCAAGGTAAAACTTCAAATGTGTTGGCATCTGGAAGAGCAAGAACATCGCTCTCTTGTACGCGGCTAAATCCGTCAATTGCCGAGCCGTCGAAGATCATTCCGTCGTTGAGAGCGTTCTCCATTTCGGCAGGGCTGATTGCAAAACTTTTTAAATTACCGAGCACATCGGTAAACCAAAGGCGTACGAGTCGAATACCGCGCTCTTCAACAGTTCGCAAAACGTAGTCGCGTTGCTGTTCAATCATTTCAGCACTCGTTTCTATTAAAACGCATGGGTACATTCTGCCGTCGTTGCGACGAGATTCACCCGTGCAACGACGACAGGATTGTTACTTCTTCTTTGACTTCTTTTTTGCAGCCTTTCGCGGCGCAGTCTTTTTAGTTTTGATAATTTTTGGGTTTCCACAAACTGTTTCGAGTATCAGCTGTGTGACGATGTACGGATCCATATTTGCGTTTGGTCGACGATCTTCGGCGTAACCCTTTTTGTCTCGAGCAACTTGCCATGGAATTCGCACCGAAGCACCACGGTTTGAGACGCCATATGTGAACTTGTTATACGGAGCTGTTTCGTGTTTGCCAGTCAGTCGGCTTTCGATGTCGTGACCGTAGTTGCTGACATGCTCATTAATCCGTGTGCCGAGTGCTTGACATGCATCATCAATTGCTTTGTAGTTTGATCGCATATCTTTTGTAGAGAAGTTTGTATGGCAACCCGCGCCATTCCAATCTCCGTGTTGTGGTTTTGCGTCTAGCGAAATCACTACGTCGTAATCTTCGGCGATGCGGTGCAATAGCCAACGAGCTACATGAAGTTCATCACTTACTTGAAGTGCATCAACTGGACCAATCTGAAACTCCCACTGACCTGGCATTACTTCAGCATTCGTTCCAGAAATATGAAGACCTGCCTCAAGACACATTTCGGTATGAATCTCAACAATGTCTCGACCCATGACTCGGCCTGCGCCAACGCCACAGTAATAAGGACCCTGAGGTTCTGGCTCACCGGAAAGCTCTGGGAAACCTAACGGGCGACCGTTGAGTCGCATCATTGTGTATTCCTGTTCAATCCCATAAATCATTTTTTCTGCAGCGAATTTTTTTGCTGCCACTGCACATGCCGCGCGAGTATTCGTTGGATGTGGCTTGCCAGTTGATGCGACTAATACTTCACACATCACGAGAATATTTTTGCCGCCGCGAATTGGATCCTTGCAACTAAAAACTGGATTAAGGATGCAGTCTGATGCTTCACCAGTTGCTTGACTTGTTGAAGAACCATCGAATCCCCAAATTGGAAGTGCCTTCGAATTGTTTTCAATAATCTTTGTTTTGGAACGCAATGTTGGTGTTGGCTCAACGCCGTCAATCCAGATGTACTCAGCCTGATATGCCATGAAGTTTCCCTTCGTAATGAATGTGCCACGTCGGCGCATTTGGAACCCTTACAGTTTTACCGCCTGCTGTTTCTAGACCATTGTCCGAATGTAAACGGCGTGTGAAGTTTTGTCTCGGTAGCCTGATTATGTGGCAGATTTCGCCAAACTTCGCGTTGGGCTTGCCCAAATCAACCCGACAGTCGGGGCACTTTCGGCAAACGCCGCCAAAATTCTCGACTATTACAACCAAGCTGTTGTAGCTAAATGTCAAATCGTGGCTTTTCCGGAGTTGTCGCTCACCGGGTATCCGCCAGAAGACCTTGTTTTGAAAGATGGATTTGTCGCTGACAATCTGTCGGCTCTCGCAAAGATCGTCAAGTCAACAAGTGACACCGTTGCAGTTATTGGTTTTGTCGATCGTGATGATGGAACTGGCGAAATTTTTAATGCAGCGGCCGTCTGTCGGAACGGTGCCATAACTGGTGTCTATCGAAAACATTTATTACCGAACTACAACGTGTTTGATGAACAGAGATATTTCGCGCCAGGAGTTGAGAATCCTTTGTTCACTATTAACGAGATTTGTTTCGGTGTAACAATTTGTGAGGATATTTGGCAAGCCGATGGTCCGGTTGCCGAGCAGGCTTCGTTGGGTGCAGTACTAAACATAAATATAAACGGCTCACCATTTCATGGTGGCAAACTTAATGTGCGTCACGAAATGATTAGTGCCCGTGCCAAAGACAATGAGTGTGTGGTTGCATATGTCAACCAAATCGGCGGGCAAGACGAACTCGTTTTTGATGGTGGTTCAATGATTTTTTCAGCAGATGGATCGCTCGTTGCAAGTGCTGATCAGTTTGTCGAAGAGATGCTTATTTGTGATTTGTCTTTGCCAAAATCAAGTACGAAGCCTTGGTCTTTGCCTACTCAATCCGTCGGCAGAACAAGTCAGCCCTTAACCGAAATCGCTCAAATTCACGCAGCGTTGGTGCTCGGCACGCGCGACTATGTTTTGAAAAACGGTTTCACTGATGTGGTAATCGGTTTATCTGGCGGAGTCGATTCGGCCGTAGTTGCTGCAATTGCTGTTGAAGCACTTGGGGCAAACAATGTTCACGGTGTATCAATGCCATCGCGTTATTCATCAACTGGTTCGCGTACTGATGCGCAAGTTTTAGCCACTTGCCTTGGCGTTGATATGCAAACAATTTCAATTGAACCGGCTTTTAGCTCGTATTTAGAGATGCTTGAGCCAAGTTTTGCAAATCGATCAGCAGATTTGACAGAAGAAAATCTGCAAAGTCGTGTGCGTGGTACAACATTGATGGCACTATCAAACAAGTTTGGTTGGATGGTTTTAACAACTGGCAACAAGAGCGAAACTGCTGTTGGGTATTTCACACTATATGGCGATTCAGTTGGTGGCTATGCCGTGATTAAGGACTTATTTAAAACAAAAGTTTATGAATTATGTGAATTCATAAACTTAAAATCACAACGCGAAGTTATCTCGCGAGCAATTATTGACAAGGCTCCGTCGGCTGAGTTACGGCCCGATCAACGCGATGATCAAAGTCTGCCGCCTTACGATGTATTGGATTCGATACTCGAGTTATATGTTGAAAATGACCAAACGGCGCAAGAGATAATTGCACGAGGTTTTGATGCCGAACTTGTAAAGCGGATTTCGCGACTTGTAGATGTGAACGAATACAAACGTCGACAAGGAGCACCTGGTGTTCGTGTCAGCACCAAAGCGTTTGGTAAAGATCGCCGACTTCCGATTACTAATAAATACTCTGGCTAAGCCAGAAAATTCGTTACTCGTGTACCAGGCCGCCGCGTCGGTGGTATTGATAAATCAAAATCGTTGCTACTGCCGCAGAAGTTGATCCGATAATTGCTGGCAGTGCGATTCCGTTGCTTGATTCGTATGCCCGTGTTGCCACAAGGCTCATCACACCGCGGCCGAGAGTGCCTGCACCAAAAACTAATCCAAGACCACTTCCAGGGCGTTTTGGCACGAGATGTGTTGCGAGTGGCAACATGCTGACAACTGCGAATTCAAAACCCAATATATAAACCATTAGTGCAAGTAATCCCAAAATCAAATTATTGGAAGCGAGCGATAAAGCCAGACCACCGGGAACCATTATTAAACAACCGATCGCGATGCTTCTCTCTTTGCCCCAACTATCGGTTTTTTTGGCGCTTGTGACCGATGCGTATAGTTCGACTAAACCAAAACTGAATCCAACTGCCGCTATGCCGAGTGCACCAAAACCAAACTTGTCATCAAGCCATGCACCAAAAGTTATGAATATGCATTGACTTGCGCACATCGTGGCAAACATCGTGGCTACAACTAGCCAAGCTCTTCCTCTTAGACGAATGCCGTCATCAGCAATGCGCGATGAAACTTCATGTGGTTCTGTTTTTATCCGTGCGGCGATAAACGCGAGCGAAACTGTTATCCCACATGCGCCGGCGACAAAACCTGCGCGCCATGATATGAGTGCTGTTATAACTCCCATCGCAGAAACACCTATTAATAGACCAAGCGCCCACGAGATTTCTAAGATGCCGATGTAACGACCGCGCTTTTCGTATGGAACATGATCTGATATCCAACCCGCCATCCCAAGATCAAAAAATAATTTTGTAATGCTGATTAATGTCACGCCAAGCGTGAAAATATAAATGTTCGGTGAAACTGCAGCGAATGAAGCGCCAGCGCCGATACCGAGTAATCCTGTGAGTATTGCGGCGCGACGCGAAAGATGATCAACGAACCGTCCAATAAATGGCGAAAGTAAACCTGACAGTTCGGAGACTGTCAGTGCGACACCAATTTGAGAAAGCGAAACATCAAAACCTTTTGCGATGATCGCGACAAACGGCGGAGTGAAACGGTAGCAAGCGTTCGTTGCTAGACGAGTTGCCGTGAGCAAAGTTATGTTTTTGCGAACTAGTTGAGAAAACGAATCATCAAGCCATCGACTAAGCACGGTGTTACTTTAAAGCGATTCGCTCGAGTGGGGTTGACTAATCACGGTGATGATTCGCCCGGCAGTTATCTGACCGTCAGGTAGAACATCAAACCAACAGCCTCCAAGATTGTCAAGTTTTGCATCAGCGACTTTGAGTTCGCGGCGAATAGTGCGGATAGCACCACTGTGACTAATTACGAGTGCTTGGCCACCGCGGCACATATCAGCAATATCAATAAATGCGGCAGTCATTCGCTGTAGAACATTTTGATTTGGTTCAAAACCGTTTGGTTGTTTTCCAGAATTTAAATAACCTGGCCAACCAGACTCGATCTCGTCCTGCGTCATCCCTTCCCATGGTCCAATAAAAGATTCCTTCAGGCGATCATCAATAACCAGATCGTTAACACCATGACTCTCGGCGATTATTTCGGCTGTATGTCGAGCACGTTGCAAAGAACTTGCGGCAATCAAATCAAATTTTCCAATTTTTTTTGCAGCTCGCCGTGCTTGGTCAATGCCTTCGGTCGTTAATGCGATATCTGCTTGACCTTGCCAGCGACCAAGGGCGTTCCATTCTGATTGTCCATGTCGCAGAACAAGCAATCTTGTCTTCAAACTTGACTCACCTCGCAAAGACACTCACTGCAGGGTAGTGGCTTGAGTACGCTTAGTTCATGGCGCATTTGCTACTTTTTGCATCTGCGCGACAGGCTGCGGGTACGGCAAGCCGAGAAATTGAGGGCTCGACTGTAGACGAAGTTTTGAGCACCGCCGTTCTTGAATTTGGTAGTGATTTTGCAAAAGTGCTCGATACCTGTCGTGTGTGGCTAAACGGCGAAGAGGCAAGTGGTGCTACCTCAGTCGGCTCGGCTGATGAAGTTGCAGTTTTGCCACCAGTTTCTGGAGGGTGTTTATGACAGATATTTTGAACGCAGAATCGATGTCAACTGCCGAAATTCGAGCTGCTCGCGCGTCATTGCAAATGCAAGAGGATGTAATTTCATTCGTTCGTCGCATGGCTCAGGGAAGATGCGATCTAGCTCGCGACGAACAGCGTCGCCGGGTAGATGGTACGCCGGCGTCTGGTATCAGCGTTTCGGACATTGCAAATGTTTTCGGCCAAGAACATGGCGGCGGATCATCGCGTCCACCGCGCGAAACAAATATTTCTGCTGAACACCCGTTAGTCGTTGAACTTGAGAAACTATGCCAAGAAATCAGTTTTGGTGACCTGCGAATCCTTGATGACCAGTCACTTGAAAATGTTGTTCAACAACTTTCACGTTTTGAAGTTTCACAATCACTTGAGCGAAAAGCACTTTTCGCATCCATTGATGCATTGACAACGCAACTTGTGAAGCGCTACAAAGACAACGGCGTCAACGTCGACTCGCTTCTCGCAGATTGATTTCGAAGGATAAGTAAATTAATTCGCTTGTATACACGGCCTTAACATCACGACCTTAAGATCACGGTAGAGGCAAAACCTGACTAAAACGATAGGTTTTATGTTTCAATGAAGCGCGTCGCGATAATTTCGATGCACACGTCGCCCCTGGCCCAGCCAGGCGTTGGCGATGGTGGTGGAATGAATGTGTATGTTCGCGAACTTGTTTCGGCGATGGCTCAAAAAGGTTTGCAATGCACGACGTATACACGTGCATGGCGCGAAGGACTGCCAGAAGTTATTGATGTCGAACCAAATCACAAAGTTGTACACATCAAAGCCGGAAAGTTTGATCTATCAAAAGACGAACTACTTGATGTTGTTGACGAATTCACGCAAGCAGTAGCTCGAGATATTGAACTTCAGGGTGGCACCGACGTGCTTCACGCGAATTATTGGTTGTCTGGTTTAGTTGGGCATCGTCTTAAGCATCAACTTGGATTGCCGCTAGTTACAACTTTTCATACTTTGGCGCGAGTTAAATCTCTTGGTGGGGATACCGAGTCAGTTGTTCGTGAGCGCGCTGAATTAGAGATCATCGGATGTGCTGACGCGATCTGCGTAAGTTGCCCAGAAGAGTTAAGTCAGTTTCGCTCACTTTACGGAAAGTCGCCAGGCGCAGTCACGGTTGCATCACCTGGTGTTGACACTGCGTTTTTCTCGCCTGGCGATCGTCGCGGTGCTCGTAATGCACTCGGATGGGGTGACAAGCCGTTGCTGTTGTTCGTCGGACGAATACAACCACTCAAAGGTGTTGACGTTGCAGTGCAGACACTGGCAGCACTTAAGCGCAGTGATGCAGAACTAATGGTCGTCGGTGGGGCAAGTGGAACATTTGGTTCAAGTGAGACCAGTCATGTGCGACGACTGATAGTTGATCTTGGACTAACTGGTCGAGTGCATTTTGTTGAGCCACAGCCGCATCATTTATTGTCTACTTATTACCGTGCCGCAGATGTTGTTCTTGTGCCGTCACGAAGCGAAAGTTTTGGTCTCGTGGCGCTTGAAGCCGCAGCATGCGGCATCCCAGTTGTGGCAAGTGCTGTTGGCGGACTTTTAAATCTTGTTGAGCACGAACGAACTGGTTATGTGGTAAAAAATCGTGACGTTGAAACCTTCGCTGGCTATACCCGCCGACTGCTGGATGATCCAATTTTGAGTCTTTCAATGGGTACCCACGCTGCTCACCGAGCAAGAAATTATTCATGGGCTTCGACAGCTGCCAGTGTGATCGGCGTGTACGACGATCTTCAGGCGCGCCAACTGGTTGCTTGCTCTTAATCTCGTGAGCGATTTTTTCGACGACGCGGCGCTTGCCCGCGTTGAGCGACAAATTGACGAATGGTTAGGACGGATTCGAGCGAGTCACACGAACATTGAAGCAGTCGACCGCGCAGAGGGCGACGAAATTAGATGGTTCATCAGAATGCGTGGGGAAGAAAAAGATTTCACGACAATTTGGCTGACACTTGGTCAGAGAACTTTGCGCTATGAGACATATGTGATGCCTGCGCCAGAACAAAACGCTGAGCTTTTATACGAGACGATTTTGCGCCGAAATGAGAAACTGGTCGGTGCTCATTTTTCAATCGGAGTTGAAGATGCGATATTTCTGCGTGGCGAATTAGTGCTTACTGCGCTTGTCGAAAGAGAGCTAGATCGTGTGATTGGCACCATTTATTCAGTGGTTGAACAACTTTTTTGGAGCCTCCTCGAAATTGGCTTTGCCAAAGCAAAAGCCATGCGCACACAACGCAGTAACACTCGAACTGCCGAGCGGTCGGGGAAGCCGTTAGGTGGTTCGAGTGTGTCTAACTAGGCTAAATAGTCTGTGCCGGGTGATCTTGTTATGAGCAGCCCGTCCTTAGTCATCATTGGCGGGGGCAATATGGGTGCTGCTCTCGCTCGAGGTTTAGTTGCCGAGAAATTTTTACTACCTGGCGAATTGGTGATAGTTGAGAAAAGTCATGATCGTCGAGCGATCTTAAGCAAAGATTTTCCACAGTCGGTTATTTCTGAGCAAATGCTGAATTGTGATTCAGTTATTGTCGCGGTTAAACCCAATGACGTTAGTGAAATTTGCTCGACGCTTAAAAACTTCGGCGTTAAGCAGTTGCTGTCAATTGCTGCCGGAGTAACGATTGATTCAATCGAAAGTGCGAGTGGAAACTCAATTTCAGTTGTGCGCGCGATGCCGAACACTCCTGCGCTAATTGGTCAGGGGGCATCAGCGATGGCGGCCAGTGCGAACTGTTCAAGTGACCAGAATTCTTGGGCGAGAAAAATTCTGCAGAGTGTTGGCAAAGTTGTTGAAGTCGAAGAAAATCTGCTTGATGCAGTGACCGGCTTATCTGGAAGCGGCCCAGCATATATTTTCTTGCTAGCTGAGGCGTTAATTGATGCCGGCGTGCAACAAGGATTGTCGGCTGAAGTTGCCAATGATCTAGTTCGACAACTCTTAGTCGGCTCATCGGCGTTGCTGGCACAAAGTGCTGTTAGTCCAGCCCAGTTGCGACAAAACGTAACTTCCCCGAATGGTACAACGGCAGCAGGCATTGCCACGCTTGAGAATAAGCATTTTGCGGACATTATCTCAGCAGCGGTACACGCAGCAACGGCTCGAAGTAAAGAGCTTGGTCTATAGATTTATCTGAAACTAAATGTTGATAATTTCTACCAAAATTTGTTTGATACCTGTTAATCGTGTCTAAAGTGAGAATAGAAATGTCGCAAGATCACCGGACGGGGTAACCCCCCAACTGGGAGTCGCGCTCGCAAGAGCTGCGCCGTTTGAGCCGGTGCCGTCGGGGGGTTGGCACCGGCTCTTACGTTTTTCAGTATCGTGAGACGCCAATGACAAAAAAATATTCGACAATTTCGTTTCTATCCGATTATGGAACACGCGATGAGTTTGTTGGCGTCGTCAAAAGTGTGATTTATGAAATCGCTCCGAGTTGTCGTGTGGTCGACCTAACTCACGAAATTGAACCGTTTGATGTTCGTGCCGGCTCGCTGAGCCTTGCGCGATGTGTGTCGTATGTCGCGAGTGGTGTTGTGCTGGCAGTTGTTGATCCAGGAGTTGGGTCAAGTCGACGCGCAATCGCTGTTGAAGTTGCAGACGGCAAAGGAGTTTTCGTTGGCCCAGACAACGGATTATTGGCGATGGCTATCGCACTGGCTGGTGGTGCTGGGCGAGCAGTTTGCCTAACTAATACTGATTACCATCTCGACGCGCCAGGCGAAACATTTGCTGGTCGAGATATTTTTGGCCCGGTTGCCGCACATCTTTGCAACGGCGTCGATCTCAGTGAGCTCGGAGAATTAATTGACCCAGCTTTATTGCTGCCAGGAGTTGTGCCTTTGCCGCGAGAAGAAAATGGTTCATTGCACGGCGAGGTCACCTGGGTAGATCGCTTCGGCAATTGCCAACTCAATATCGGGCCAGACGAAGTAACTAATTTTGGCGAGGTCGTGCGCGTCGAAATCGGTTCTCTATTAAGTGGCGCAAGTGCATCTCGCGAGCCAGTCGTGCGAGCATTAAAAATTGTTCGGAGTTATGACCAAGTTGGAAGTGGCCTTGGGTTAGTAGTTGACTCGTACGGGATGCTTTCGCTGTGTGTAGATCGCGGATCGGCCGCAAATGAACTACAGATTGGTCAAGGAGATTTAATCATTCTGTCGACCCCTACCGATTCGCCCAGCCAAGACCCAGCCTCAGTGACCACATCAGTAAAAATAAGTCCGACTCGTTAATCTTGAGATCATGCGACCTGCAACAACTCTGACGATTGCTTTGTTACTGCTGGTTATTTTTGCAGCGGGCATTGCCTCACTTGTGATTCGCTAATTACTGTCATTTGTTGCGAGAAGATGAATTATCTTTTGCATTAACTCGAGTCGAATTGCTAGCAACCAAAAATCCTGAAAATAAAATACATACGCCGATTAGTAATGTGATAGCAAACGATCGATCTTTGCCGAGGCGACCAGCAAAAGATCCACTAGCTGAAAGCACAATTGTGCCTGTCGCAACAAGAACATTGCCGAGTGCCAACCGTTTTGGTGATTTAACAATGCGCACATTTCTTTGTGACATGGTCGGTGTTGCTTTTCGGATGACCCTGAAGGTTGACCATAGCGCACCAAAAATTATTATCAGTGCCGGCACACCAGAACCAACGGCGGCAAGAACTCGTGGAGCAACACCAAATAATTGACGCGCCGACGGAAACTCGCCATCAACTATTTCTCGTTTCGCAGGTGCAATTAATACAACGCCTATAGAAAATGTACTGAGACTTGTTAAATATTTACGAACACGGTCGCCAGTAGTTTTGCCAGTCAACAAATAAATTGTGCCTAGTGCTAGCCATGCAACGTTGAGTACAGCACCGGAAACGAAAAAGATTCTAAAAATAAATAGTGTCCAACCCGTTGTCTCGGCCCACCACAAAGCCAGCGAACCGACTGCAAAAAGAATCATCGCAATTGTCCACGCCAAGTCGTGCGACTGACCTCGAAGTTGCCAGCGATCAAACGTGATCAATGCAAATGCACATGCAACAAGCGTGGCTGTGCCCGCAAGCGTTGCATTAGTTTGATTGGCTGAAGCTGTAAAGACTGCGATTAGCACTACCGCACGATAACTCTGGTGACAAAAGTCTTGACCAACAAAACGCTAAAAGACGCATTTGACTTTGTGAATTAATGCACTAAGCCCTACCCTAGAAACCATGACGCAACTTCAACGACGCAAAATCCCAGATGCAGCAATTGCTCGTTTGCCGGTTTATCTGCAGATTCTTAATAATCTTGCGGCAACAAATGTTCTTCGATTTTCTAGTGATGAGCTTGCTGCACTCGCAGGAGTAAACGCAGCCAAGGTGCGAAAAGATCTTTCATACCTCGGAAGTTATGGAACTCGAGGCGTTGGATACGAAGTTACATATCTAACTCACCAAATAAAGCGTGAATTGGGTTTAATGCGTGAATGGAATGTAGTAGTTGTCGGCGCCGGAAATTTAGGCTGTGCACTCGCCAAGTTTGATGGCTTTTTATCGCGCGGGTTTCCGGTTATTGCAATCGTTGACAACGATCCAAAAAAAATTGGTCGAACCACAAGTTCTCTCACAGTTGGTGATGTGAAAGATTTAAAAAGCATTGTCCGAGATGAGAAGATAAGTATTGGCGTGATCACCACTTCGTCGGCTGCGTCACAGGCTGCAGCCGACGCGCTTGTAGAAGCAGGCATCACGTCTATTCTGAACTTTGCTCCAGTTGTGTTGTCTGCGCCGAGCAGCGTTTCTGTGCGCAGTGTGGATCTCGGGGTTGAATTGCAGATCTTGAGTTACTTCGAGCAAATGAGACTTGAAACAGGAAGCAAATCTGAAATTGCGCCACAACTCAACACTGCTGGAGCTCGCTAACTTTTAGTTATTCGGCTGATTCGCTGATTCTTAGTATTATTGACTAGTGCGTCAGTTACTAAATTCGCGTCTTTGGCTTGCGTTTGGTTTACTTACAGTCTCAGGATTTTTCTTAATCATCATCTCGTGTAATGACTGCTTTGGTCGTGGATCAGATGTTGCAGTGATGCAAGCTTCAGTAGAAAAAAATATTGAACTCGTCGGGGTTATTTCAACATTCTCGACAGCCGAAGGATTAACAATTGAAAATGGTCTCACAGTAGGTGATGCGGCCTTACGTCTGGATGACGGTCGAAATATATTTGTAGCGTCCGGAACACCAGGTGAACTTGATTGCACTGATTTTGCGAACCAGTCGTCGTGTGTGATGTTGGCGAACATGTTTGGTGATTCGGTGATGTGGTTTGCAATCGTTAACGTAAACGGCACAATGCCGACAAGGATTCTTGAGTTACCAAGTCTTGTTGACATGCTTGATAACGGAGATCGAGGAGTACTAGCAAACGGTTGGATTGTTCGACTTGCATCGCCAACAATCAAGACTTGTCGAAATGACAGTGGCGCAAGTCGAATCAGTCTGCGTGAATTTATTAATATTTACTCGCCAAATCAAAGTGTTTCAAAAATGAATCTGATTACAGATGAAGTCAACGAAGTAGTCTGCTCCCTATGAAATTACCAATTTCGCGGGGTCGCATTTCGCATACGTTGTTCGAAGACTTGGCGTGGCTTGTTCGCTCGCTCTTTTCAAAAATTAATGATCCACGTACGGTGGCTCGTTTTGAAACAACTTTTGCAAACTATGTCGGCCGGAAACACTGCGTTGTGTTTCCTTTTGCGCGAACTGGAATTCACGCAGTTCTGAAGAATCTTGACTTACCAGCAGGATCCGTTGTGCTGATGCCGCCGATCACCATCAAACCGATTTTGGATGTCGTATTAGATCTCAAATTGGTTCCAGTGTTCGTTGACATCGATCAATCAACAGTTTGCTTTTCCGAGAATTCATTAACTGAAGCGTTGAAGTCCAGTCCGCGCGTTGCAATTTTGACCTATCTGTTCGGGATTGTCCCAGATGTCGAAGCGCTGTGTAAGACGCTACGAAATGCCGGCGTATTTATCATCGAAGACTTCTCGCAGTGCTTGAACGGCAAATTTCGTGGCGACAAAATCGGGTCGTTTGGTGATGTGAGTGTGTACAGCGCATCTTCTGTCAAAACTCTTGATACTTATGGTGGTGGCTTTGTTTTTACTAATGACCAAGAAATAGCTCGGAGTCTCAGCAATAAGCAGCGCGAACTTTCAAAACCTTCACGATCTCGTTTGATAAAGAAAGTTCAAACTGATTTAATTCGAAACTTTGCGTCACAGCCGATTGTTTTTGCATTCCTAACTTTTCCCGTACTTCGCTTTCTGACTTGGCGAGGTGGCTCAAAACTCATAAAATTTACTGGTGATCGAGATCAGCAACCATTGTCCAGCCTTCCTTCTGGGTGGTTTGAGTCGTATACCTCAATTCAGGCGAAGGTTGGGTTGCAGCAGATAAAACAGATGGAAGAAAAAGATTTGAAGAGAAAATCAGCGATTAATCAGATCAATAGTTCTCATAATTTCAATGACCGACCAATCGGCGCAGATGGTGGAGAAAATATTTTCTGGCAGTACATCGTCTACGCAGACAACTTTAATGAGTTTCAAAAACAATTAACTTCTCGTGGGGTTGATTGTGCAACTACGAGTTTGGTCAAGATAAGTGGTTTAGAGAGCTATCCGTTTCAAGGCGTCACACCCAATGCGGACCGTCTGTATTCAAACGGTGTTTACTTACCTTGTTACCACCAGTTAACTAAATCTCAGATTTCGCGAATTTCAAATGCATTGTCTGAACTCGAACCGAAATAACTAATGCCAGTGAAAGTCGTGGTAGTTGGCTCTGGCCTCTCTGCGGTAGGCGCGTTGAAAGCGATCGTAAAAGCAGGCATTAAACCACTCGTGATTGATGTTGGTCGCCAACTTGACGCTGAGCGACAAAAACTCAAATTGCGCCTTGCGGCCACAGAACCTGCAAATTGGGCACTTGAAGATATCAGGAATCTCGCCAGTAATCCAACAGCTAAATCAAAAACAGAAATACCCAAAAAATTGGTTCTTGGGTCTGACTATTTTTATTCGAGTGATAATTCGCAGATCACCAATCTTGATAATTTTTCGCAAGCTTCTCCACCATATTCCTTGGCTCGCGGTGGATTCAGTGCTGGATGGGGAGCCGCCTATTTACCACCTGCCGAATCAGACATTAAAGATTGGCCCGTGGCACATGGTGTGATTCTTGAGCATATGCGTGAGTGTTTGCATAATATTTCGTGCTCCGAGCCAATTGATGCGCTCTCTGAATATTTTCCAGCTTTGAAACAAGATTCTGGTGAGACTTTACGTTTGACAAAAGGTCAGCGCAAGTTATTACAAACTTTTAGTAGTTCAATGCGATCAACAGAGGCTTCACCAGAAGTTTTTGGACAAGCCAGGTTAATGACGCGTATTAATAGCGTCGGCGATCTCGAGGGCTGTAATTACTGTGGGTATTGCAACGCTGGTTGCGTTTACGACGCTATTTACAAAGCAGAACTAGAAATAAATCAGATGCAACTTGATCAGCAGATTGAGTATTTAGGTGGCTGGAATGTTCTAACCATCAACGAACACGGTTCAAGTGTAAAAATGTCAATGATTAATGAAGTTAGTGGGGAGCAAAAAATAGTTGAAGCAGATCGATTGTTCTTGGCTGCGGGTGCAGTCAACACGACGAGAATCATGTTGCAATCACAAAATATGTCTGGTTTCGAGGCGACCATTAAACAGACTGGTGGATTTCTGCAGCCGTTTGCATCTCCAATTAATTATCCAATTGAGTGGCCGAATCAAAATACGCAAAGCAACCTATTTTTAGAATTCAAGGAACCAAGAGTCTCTGATCATTGGGTTCATGTGCAGGTATCTCAACCCAACGAAGTTGCTATGTCGAAACTTGGTTTGAATCATTCGACAATTAATTCTGTGCGAGGAAAGTTGGCAAAGTTTGCTAGTGGCAACTTGCTGGTTGCAATTGTTAACACGCATTCAGATCATGGGTCAAAATATGTCGTGCGGATTGGTGATAATTTCGTCAACGGTGTTGCGCAATTAGAGTCAAAACAGATTCTGTATTCAAAGCAAAAACAGGTCGTGACCGTATTAAATTCTCGACTTAAGAAAATTTTTCGAAGAAAAGGAGCAGTCGCGCTTGGTTTTGCTCGCCAAGAAAGTTTCGCGTCTGTCGGGTATCACTGTGGTTCATCGTTTCCGATGTCT
>CALACK010000166.1 GCA_937890395.1 uncultured Acidimicrobiaceae bacterium | reverse complement strand
AAGACGTTGGCGCACTCGGAGGGACTTGAACCCCCAACCCTTTGATCCGAAGTCAGGATACGCATGAATTTGTGGTACGCAGGGGTCTGCTCAGTTAGTCACTGCAAGACTTCAACCATGTAGCCGTGATGCACAGTGTCGCCAGTTATGCGCAGTTTGTGACCCCGCTGTGACCCCAAGCATGAGCTGCATGGAAATTGGCTGTGTGTTTAGAAATGGGCGGTTGGCGATCTCGCGCAACGAACTCGTTAACGCGTGATCCCGTAGCGCTCACGTGCGCCTCTGGCTGCTGCGCCAATCAAACGATCGGCAGTGATTGCGATGAGCGCAATCGCCAGTCCAGCGACTATCCCTCGACCAGTATTGGCTTTGACAAGTGCAACGTAAACCTCTTGTCCGAGGTCTCGTGTGCCGACTAATGCCGTGATCACAAGCATCGATAGTGCGAGCATGATTGTTTGGTTGAGCCCCAGCAGTATTTCGGGCAAGGCGAGAGGTAACTTTACGCGAACGAGTAGTTGCCTTGAAGTACAACCAGAAACGAGCGCGGCTTCTACGACTTGCTCATCAATACCACGAATGCCGTGCCAGGTATAACGTACCGCTGGTGCAAGTGCGTATAGAACAACCGCAATGAGTGCCGTGAAGTCACCGACGCGAAACAGCATTACCACGGGAATGAGGTAAACAAAACTTGGCAATGTCTGCAGAGTGTCAATAGCCAGACCAATAACACGCGCCGCGCGTTCGCTATGCGCGGCCCAGATACCGATCGGTACTCCAATAATCATCGACAAGATAACTGACGCACCGCATAGATACAAAGTGAACATCGCGAAATCCCAAAGACCGCAGACGGCGATGAACGTCGCCGATGCACCGCAGAGGAGTGCCAGCCTGAGTCGACCTAGGTTCCAACCAGCAATAGTTACTAACGAGATTGTCCACCACCATGGCACTGCGAGTAGTAGTCGCTTGATCGGCAGTAGGAAGATCTGCAACAAGAAGACTTTGATCGACTCCAATGTGTCGAAGAAATTTATATTTATCCAGCTGATGAACTCATCCCAGAAAGATCCAGTAGTGATTTGCAACGATTCCGGGTAGGTCTGAACTCCGGCAATTACTTTGCCAATCAGAAAAGTTGCAATGACGACAATTACAAAAATGAGAATTCGTGGCCAGCGCCTCCATGCGGGCCGTTCAGTTATCTGAACCCTCTCGGGTTGTCCGCGAACAGAAAACGCCTGACTTAAACGATCAAGTGCAATTGCCAGCACCACAATCGCCAGTCCCGCTTCCAGGCCTCGACCAATATCAAGACGACGCAACGATTCGAGCACGTCATACCCGAGCCCGCCTGCGCCGATCATTGATGCAATGATCACCATATTCAACGACAACATGATCACTTGGTTGACGCCGAGCATCAATCCAGTTTTCGCCGCCGGAACCAAAATCCGCCAAGTCATCTGACGCTGCGAGCATCCGATCATCTCGCCGAAGTTTTTTATGTCTGGGTCCACTCCACGTACCGCGAGCGTCGTGACTCGTGCCATCGGCGGCATTGCGTAGATAATTGTCGCGACTAGCGCAGATACGGGACCAAATCCGAAGAAGAAGAGTATCGGCACGAGATATGCGAATGTTGGGATTGTCTGCATCAAGTCGAGAAACGGTGTGATCACACGTTCAACACGCTGTGAACGGTAAGACCAAAGTCCGAGTGCAAGACCAACGCCAACTCCGATGGGCACAGCAATCACCAGTGATGTGAGTGTGACCATTGAACTTTCCCACTGGCCGAACACGGCAAGGTAGACGAACAGACCGCCGACCGCTGTCGCCAGGCGCCAACTCTTGGCGTAATGGCCAAGAGTTGCCACGAGCAATATCACAGCGATCCAACTCAATGGTGGAAGAATTTGGTTCGCACGCCGACCGACTCCATCCATGAATCCTTCGGACAACACGGCGAGCGCCCAGTTGTATGGTTGCTCGACCACGAAAGAGATACCGCGAGTTAGTTGAGTGAAGGTGAAGAGTCCGAAGGTGGCATCGTTGATCAACCATTTCGTTGACCGAGAGATTACGTTGGCGGGCGACTTAACCCATGTGGTCGGATAGTCCCTAATCCATGTACCCCCTTTCCACTGTGCGGTACGTTCGGAGAATTTTGTAACTACCAGAGTCGCGACTAAGAGTGCCAACCACGTCAGTGTTCGAGGGGACAGCCAGACGAAACGTCGGTTAATACCAGTCACATTCATTGGGTTGTTTATTTCTCCGTGGTTGCCGTGAGTACGGAAATCACCGCGCTTCTCTCGAGCGAACCGACAGTTTTTCCTGTGTCGTCCACCACCCTCAGGGGCGAGGTCGCATTCAGGACTTCGGCTGCCACATCTGCAATTTTCGCGGTTGCCTTCACTGTGTGATTTCCTGTGTGATCTCCTGGGGCATCTCCAGGCTTCATCACGGCGCGAACAGTTAGAACTTTGGTGCGTGGAATACGCTTGGTGAACTCTTCTACATAACCATTGGCTGGTTTTAGAATTAGTTGTTCTGGGGTGTCGATTTGGATTACTTCGCCATCGCGCATAATCGCGATGCGATCTGCGAGTCGCACGGCTTCATCTAGATCATGAGTAATAAAAACAATCGTGGTCTTCAACATTTCGCGCAATCGCAGGAACTCATCTTGCATCTCGTTACGGATCAGGGGATCCAATGCCGAAAATGGCTCATCTAAAAACCACACTTCCGGGTTCACGCTAAGTGAACGTGCAATACCGACCCGCTGTTGTTGGCCTCCCGACAATTGGCGCGGAAAATAATTCTCACGACCCTTAAGACCAACGATTTCGATCAACTCATGTGCTCGCTCGGTCTGTTGTTGTTTGGATTTTCCCTGTATCTTCAGCGGAAAGGCAACATTCTGCAACACCGTGAGATGCGGCAGTAAGGCGAAGTGTTGAAACACCATGCCCATCTTGTGTCGACGAATCTCGATCAGTTCATGGTGCGATAGAGAATTCAGATTGCGACCGTCGAAATGTACATCTCCGGATGTAATTTCGCTTAGTCGCGACAGACATCGCACCAAAGTGGACTTTCCACAACCTGATAGACCCATGACAACGAAGCTCTCCCCAGCCTTGATCTCGAGACTTACGTCTCGGACGGCTGGGATGAGCCCCGCGTCACTTATTTCTTGAGTTGTGGGCGCACCATTATGCGCGGCGAGAAACTCACTCGCATTAGGTCCGAATAGTTTCCATACCTTTTGACAAACCAGTTTCACCGATCAGGCGCCGATCCATGCCTTCCAACGACTCTCGTTGTCCTTCATCCACTGAGCAACAACATCTTCGAGTTTCTCGCCATCCAAGTCAACCTTGGCGACCATTGCACCCATTTCATCGTTGTTCAAATTGAAGGCTTTGATTGCCTTTGCCGCACCCGGCCACTTGTCAGTCACGCCAGCCCAGCCGACCTTCCAAATTGGTCCCTGCGGTTTGCCACAGTCGTACGCGGCACTGGCATTTAGACCCACCGCTGGATCCGTGTAGCACTCTGGTGTGTACTTTGGAAACTCGACGAACTCACCTTTGAACTTCACCGGTGCCCAGTGTGGTTGATAGATCCACAGCAAGACTGGTGCTTTGCGTTCGTAGGCGGATTCGAGTTCGGCAAATAGTGCTGCATCGGTACCGGCATGCACAACCTCAAAATTGAGATTCAGCGCCGCGATT
>CALACK010000165.1 GCA_937890395.1 uncultured Acidimicrobiaceae bacterium | reverse complement strand
TTATTCGAGTTCGCCGAGTGTGCCTGCTGCAAGAGTATTTGCATCAAGTGTGCCAGCCAGACGGTAGATCTCGAGTTTTTCGCGCGTGTCGGCAATGTCTAAGTTGCGCATCGTCAACTGGCCGATTCGATCAAGTGGCCCGAACGGCGCATCTTCAACGCGCTCCATGCTCAATCGTTCTGGCGAATATGTGAAGTGTTCACCAGTTGTATTAAGAATGCTGTAGTCATCACCTCGACGCAACTGCACTGTTACTTCGCCAGTAACTAGTGAGCCAACCCATCGCGTTAGTGACTCGCGCAACATCAGCGATTGTGGATCAAACCATCTACCTTCGTAAAGCAATCGACCTAGTCTGCGGCCCATAGTTCGATAATTCTCAATTGTGTTTTCGTTGTGAATTGCAGAGATTAATCTCTCGTAAGCAATGTGTAAAAGAGCGAGGCCTGGAGCTTCGTAGATTCCACGGCTCTTGGCTTCGATGATCCTATTTTCAATTTGATCGCTCATGCCGAGACCATGTCGTCCACCGATTTCATTCGCGGTAGTCACTAATTCGGTTTGTGATGAAAACTCTTTACCATTAATTGCAACTGGCCAGCCTTCGACAAATCTGATTACGACATCTTCGTTTGCAATTTTTACTGAACTGTCATAGTGCGCAACGCCCATAATCGGGGCGACAATGTGCATGCTCGTTGATAACTCTTCAAGTGATTTTGCTTCGTGAGTTGCGCCCCAAATATTTGCATCGGTGCTGTATGCCTTTTGCGCCGAGTCACGATATGGCAACTTTTTGGCGGTTAAGAATGCACTCATCTCGGCGCGACCACCCATCTCGCGAACGAAGTCAACATCGAGCCATGGTTTGTAGATTCGCAAATGTGGATTAGCAAGTAGTCCGTAGCGGTAGAAGCGCTCGATGTCGTTACCTTTGAATGTGCTGCCGTCTCCCCAAATGTCTACTCCGTCTTGTTTCATTTCGCGCACGAGCAATGTGCCGGTTACTGCGCGTCCAAGTGGAGTTGTGTTGAAATAAGTTTTGCCAGCAGTCGTGATATGAAACGCGCCGCACTGAAGCGCGATTAATCCTTCTTGAACTAAAAGTTCTCGACAGTCAACAAGTTTGGCTTCGACTGCTCCATAAATTTTTGCTCGCTCTGGGATTGATTCAAGATCTGTTTCATCTGGTTGGCCGATGTCGGCTGTGTATGCGTACGGCAGAGCACCGCGTTCACGCATCCACGCGACGGCAGCCGAAGTGTCGAGTCCACCAGAAAATGCAATGCCGACTCGTTCACCACTTGGCAAGGAAGTTAAAACTTTTGCGCTCGAGGTGCTCATATTGTCAGAATCCGAACCAGTTTTTGCCACGCCTCAACACTAGAGACTTAGGCTGTTTGAAATCGTGCAGGTTTTAGCCGTCAAGGTTCATATGCCAGTTGATATTGAGCGCCGCCGCCCGGCCATTGCAGCAATTGTCGTTAGCGCCATACAAACAGCCATGGCTAATTCGCCAAGAGCGATACCAGGTGTGCGAGAAAGATCTGAGATTGAAATTGCGACCAGAAAAAGTGTTGAGCCTAAACCGATGTACGGCAGAATTGTCGAAAACTTAGTTGCCGCAACAAGCATTGCGATTGGTGCAACAAATGGCAAAAACCAAAGTAAAAAGAATGCCGGGTCATGTTGGCTCCCGAGCCACCAAGTGGGCTTACCAATTGCGCGCGCCGAAAAAGTCAATGTCAATAAAGACCCCGCAATTAATAGCTGTGAAATAATCACCGCGTTCACCCATGGCTTAGTTAATGAGCCTGCGGCTTCTGTTTGGGCTTGAGAAGGAGGAGGAAGCAACGACATATTAAGAACGACAATAGCCTAAGAAGAGTATGTTGCCCGTTAAATTTGCGCGATTGAGCATTTTTTTTCCGATGTGGAACGAAGAGCAATATCTTCAACGAGCATTGAATGCTGCTCAAGAGCTTTGCACTGACTTGATCAGCCTTGAAATGATTGCCGATTACGAACTCGTGATCGTAGATGACGCATCAACTGATTCAACACCGCAACTAGCCGACGCTGCGGCAGCCAGAGACAAGCACATCAAAGTTGTGCATCATCCCGCTAATCGCAAACTTGGTGGGTCGATCAAATCTGGTTTTGCGGCATCTACTGGCGATGTGATTTTGTACACAGACGCTGATCTGCCTTTTGACATGCGTGAGGTTCAAAACGCAATGCGTCTGATGCGCCAATATGAAGCCGACATTGTGAGCGCTTACCGATTTGATCGAACTGGCGAAGGTTATGTACGGGTTGTTTACTCAATGTTTTACAACTTTATGGTCCGAGTTTTATTTGGAGTTCGATTTCGTGATATTAATTTTGCTTTCAAGCTCTGTCGCAAATCTGTATTCGATCAAGTAAAGCTCGAAAGTGAAGGGTCATTTATTGATGCCGAGTTGATCGTCAGTGCAAAGAAGCGTGGCTTATCAGTTGTGCAATTTGGCGTAGACTATTTTCCGCGTACTCGGGGTATATCAACTTTGAGTTCTCCGTCGGTAATTATTAAAATTTTACGAGAGGCGTTTCAATTGCGTAAAAAATTGAATTCAATCAAGCCAGATTTTGGTGCCCCAAGCACAAAATGAATCGCCAGAATAATTCGCAGTATCAACCGTCGACGTTTGATCGGTGGCGGCCCGCGTTAATCGCTTTTGCAATATTGGCCACCGTCATAGCAATTGGCGTGCAGCAAAGCGAAGCGAATAAAGACAAAACGAATGGCGCCGAAGAACCTGCTTTTGTGGTTGGTACCAGTTTGGTACCAGTAGTCACGGCGCCTCTGACTCGCACTCTTGAACTAGGTATGCAGGGTGACGATGTATTACGTATGCAGCAAAGACTGAAAGAGTTGCAATTTGATCCTGGTCCAGTCGACGGCATGTTCGGGCAAAACACCGTGCAAGCAATGTGGGCATTTGAGAAACTCGTTCTCGGAGTGCCTCGCGAACAAGCCACAGGTGTGGTGACCCAATCAACTTGGGTGATTATGCAGTCAAATTTGGAAATCAAGCCAAGGCGCGTTGCCGACACTGCGACTCACGTTGAGGTTTATTTACCAGAACAAGTTTTAATCGTGTTTACAAATCAAAAACCTGTTTTGATAACTCACATTTCATCCGGTACCGGAGAGATGTGGTGTGAAGAAGTAAAAATTGACCCAGGCGAAGAAGGTAACAATTCGACTGAGCAGATCACAAAAGGAATTTGTGGTGAGGCTGTAACTCCGCCAGGAGTTTTCTATTTTTACAACCGACGTATTGGTATGCGCGAAACAAAACTTGGCTCGTTGTACAACCCTGTTTATTTCAACTACAACATTGCTGTACACGGTGCGATTCTCGTGCCACTTAAGCCGGCATCACACGGATGTATACGTATTCCGATGTCTGTCGCGAGATACTTTCCGGCGCTGGTCAAATACGGCGATCGAGTTTATGTGTTTGACGGCATCAAAGAACCTGAAGCGTATGGTTCACCGGTCCCGCCGTATGACAAGCCAGATCCGAACTACACGACACTGCCAACAGTGACAACACTGCCGAGCGTGACGACACTTGTTAACGCACCAACAACGACCGTGACGACAATTGTTAGCGCACCAACGACAACGTTGGCAAAATCAACAAGCTCAGTTTCTGTAACTACAACGACTAGCTCAACTACTAGTTCTAATACACCGTAATTAGTACGGGATGATTAACGATGCTGATTAACGATGCTGATTAATTACGACGAATTCTCAATGTTCAATGAGAACATTTCTGAGTATTCGTTAAAGGTTTCGGCAATACCGAAAGTAGAACGAGTTTTTTGTACTCTAAGCGATGGTCGATCGCTAAGTGCGTTGAAGTGGGGCATGCAGTCACCTGAAATTACATTTGTGCACGGCAGCGCTCAAAACGCGCATACCTGGGACACGGTTGCATTAGCAATGGGAGTTTCGGTCTTGGCAATTGATCTTCCTGGGCATGGTCGCTCTTCTTGGCGCAGTGATGGCAACTACGAACCATCTGTGCTCGCACCTGATGTTGCGACTGCAATTGAAACTTGGGCACCAAAAACACGACTCGTTGTTGGCATGTCGCTAGGTGGATTAACAACTCTTGCGCTTGCCGGTCAGCGACCTGATTTGGTTTCGTCACTCGTCAGTGTCGACATCACCCCAGGTGTCAACTCAGAAAAAGCAAAAGCAATCACAGATTTTGTGAACGGCCCACAATCTTTTGCAAGTTTTGAAGATTTGTTAGCGCGCACAATTGAACATAATCCGACAAGATCAGAGAGTTCGCTTCGTCGTGGAATCTTGCACAATGCCAAACAACAACCAGATGGATCATGGCAATGGCGCTATGACAGATCAACTCATCCGTCACCGCAAGACACAACTAAACGTCTTGACCGACTGTCCGCTTTATGGGATGTAGTTTCGCAACTTGAGTGCCCCATGACCCTTGTTCGCGGTGGGACTTCTCCAGTTGTTGATGATGCTGACGTTGCCGAATTGAAGCGTCGAAAACCTAACTGTCAAGTAATTGTCGTGGATAGTGCCGGACATTCAGTGCAAGGCGATAGGCCAGTCGAACTCGCATTTGCTCTGACTCGGATTTTGGGGTCTTAGTTAAGTAATATTTTCTTAATGTCAAAATTAGGTCGTCCGACAAATTGTGCTGGCATTGACACTTCTCAACGACTATTAATTGAGGCTCGGCGGTCTTTTGCCACTGAGGGATATGCAGCTACGACCAACAAGAAACTCGCACGGAGTGTTGGCATCACAACGGCAGCGATTTATCATTATTTTCCATCCAAGACTGAAATGTATGTCGCAGTGTTTGCTGATGTGCAAGAACTTGTTTGCAAAACTATCGAAGCCTCAATCAGCCCAGATGCTGAAATCTCAGAGAACATCTCTAACATGGTCGACTCTCTTGCCTTATTGACCGTTCGTGAACCAGCAGTCGTTGCATTTGTGATGAGCGTTTCTTCAGAAGCCCATCGGCATCCAGAAGTATTGAAGGCAGTGCTTCCGGTGAGTGGTCGAATTGGTCGCATTCTTTTACAGATGTGCGAACAAGCGATTGAACGAGGCGAAACTAATCCAAAGATTTCTGCTCAGTCGCTTGAAGACATGTTGACTGTCATCTTGTCTGGACTCGGTCGCTTCAATATGGTTTACAAAGATGCCCGCCGAACATCAGAATTAATCAAATCAATGAAGTTGCTTTTAGTTGGTGAAGTCTTTCGCGTACCGAGCAACGCTTAGACGTTTTTAGTTTTTTTTGCCGAAGTTCGAAGCGAATCAGTAATCAGAATAACAAGGCCAAACCAAACAAAGGCAAACCCGACGACTCGTGTTATGTCAAGTTTTTCGTTATAGGCCAACCAGCCAAGAAAAAAATTAAATGTCGGAACAAGATATTGCAACGGGCCAAGCAAACTTAAACGAACTCTTCGTGATGCTGCGCCGAAGAGTAGCAACGGAATGGCTGTCATTGAGCCTGTGAACAGAACAAAAATCCACTGAATTGCCGTCGCATTATTCGGCACACTGTCAGCACGATTGAAACACCAGAACAGAATCACAACGGCAGGAATCAAAAGTACGACAACTTCTGCTGTCAGACTCTCAAGGCTTGAAAGCGGCACCTGTTTTTTAAGGTATCCGTAGATAGACCAAGAACTGGCGATGATCAGCGCCAAATAGGGTGGTCGACCGTACGAGTAAGTGAGAATGGCAATCGCAACTACAGCAAATGCGATTACTGCTCGATGTACTGTTTTCATTGTCTCTCGCAAAACGGCGAAGCCAATGATCATTGTAAATAGTGGTGAAATAAAGTATCCGAGTGCAGTCTCAATAACATTCTCGTGAACAACTGCCCAAACATAAGTTGTCCAATTGATAGCAAGCATGACGCTTGCGAAGATAACTCGCGCACACAGTTTTGGATTACGCAATGCACTTAATAAATTTCGTAGTTTTTTGGTGTAGATAATTACGGCAAGCAAAATTATTGCTGAAGTTACGATTCGCCAACCAATTAATTCAACTGCATTAAATTGCTTTAGAAATTTCCAATAGATTGTCAGTAAACTCCAAGTAACGTAGGCGCCTAATCCGTAGGCAATACCAGAGCGCTCAGTTGAGTTTGACACGAGCAATCACCCTAGTCAGTAGCCTTAAATCAATGGCTGATGAGGGTTCTAAAGTTTGGCAGCGCGTTTTAGCTCAAGGCAGTCGAATCACCGCTACTTCGTTGCGAGTGCTGTTTGATCAAGATTCAACTCGTTCTGAGAGGTTTAGTCGATATTTAGGTGGCGGCGCTGCACAAATTGGATTAGAGAATCAAGATCTTGTATTCGTTGATTTTTCGAAGCAGTTAATTGATCAACAAGCTCTAAATGAGTTGTTGGTTTTAGCTAGAGATTTGCAAATTGTTGAACAATTTGCTGAAATGCGCAACGGTCTCAAAATAAATTTGACCGAGCATCAATCGGTTCTGCATACGGCATTGCGCGCCGACTCAAAAACCTCAGTGATTGTTGACGGTGTAGATGTAGTCGCCGAAGTGCATGCTGAACGCGAAACCTTGAGAAGATTTGTTGACGCAGTTCGAACCGATAAAAGGTTCAAAAAAATCATAAATGTAGGTATCGGTGGCAGTGATCTTGGCCCAGCACTGATCTACGACGCACTTTTTGGTACTTACGAATCTGAAGTTGAGTGTGCATTTGTCGCCAATATTGATGCTCATGAGATCAAATCAGTTTTAAATAAGTGCATCGCAGTCGAGACTTTGTTCGTTGTCTGCTCGAAATCTTTTAACACTGTCGAGACGTTGAGCAATGCTCGGATTGCCAAACGGTGGCTTGCTGAGAAACTTGGCGTTGAAGTCGGTGACAAAGTTCTTGCTGAGCATTTTGTAGTCGTCTCGGCATATCCGGAGCGTGCCGCAAAGTCGGGCGTAGTTGCTGCAAACTCGTTTAAAATTTGGCCGTGGGTTGGCGGCCGCTACTCAATTTCGTCGGCGATGAGTTTGGCACCGATGAGTGCATTTGGCGCCGATGTTTTTGATGAGTTTCTTGCCGGAATGCGAGCAGTAGATGACCAGATGCAAAATTCGGCACCAGAAAGTAATCTTCCATTAATTCTTGGGTTGATTGACGTCTGGAATTGCAGCGTGCTTGGGCACAAAAGTCAAGCCTTCGTGCCGTATGCGCACCAACTTAAATTATTGCCAAGTTATTTACAACAACT
>CALACK010000164.1 GCA_937890395.1 uncultured Acidimicrobiaceae bacterium | reverse complement strand
ATCAGGTGATTTTCAAAATGTTGGGTTAGACGAACTTTGCACGAGATCGGATATTGTGAGTTTGCATTTGCCATACAGTGAAGCTACTCATCACATAATTGACGAAAAGCGAATAAACCTAATGAAGAAAGGTTCATTCATCGTCAACATTTCTCGCGGAGGACTAGTTGACGAGGCAATGTTGCTCGTCGCATTAAAGTCTGGTCACCTTGCAGGTGCCGCGCTGGATTGTTTCGAACAAGAACCCTATGAAGGTGAACTACGAAATCTTGAAAACGTTCAAATCACCGCCCACATGGGTTCGTATGCCCGTGAAACTCGAGACCTGATGGAGCAAGAAGCAAGTCGTTTATTGGTTAATGCGCTGCACGAAAAGAATCTTCTGAAATGAAAATTATTGCGATAATTCCGGCTCGACTCGCAAGCACGCGGTTTCCGAATAAACCTCTTGCGCAGATACTTGGCAAGTCGATGATTCAACACATTGTTGAACGGGTAAAACTTTGTAGTGAAATTGACGAAATTGTTGTCGCCACCTGCGACCAAGAGATCGTTGAACACGTTCAATCACTCGGCTACAAAGCAATAATTACGAGCAACCTACATGAACGGGCATCAGACAGATGCGCTGAAGCCATAACTAAAATCGAGTCATCTGGCTCAACATCTTTTGACATCGTTGTGATGGTGCAAGGTGATGAACCAATGACTGACCCTCGAATGCTCTCTGATGTGTTGCGACCATTCAATAACGCACCGGATCTAGAAGTAGTCAATCTCTATGCAGATATTCAACTTGGAGAATTCAACAGCCAAAACTGCGTCAAAGTCGTAATGGACCTTGTCGGAAATGCCATGTATATGTCGCGCGCGCCCATTCCGGTATCTACGGATGGAGTTGAGCGTCCAACGGGCAAGCAACTTGGACTAATCGCTTTTCGACGCGACGCCCTACAAAAGTTCACCAAGTTAGAACCTACGCCGCTCGAAATCTATGAGTCGGTTGACATGCTCAGATTTCTCGAACATGGGATAAAAATTCGAATGCAACGAACCGCTTACCGCACTCACGCTGTCGATATTCCGGCAGACATTGCCGAGGTTGAGCGATTAATGAAATCAAAAACTAACTAACAAATTAATGTTTAAAATTTTTGAAGTTAAGTCACCAACCTTAAATATCTGGGACACTGACCAGACCTACGCAAACAGCGACGGCTCTTTGTTGTTGTGGCAACAATTTGTCGGCTCTCAATATCCTGCACATGCCGTTTCGGTCAGCGATGTTATAGAACTAAACGCCCACGAAATCAGAACGAAGATTCTTGACTTTATTTATAGTGTCGGAGAAAACATCGCTGGTTCTTCAAAAACCAAACTTAAATTTGAGTCGGGCTTTGATTATTTCTGGATGACACAGTTTCAATCTCGGCCGTACACGCAGTCTGCACAATTAAACACTCTGGCGAAACTTTTTGCACTCATTGAAATACTTAAAGTGCACAAATTCAAACAAATACAAGTCTGCACGGCAGACCCAAACTTGAGCACAATTATCGCTTCTATCGCTGAATCAACTTCGGCAGGGTTTAAAACGATCACATTTAACGGCGAGACTTCTCCGACCTCAACAAAATCAAGACTCAAGAAAGTAATTCCGAAACCGTTGCTCGCTTTTATTTGTCTATTACAACAATCTCGAGTTGCAGCAAAACTGAAATCGAATAATGAATCGTCAACTCAAACAACCCGCTGTGGCTCAATTTCGTTTTTTGATTATTGGTATCGCTTTGGGGCCACTGTTAACGAAACGCGAAAATTTGAGTCACAATATTGGACAAACTTGGTTGACGAGTTGAAAGATAAAAATGTCAACTGGCTGCATAACCTCGTAGATAAGCACAAAAAATCTGAACTACTGCACATCAAATCACTGCAAAACGACTTCAATCTCGCGAACACCGACAATCGACATTCA
>CALACK010000163.1 GCA_937890395.1 uncultured Acidimicrobiaceae bacterium | reverse complement strand
TATCTATTGATCTTTCACAAGCGATCAAAGTGGTAGCGAGTTAAAGCAACAAGCATTTTGCAGACTAGTTTTAAGGGGCATGTCAATCTTTATTCGGTCCTATTTGAACGTTGTTTGGTTCGGTGGGGCTGCGGTCGCAATCGCCGGTTTACTTCTCTGGATCTCGTCCCTGCTTCGTCCGAATCGCCCGAACAAAGAAAAGATGTTGACTTACGAAAGCGGTGTTGATCCAGTTGGTCACGGTTGGTCGCAAAGTCAAGTTCGCTATTACATCTTCGCGTTGCTGTTTGTTGTATTTGATGTCGAAGCCGTTTTTATTTTCCCGTGGGCAACACAACTTGAGCGATACGGTGCATTTGGGTTAATTGAGATGGGAGCATTCGTTTTTATTTTGTTACTTGGATTAATTTACGCCTGGCGAAAAGGTGTGTTGCGATGGGTTTAGTCGATAGGGGTCGTTTACCAAAACCATTGACGACGCTATTTAATCTTGGTCGGTCGTACTCGTTGTGGGTTTATCAGTGGGGTCTTGCTTGTTGCGCAATTGAAATGGGCGCCGCATTCGGATCACCGCGTTATGACGTGATGCGTCTTGGTGTTATTCCATTGCCAGCTAGTCCGCGCCAAGCAGATTTAGTTGTAATTTCAGGAACAGTAACTGACAAGATGGCGCCTGTAATTCGTCGACTCTACGAACAGATGCCTGAGCCAAAATATGTAATCAGCATGGGTAGCTGTGCAAATTGTGGTGGCCCATATTGGGATAGTTACTCGGTCACAAAAGGAGTCGACCAAATTATTCCTGTTGATGTTTACGTTCCTGGTTGCCCCCCGCGACCAGAAGCACTTCTTGAGGGCATTGTGTTGTTGCAACAACGCATCAAGAACGAAGACATGGGCGCAAGATGGCGTGGCGAAGGAACAAAATCAATGGACGCATCTGTAGATGCCGCCGAAATCGCCGAACGGCGAGGTGAGACAGTTGTCGTCCAGTAGCGAAACTACGACACCAGTTGTCGATCTTGAGCGTGAGCAAATGCTTGAGGCAATCAAGCTCTCTCTTGGCGACGTATTTGTTGATTCGCATCTTAAACCTGGCGACGATTTATGGATTCGCGTGCGCACAGATTCGTGGCTAGGCAGTGTGCAAAAACTTCGTGATCATCACTCGTTTGACTATTTTGGTTTTTTGTCAGCGATTGATTGGATGCCGTCCCCGTACGGTCGGGGAGAAGATGATCCAACCGAGCCAGCGCCAGTACGCGATACGACTATTCGCTCTGGGTACGCCGGGGGCGATACTCGGATGCAAGTTTTTATCCGATTGGTAAATTCAAAAACACATTTGGGCATCACTGTAAAAGTTGATGTCGCTGACTCGTCACCATCAGTTGAGTCGTTGATTACGATTTTTGCCGGGGCAAATTGGCACGAGCGAGAAACTCACGAGATGTTCGGTATCGATTTCGTCGGACATAATGATTTACGAAATATGTATCTACCAGTTGACTTTGAAGGACATCCACTACGCAAAGACTTCCCGTTATTGGCACGAATGGTCAAGCCTTGGCCAGGGATCGTTGATGTCGAGCCACTGCCTGGTGGCGATGAAGAAGATTCAGCCGAAGTAAAAGCCTCAGCCCAATCAAAAGACAGTGATGCCTCATGACAATGCTTGGTGATCGACAACAACTTTCATACATTGCATCACAAGCCGCTGACGCCAGGTTGAATCTCGAACTTGAAACCGAGGGAATGACTTTAAATATTGGTCCACAGCACCCTGCAACACACGGTACTTTGCGAATCATCGCCCGTCTAGACGGCGAGCAAGTTGTTTGGGCCGAGCCGGCATGCGGATACATGCATCGCGGTTACGAAAAACTTACCGAAGTTCGAACATTTCCTCAAGTAACCACGCTTGTAAATCGCATTGACTGGCTTGGAAGCTTCGCGAACGAAGTCCCGTTTATTTTGGCTGCAGAAAAACTAATGGGCGTCGAAGCGCCTACGCGCGCGCAATATATCCGGACCATTTTGTTTGAACTTTCGCGCATCGCCAACGTCTCACTATTTCTAGGTGACCTTGGTGTACAACTTGGCGCGATTACACCAGTGTTTTTAGCGTTTCGCGATCGTGAATACGTTTTGAATTTGATTGAATCGGCCACTGGAGGTCGGTTTCATCCAAACTTTGATCGAATCGGTGGACTAAAAGATGATCTACCTGCTGGATGGATTGATGAAACTCGTGCAGTAATGAAAAAATTGCGCAGTTTCTGTGACCAAATCGAAGACCTGTTGTTTGGTAATGAAATCTTCCAGTCGCGAACTCGAGGCATTGGTGTTATCCCTCGCGATGTCGCACTGCAATATGGTTTGTCAGGCGCGAATTTGCGAGCAAGTGGAGTTGATTGGGATTTGCGGCGCGACCAAACTTTGCCGATGGTCTGGGACAAAGCCGACTGGAAGGTGTGGACACATCCAGACGGTGACAGTTTCGCTCGATGTTGGGTTCGTCTTCAAGAAACTCGCGAATCAACAAAAATCGTAGATCAACTTCTTGGTGCTATTCCGTCAGGACCAGTGATGGCGAAAGTTCCGAAGATTATCAAAGTTCCTGAAGGCGAAGCCTGGGTTTCAACAGAAAACCCACTCGGCGAAATGGGATACTACGTCGTCTCGCGCGGTGATCTTGGTCCGTTCAGAGTAAAAATTCGCTCAGCAAGTTTCAATAATATTTCGATCACGCCGTGGTTGTTGCGCGGTGTTTATGTTCCAGACATCGTAACAATTCTCGCTTCTCTATATTTCATTCTCGGAGACATTGACCGATGATCGCATTGTTGGCTGAAGTCCCATACTGGGGGCAGTCGTTATTGCGCGTTCTTGGCGGATTGGTTGCTGTGTTGCTTCCAGCGGGAACAATTGTTTACGTCTTTTTATTCAAGATGATGTCATTTATGCAAAGTCGACTCGGGCCAATGGAAGCCGGCCCGTATGGTTCGATGCAACTCTTCGCTGAAGTTGGTAAATGGTTACAAAAAGAAGACATCGTGCCAGACCGCGCCGATGCTCGAATTTTTAAAATGGCGCCAGTTATTGTTTTGGTCAGTACGTTTTTGCTCGTCGTAGTAGTTCCGTTTGGTCCTGAGGCATGGTTCACCGATTTTGAAACAGGGGTGTTTTATGCACTTGCAGTTTCATCGATTTCAGTTCTCGGAATTCTGATTGCCGGCTGGTCAAGCGCCAATAAATATTCTTTGCTAGGTGGATTGCGTGCTGCTGGCCAGTTAATCGCCTACGAGTTGCCGATGGTGCTCGCAGTGATGGGCGTCGTCATTCAAGCAGGCACAATGAACCTGCAGAAGATTGTTGTCGCACAAAATACTGGCTCAATGTTTGGAATCGACGCAATTGGGCATCCTTATGTGATCAGTCAATTTTTTGGTTTCATTATTTTTATGATTGCAATTCAGGCAGAACTTACCCAAGCGCCTTTTGACATGCCGATTGCTGAAAGCGAACTTGTTTCTGGTTACATGACCGAATATTCGGGTTTTCGTTTCTTAATATTTTTTATCGGAGAATTCGCCACCGCTGGTGTTTTTGCAATGATTGCTTCAGTTTTGTTTCTTGGTGGTTGGGGAGTGCCGTTCACTTGGTTTGGTTGGACTTCAGTTGATGATGTAGCCAACTGGATGAACTTTGTCGGCCCGCTAATTATGTTTACGAAGATGATGTTGCTTGTGTTCATCATCATGTGGATTCGATTTAGTTACCCACGACTTCGCGAAGATCAACTGCAAAGGTTCGCGTGGAAGGGCTTGATTCCAGTTGCACTTATCAACATTATGGTTACAGCAATTTTAAAGGTGGTGTTCTAAATGGCAAAAGTTCCAGGACTTGTTAAAGGACTCGGCGTTACTCTCGGCACGTTGTTTAAGACAACTGTCAATGGTTCAAACACTGTGCAGTATCCGCACGAAAAAGAAACGCCGCCGATTCGCTCGCGCGGTGTTATCGCATTGCATCAAGACAATTGCACTTCATGCATGTTGTGTTCGCGCTCTTGCCCAGACTGGTGCATCTATATTGAAGCTCACAAAGAACTCGCACCACCGCGTCGTGAAGGTGGAAAACCTCGTCAAGTTAATTTGTTGGATCGTTTCGACATTGACTACGCGTTGTGTATGTACTGTGGAATTTGTGTTGAGGTCTGCCCATTTGATGCGTTGTTCTGGAGCCCCGAGTATGAATACTCCGAGCCAAATATCTCAGATTTGTTGCACGACAAGTCAAAATTAAGTGAGTGGATGGAAACTGTCCCAGAAGCACCAGAACTTGAAGCTGGCGCAGACAAGAAAAAGAAATAAAAATGAAAGTACACGCAATAGGCAAAGTTAAAAAATCGTGATCGCACAAAATATCGGCTTCTGGATTATTGCAATTGTGATGATCGTCGCTGCCTTACGTGTGGTTACTACAAATAATGTCGTGCATGCGGCACTTTGGCTTGTCGTTGTGCTCGCTGGCGCCGCCGCACAGTACATTTTGTTGGCAGCCGAGTTTGTGGCCGTGACTCAAGTACTCGTATATATAGGTGCAGTGATGGTGTTGTTTCTCTTCGGCACAATGCTTACCCGGGCCAGAATTGGCACAGAGTCTGACTTAAACAACAGTTACAAAAAGCTCGGTATTCCTGTTGGATTAGTAATGTTCGTCGCCATGGGTTTGGCACTCATCAGTTCGTTTGGCGATGAGAAACTGCCTCAGACTGCGACAGTTGTATCTACTCAAGAAATCTCCGATCAGATTTTTGGCCCATACTTGTTGCCATTTTGGGCACTTTCGGTTGTGCTTTTGGCGGCAGTCGTAGGCGCGATCGTTTTAGCGAGAAAGGACTGACCAGATGTTTGTCAATCAGTTCTTATTTTTGGCTGCAATTTTATTCTGTATTGGCGTCTATGGCGTTATCGCTCGTAAAAACGCCGTATTGATGCTGATGGCAATTGAATTGATTTTAAATTCGGTGAACATCAACCTGTTGACGTTTGCTTTACGTAACGGGTCAACAGACGGTCATGTATTTGCTCTGTACATCATTGCGGTGGCCGCAGCCGAAGTCGGAGTCGGTCTTGGACTTGTTCTTCTCGTTTACCGTAATAAGAAAACAATTTCACTCGATGACCTTTCGGAGATGCGCGGATGAACTTGTTTGCCTCTGAGTCCGAAGTTCTTGCACCGCTTATGTCTGGCTGGTTTCTTGAACACGCATGGCTAATCCCTGTTGTGCCGGCAATCGCTTTTGCGTTGATCATTTTGGTCGGCAAGCGCCTGCCAATGAAAGGCAGCGAACTTGGTGTGCTTTCAATGTTTTCGTCTCTTGTGTTAGCTGCAGGTGCCGGATATCAATGGATTCAACGCACAAATAGTGCAACAGAAGAGCAGTTCGTTGAACCTGTCATTAAATCTTGGTCGTGGTGGCAAAGTGGTGGCTTCAATTTTGGTATTGGCCAGCACATCGACGGGCTTTCGGTTCTGGTTTTAATAGTCGTTGCATTTATTTCGACACTCGTGCAAATTTATTCGCTTGAATATCTCCGCGGTGATCGCCGGTATACGCATTTTTTTGCAGCGCTGACATTGTTTTCTGGTGGGATGTTGACGATGGTTTTGGCCGACAACATGATTTTGTTTTTACTCGGCTGGGAAATCATGGGCTTGTGCAGTTTCATGTTGATCGGTCACTGGTGGGAAGACGACGCAAATAGCAAAGCGGCGTTGAAAGCATTCTTCACGGTTCGCACTGGTGACGCTGGCTTGCTTGTTGGTATAACGATGCTTTACTTCTCGGCTAACGACTGGACACAAGAGCATCTCGGTGTTTCAGGTTTCTCAATTCGCGGAATCTCAGCTTGGGCACTTTCGGGTGAACCGAATAGCACCGTGATCACAATTGCTGCTGTTGCGCTATTCATCGCGTGTATTGGCAAGAGTGGTCAGTTTCCGTTGCACACTTGGTTGCCTGACGCAATGGCTGGCCCAACACCGGTTAGTTCGCTATTACATTCGTCGACGATGGTCGTGGCTGGCGTTTATTTAGTTGCCCGTTTGTATCCGGTATTTTTTGTTGGTTTAGATATTCTCGGTAGCGGCGGAAACCTGATCATGGTTATCGGCGCAATCACAATTGTGATTTCGGCGGCACTCGCGTTTGTACAAAATGATATTAAACGCGTCCTCGCATATTCAACAGTTTCGCAACTTGGTTACATGATGCTCGGCCTTGGCGCTGGAGCATGGATGCCCGCAGTGTTTCATATTTTCACGCACGCATTTTTTAAGGCGTGTTTATTTTTAGGGGCTGGCTCAATTAGTCATAGCGCATCTCATCACTCGTTTGATATGAAACGCGACATGGGTGGATTGCGCAAAGTTATGCCAATCACGTTTGTTACGTGGATCATCTCAACTCTTGCATTATGTGGAGTGTTTCCATTCTCGGGTTTCTTTTCTAAAGACGAGATCATTGACAATGTTGGACATAATGGCTACACGAACTTCATGATTATCGGTCTCATTGGTGCTTTCATGACAGCCGCGTATATGACGCGAGCAACTTATTTGACTTTCTTTGGTGAACCGCGTGGGGCATCAGCTGGCCAAATGGTTCACGATTCACACGATTTACATGACACGCACGCAACACATGACACGCACGCAACACACGTTGCAGATGATTCGCACGATTCAGGCGAAGCTCACGGACCACACGAGTCAGGTTTGTTGATCACGGTTCCGTTGATGATTTTGTCTGTGCTCGCACTTGGTTCTGGTTTTCTCAATGCCACTCCATTTGGCGAAAGCTGGGAACGAATGAAATTATGGGTCGAGCCGCGCCACAGCGAGTTTGCGCCTGAATTGCATCACGCACCGTTTATGTGGTCGAAGGCGTCGCTCTCGTTAGTCATTGTGTTCGCAGGTATCGCAGTTTCGTGGTTGATTAGTTCCAGATTATTTACAAAGCGTGACCCCCGACTTGTTGGGCTCACACAGCGCGTGAAGTTACTCGGACTCGGTCACAAATTCTTGGTCAACAAATACTATTTAGATGCCCTCTATGAAAAAGTAATTGTTCGGAGCATTGCGTATCCAATTGCTAGCGCCGCGTACTGGTTCAACCAGAATATTTTGGACGGTATTCTGCATGGTTTAGCAAACTCAACAAGAAAACTCTCAGGTTGGGTTTACAAAAATATTGATCAACGTGTTGTCGATGGCACTGTAAATAACTCTGCAACTTTCACTAAGTCAGTCGGCGCTGCCGCACAACCAACTCAATCAGGCAAAGTAAGTCAATATGGAGCTTTATTGTTTAGTGCAGCCGCAGTTGCCGCACTCGTCCTCGTCATTATTAATACGTAACTAGTCGGAAAAGGGAGAATACAAATATGAACATGTTGCAGGAGAACAACTGGTTGCTGAGTGTCGGCACATTCCTGCCAATGGTTGGCGTCGTATTGATGATGCTGATGCCAAAAGCCCAAGACCAATCGGTAAAACTGGTTGCACTAGTCACGTCAATTGCGACGCTCGCAGTTGGTATTTATACGGCTTTTAAGTTTGATTTCAATCAGGCTGAAAAGATGCAATTCGTTGCAAATGAAAAATGGATCTCAGTAATTAAGAGTTCGTATTTTATTGGCGTCGATGGCATCAGCCTTCCGCTTTATCTATTGAGCATGGTCATCACTTTGTTGGTTGTGATTTATTCGCTCGATCACGTGCCGAGCCCCGGCAAGCCAAAGGCTTTCTTTTCACTTTTGCTCGTCCTACAAACTGGTATGGCAGGAACATTTATCGCCCAAGATTTGATTTTGTTCTTCGTGTTCTTTGAACTCGTATTGTTGCCGATGTTTTTTATGATCGGTGTGTGGGGTGGCGAGCAACGCCAATATGCATCAATCAAGTTCTTCCTTTACACAATGTTCGGCTCGGCGCTGATGCTGATCGCATTTTTGGCATTGTTTTTCAAAACAGGTGCGGAGAGTTTCAGCATCCCTTACCTAATTGAGAACGGTGGCAGTATCGCTAAGAACGTTCAAATCTGGATTTTTGCTGGGATGTTTGTCGGCTTTGCAGTCAAAGTACCGATGTTTCCATTTCACACTTGGCTGCCCGACGCACACACTCAAGCACCAACTCAGGGCTCAGTTATTCTCGCGGCGATTTTGCTCAAATTAGGAACATACGGTTTTGTGCGAATTGCACTACCGATTTTGCCAATTGCTGCGCGCGAGTGGGCGCCATACATCGGTGGTCTCGCCGTCATCGGAATCATCTATGGTGCACTCGGGTGTCTTGCGCAAACAGATATGAAGCGATTAATTGCATTCTCATCTGTTGCTCACATGGGTTTCGTCATGCTCGGTATCTCGACACTGACAAGTTTTGGAATCAACGCAGCAATGTTCGGAATGGTTGCTCACGGTTTGATAACCGGAATGTTGTTCTTCGTCGCTGGAAGCGTCAAAGAGCGCTATCACACTCTTGAAATTTCAAAACTAGGTGGAATGCTGACTCAAATGCCTCACCTAGGTTGGATCTTCGGGTTTTGTACGATGGCCTCACTCGGGTTACCTGGCTTGGCCGGCTTCTGGGGTGAGTTTCCTGCGATTCTGTCTGCCTACAGCCCAGCTGCTGGATTAAACGAGTCAGTCTTTCGAGTATTTATGGTGATTGCAGCACTCGGAACTGTTCTCGCTGCAGCATATTTGTTATGGCTCTATCAGCGCATCGCATTCGGCACACCGAAAAATGCTGCACATGACGGTCACTCAAATCACGATGAACTTCATGACGTGACTGTCTACGAGTGGGTGGCGTGGACACCGTTGCTAATTGCGATTCTCGTATTAGGCATCGTGCCAAATTTATTGTTCAAAGTGCTTGACCCAGCAGTGCAAGTAACTTTGAGTGCTTTCGGGGGCTGAGTTGCAAAATTTGAATATCCTCGCTGCGCAGTGGGTTGCGCCGACTATTGACTACCACGGGCTAGCACCTGAGTTGGTTTTAGCCGGTGGGCTTTGTCTTGTGTTGATTTTGGATCTGTTCATTGATGATCGCAAAAAGTGGCTATTGTCGGCCATCTCTTCGTTCACTTTGCTTGCAGCAATGATCCCAGTTCTCACGCTCGGATTGTCAGACGTTCAAGTTCGTTCAATGTTCGACGGAAGATATGTTGTCGACAATTTCAGCCTTGTGATGAAAGGCGTATTTCTGCTCTCTGGATATGTAGTAGTTCTGTTATCGAGTTCGCATGTCGAAGAAGGTGAATACTGGCGAGGCGAATATTGGTTTTTGTTATTGACAAGTTTGCTCGGAATGCTAATGATGACATCATCACGCGACCTCGTAAGTATTTTCGTCGCACTTGAGTTTCTCTCAATCCCTGCATATATGTTGGCGGCATGGCGCAAGCGTGATGCAAGAAGTAATGAGGCAGGTGTCAAATATTTCATGCTTGGAGTTTTTGCATCCGCAGTGATGCTTTATGGCATGTCGCTACTTTACGGAGTAACTAATTCGACTTTGTTGGTTGACATTGCTTCAAAAATTAATGTTGACGGCGAATTTTCTGCAGTTCATGCACTGGCGGTTGTTTTCGTCGTCGTCGGCTTCGCATTCAAAGTATCAGCAGTTCCGTTTCACACTTGGGCGCCAGACACATACGAAGGTGCACCAACACCAGTTACCGCGTTTTTATCAGTTGCATCAAAAGCTGCCGGTTTCGTGGCGTTAGTCGTTTTGATCTACACGGCTTTTCCGCTGGCGCAAGATGTATGGCAACCATTTATTTGGGTGTTATCGGCACTCACTATGACAGTCGGCAACGTGCTTGCACTCAAACAACACAACATCGTGCGAATGATCGCTTACTCGTCAATTAGTCAGGGTGGTTTCGTGTTGATGCCACTGGCAGTTGCTGGAATGCCTGGTTCTGGCGAATCGGCATTGCGTTCAGTTGTGCTGTACATGATTATTTACGCTGCAACTAACCTCGGAGTCTTTGCAGTGATTTTGTCGGTATCGCGCAAAACACGAAGTGGTGAGATTTCAAGTTTCGGAGGTTTATTTTCATATGCTCCTGCACTCGGTGTATTGATGACAGTATTCATGGCGTCACTCGCAGGAATTCCGCCACTAGGTGGGTGGATTGCAAAATTCGTTGCCTTTCAATCGCTTGTGCAGTCACAGTCTTCGTGGGGTTACACCCTGGCTTTAGTTGGCGCGGTCAACTCGGTGATTGCATTTGGATATTACGGCAACGTGATGCGCGAAATATGGATGCGGCCAGTGCCCGATGGCGACTCGACGCCAATTAAGACACCAGGTTCTCTTGTTATTGCCCTGGCGATTACAAGCGCTGCAACTTTGATTTTCGGAGTACTACCTGGAATTGGTTTGCATTTCGCTGACCTTGCCGAAATCGCCGGTGCCATCAGCCGCTAATCAAATTTCTGCTGCTATTGCAGCGGCGATGACTAGTCAGGTTACTAGTGCAGCGACTAGTGCTATTTCGTTTGAAAAATTCATGGAGCTATCGCTCTATTCCGAAAATGGTTTCTATAACACAATTGGTAAAGCAGGTCGACGCGGCGATTTCATAACAAGCCCAGAAGTCGGACCGTTGTTTGGGGCAGTTATCGCGCAGGCCATCGACTCAAGATGGTACGAATTAGGTAGCCCAGAAAAATTTACGATCGTCGAGGTCGGTGCTGGTCCAGGCACACTGGCGCGTAGCGTACTCAAGGCAAATCTCAAATGCCGCCACGCCATTTCGTATGTTGCAGTTGAAACAAGTTTGGCACAACGTAATTTGCATCCAATAGAGGTGATCTCTCAAGCTCAGATGCCAACCGAACCTTTCGTGGGCATGATTATCGCCAACGAACTTTTGGATAATTTACCATTCAGATTGTTTGTGTTTGACAGCCAATGGCAAGAAGCATTTGTTATTGAGCAAGACGGAAAGTTTTTAGAAGTCCTGCACACGGTCGATGATCTTCCAGAATGGTTGCCACAAAATCCGCCGCTAGGCACACGATTGCCAGTGCAACAACAGGCACAAAAATGGCTGGCTTCAAGTTTGCAAATACTTGAACATGGCTCGTTAATTATTTTTGATTACTGCTTGACAACTGAAGTTGCTTTAACGAAGCCGTGGCGTGATTGGCTCAGAACATATCGTCAGCACGAACTTGGTGGGCACTATCTAAGCCGGCCTGGCGAGCAAGACATAACGAGTCATGTGATGATCGACCAACTGGTAATGATCGCTGAGCCAACCAGTGTTTCTCGGCAAGCGGATTGGCTAATTGAGCATGGCTTAAATTCTTTGGTGGATGAGGGCAGAAATTATTGGCAGGCACACGCCGCAAAGCCAGATTTGCAAGCAATGTTGATGCGCAGTCGCATTAGTGAGTCTGAATCACTGTGTGCGCCAGACGGACTCGGAAATTTCTCAGTTCTTGAGTGGCAAAAGTAATACCAAAGTTTTTCGCAAAAGTTTTAGTGATTAGGATTTAGATATCAAAATAAATAATTACTTTAAAGATTTGTCGTCAAAAAACAAGTTTCGCTACGTCATCTTGTTGAACTTTATCATCTACCTAATTCTGGTGGTCGGTCGTGGTTGGGGAGCGCACCGCATGCTAAACAACGAAGAGCGGATAGCAGTCGGAAGCGCACTTTCGCAGAACCTATTTTTAAGTCTTAATGATTGGTCGTATGGCATTCTGTTTCCACGAATTTTAATTCATCTTGCAGTTAAGTCACCGCTTGAATATCTGCCAATCACTTTATTTTTAATCGCGACATTATTATGGGCATTTTATTCATTGGTGATTTTTTGCATCATTTTTCGTGTCACCAATAGATATTCAATTGCAACGCTTGCCGGGCTTTTATTGATACTTGTGCCGCTCCCGGGGCTTGGCATGCAAGGAGTTGTCTGGAACTCATTTTGGCCAATGTTCACGGCCCTGACCGTAGTTATTTGTTGCAGTGCATACGACACATCAAAATCTGCAATGGTCGGACTATCTATTCTTGCATTTTTCACTGCCGCATCTAATCCGGTAACCGCAGTTTTACTTGTGCTTATAGCTTTCGACTATTGGCGTAATGAATTCTCTCGTAACAAGATTCTACTTTTCGCTTCCAGTCTTTTCGCGGGGTTAATGTTCTCGTTGTATGTACAAGTACGCCAAGAGCCTCCATATCGCTACCTTGGCGAGTGGACTCAAGAACTAGCGCAAACATCTCAAACATTTGGTTGGATTGAAGAAGCTGGTGGAAGCAGAATTCGAGGTGTTCCGCCGTTTGATGTTTCGAACCTTATTCAAGGTATACCGGGCTCAATTAAATATTTTCTAACTCAGATGGCACCAGAGCCGTTTGCCTCACGGTGGATTTTGACCGAATCTGTATTGAGTAATTTGTTTCACGTATTTCTATTGGCTGCAGTATTTTTCGCAGTTCCACTTGGTGCGGTCTTGTTTCTGCGCCGCCGAAATCCAGATTCACGTGTACCTCAAATTGTGTTACGCCTAAGTGTCATTTTTGTACTCGTCGAAGCCCTACAGATTTATCTAATTGGTGGAGTAGTTCAGACGCGCCAATTGCTTTTCGCGCCTATTTGTTGCTATTGGTTGGCAATCTTTTTGTTGTTGCCACGGACTTTAAAAACAAAACTGAAGTTTCAATTCGCTATTTCAATTGGCGTTGTGTCCCTATTGCTGGTTTTTGGGCTTCTCGCAAAACAGAACTTTCGAGATCCTCTCGACGTAAAGTTGCCGCTAGTTGGCAATGGGCGTTATGAAGAAAAAGATCTATGGCGTCCTGCGTTAAAAATCGCGCGTGAAAAGTGTGAAACCATGTCGCCAAATGCAATAATAATAATTTCTCAAAAAACTGATATTTGGGTGGATGCGTCTGTGGTTGTGAAGTGCAAATTTATTGCTAAGTAGTCGGTTCGGGTCTGCTTGTTAGCCAAGCTCCGAAAATGACAATCAACATTCCGACTAGTGATAGCGAAAGTACTTCTTCATCGTTGAATACCACGCCAAGAAAAGTTCCAACGATTGGCATAAAATATGTCGGGATCATTGCCCGAACGGTTCCTGTGCGTGTCAAAAGTGTGCCGAACAGCAAAAATGCAATGCCAGAACCTAGTGCACCCAGCACAAATGTCGCTCCGAACAGCGCAAAGGTGAAAGTTGTAGTTCTTAGTGCATATATCCCTAGAGGTGCAGATAAGACAGTTGAAATCGAAACAACTCTCAACATCAAGGTTGCGGGCGAGTAAATCGCCTGAAGTGGCCGTGCTATATTCAGCGCAACTGCGTAACACATCAATGCGGCCAGTAAGTAAAATACTCCTCTAGCATCAGCAGATGTGCCGTCGTTAATTGATGGCACAGCAATCAACACGATGCCGAGAAATCCGACAAGTACTGCAACGATGCGCTGAGCAGACGGTTTGGTTCGCATCCATACCGAAGTCACAACGATTACAACAACTGGTAGTGCGCCGTTCATCATTCCGGCAATGCTGCTGGCGACCGTGCGTTCGGCAATTGGAAACAAGAAAAACGGCAACGCCATCCAAATCAGACCAAGAACCCATATTTTGGGCCAATGTTCGTGAGCGATCTTATTTCGTGAGCCAGGGACAAAGAACAATGCGACCATTCCAAAAAACGATCGTCCAAAAGGAACAAAACTTGTCGGTGCATCGCGAATAATAATGTCAATAAGTAAAAACGAAGATCCCCACGTAAGCGCCATTCCAAGCGCTAGCAACCATTCGGTTGCACCAAATTGTAAATTGGAATCAGAAATATTGTGGTCCATGAATATTGGGCTTATTTAACCAGTCGTAGTGAAGTCATTTAGACTAGTTCAAATGAGTAGAGGCTTAACTGTCGTGATTACCGGTGCATCAGGTTTTTTAGGGCGACATGTTGTCGAAGAAATTAGAAAATCAAATCAATCAATTATTGCGATTTGTCGAAGCAGCTTGAATACACCCTCTAATCTTCAATTAGCTGAAGTTGCTTCGGTTGACAGCAATTCAACGGTCAAAGAACTCGAAGCATTTTTTGCAAAGATTGATTATCCAGTTGTTGTTGCTAACTTCGCAGCCCACTATTCAAACCTCCACTCAGCAGATGATATTGCAAGACTTGTTGAGTCAAATATTCACTTTCCTACGCGACTCATTGACGCGCTTGCACGCGCAAAACCGAATTCAACTGTGATTAATATTTCAACACTTTTTCAACACTTCGAAAGCAGAGAATATTCTCCACTTTCTCTTTACGGCGCGACTAAGGAGTCTTTTTTGAAAATTCTTGACTTTTATGCTGAATCTGAGTTATTAAAAGTCGCCGACATCACAATCGGTGATACGTACGGCGCAAACGATGTCAGACGAAAATTAATAGATTTATTGATATCTCACGTTGGATCGACGGATACATTGAGGCTTGGAAGTGGTCGGCAGAACATGTCATTAATGCACATCACAGATGTCGCTCGTGGTATTTCCCAAGTGATTGAGGACTATCAGTCAATTCCATCTAAAGAGGTTTGGCGAGTCCAAATGCAGCCGACCGAAAATATTTCGGTCCGAGAGTTAGTGGCTAAAATTGAGAAAATTTCCGGTAAACCGCTGTGTTGCACATTTGATGCGTCCCGTGATCGTAAACGTGAAATCTATGCGCCGATTGAAGGCCTTAAAAAGTTACCTAACTATGAACCACTTATTGATTTAGAAACTGGTCTGAAATCCTTGCTCGGTCAATAACTAACTAGATGAAATGCGGGTGATAAGTCTGCGAAGTTGCGAGTTGAGGTGACTACGAAACGAACCAATTCTCGCATTTAATTTTCCGATGATTGTTGAATCAGTTTTCGTAATCTCGTGGATCAACGTCACGAACTGCGCACCTTGAGACTTTGATACCGACGAACTTGTCGATTTCTCAGAAATACGATAACTCGCGAGAGTTTTATCAATAAAGTACAGTTCACTTTTCTGCAAAATTTTGAACCACATCTTGATATCTGGAGTAAATTCAGGTAACTCAAAAAGTCCAGACTCTCTTAGAGCACTTGTCTTTATGAGCACAACAGAAGGTTCACCAATAATGTTTCGCCCAGCTCTTATTGACTTTCGTATTGCAACGCGTCCAGAAATCAACCTGCTTTGGCCGCGCAGACCAAACCCGGGCATTACGTTTTTGCCATTTTGGTTGATCACTCTTTTCTTGCAAGTCACAATGCCAATATTTTCTTGTTTATGTTGCAAGAAGCCAGCTATTTGTTCTTCCAAGCAAGTTGGGTCCAAAAGATCATCGTGACTTAAAAATTTGATGTATTCGCCAGTTGCTAACTCAACAGACCTGTTCCAATTGCCGACCATTCCTAAATTGGATGAATTGACATGTAGACGAATTCGCGGGTCTGAAAACGCCTTGACAACTTCTAATGTTCCATCGGTTGAACAGTTGTCAACTATCAGTAGCTCAAAATCAGAATATGTCTGGTCCAGAACTGTCTGAATTGCTAAGTGCACGTAGCCTTCGCCATTGTAGACAGGCATCGCGACGGTGATTTGTGGTACATCCATCGGTGTGAGATTATTGAGGTGTAACGGACGCAAAAGTAAAGGTACACAACATGAAACAAGAATCTAGCGCAATTGATGCACTTTCCTATGAACAACGAAAGTTTCCGCCGTCGGCTGAGTTTAAAGCGGCTGCAATTATTTCTGATCAAAGTTTGTATCAAGAAGGTGAGCAAGATTTTGCCGAGTATTGGGCACGTCATGCGCGAGAGCTGCTCACTTGGTCACAGCCATTTACGAAAACACTTGAATGGGATTTGCCATACTCCGAGTGGTTTAGCGACGGAACACTCAACGTTTCATTTAACTGTCTCGACCGACATGTGATTGCTGGCCGAGGTGACAAAGTTGCGTTCTATTGGGAAGGTGAGCCTGGCGACTCACGAACGATTACGTACTCTCAGTTGTTAGATGAAGTACAAAAGTTTGCCAATGTTTTGAAGGGTCTTGGAGTCAAAAAAGGTGATCGGGTAAATATCTATCTGCCGATGATCCCAGAAGCGGCGGTGGCGATGTTGGCGTGCGCTCGAATCGGCGCAGCACACAGTGTTGTGTTTGGTGGTTTCTCTGCACAAGCACTTTCTGATCGAATCAATGATGCTGAAGCAAAACTCTTGATCACAGCAGACGGTGGTTGGCGACGTGGAGAAGTGTTTCCGCTGAAATCTCAGGCCGACGAGGCGTTGAAATCTACAACGACAATCGAACATGTTGTTGTCGTAAAACGCGGCAACAACGAAGTCTCGATGACCCAGGGACGTGATGTTTGGTATCACGAAGCGATGTCGACGGCTGACGCCATTTGCGTAGCCGAACCAATGGAAGCCGAGCACTTATTGTTTTTGCTTTACACGTCCGGCACAACTGGCAAGCCAAAAGGCATCATGCATACAACTGCTGGCTATTTGGCGCACGTGACGACGACATTCAAATACGTCTTTGACCACAAACCTGAAACAGATATTTTTTGGTGCACGGCCGATGTCGGTTGGGTTACTGGTCACAGTTATATCGTCTACGGGCCACTGGCAAATTGTGCGACGCAAATTATGTATGAAGGAGTGCCTAACTTTCCGGCCAACGATCGCGTTTGGCAAATTATTGAAAAATATAAAGCGACTATTTTTTATACTGCTCCGACTGCAATACGTACGTACATGAAGTGGGGTGCGCAAGAGCCAGCCAAACATGATCTAACTTCCTTGCGATTAATCGGCACGGTTGGTGAGCCGATAAATCCAGAAGCATGGATTTGGTATAACGAAAATATCGGCCATTCACGATGCCCAATTATTGACACTTGGTGGCAGACCGAAACCGGCGGCATGATGATTACTCCCTTGCCGGGTGTAACGGTTACCAAACCAGGTTCGGCAACGTTTCCACTGCCAGGTATTGGCGCCGAACTTGTCGACGAACAAGGTAATCGCGTGATGTCGGGCGGAGGATATTTGACTCTGACAACTCCATGGCCGGGCATGTTGCGCGGAATTTGGAAAGATCAAAAGCGATACCGAGAAACTTATTGGAGTAAATTTCCCGGGCGATACTTTGCTGGTGATGGCGCAAAGCTTGATAGTGAAGGATATTTATGGTTACTCGGTCGAGTTGACGACGTGATGAACGTTTCAGGGCACCGTATTTCAACAACCGAAGTTGAGTCTGCACTTGTTTCGCATCCAAGTGTTGCTGAGGCCGCGGTTGTTGGTGCAAATGACGCAATGACAGGTCAGGCAATTATTGCTTACGTAACTCTACGTGGAGGTTTAGAAGTAGATGAAAAAGTTCTTCGCGAACATGTTGCCAAAGAAATCGGACCGATAGCAAAACCAAAGATGATTTTCTTTACGCCTGATTTACCTAAAACGCGCAGCGGCAAGATTATGCGTCGGTTGTTGCGCGATGTTGCTGAAGGTCGAAATATTGGCGATACGACAACTCTGGCGGATGCATCTGTAGTTAGCGAACTTCAACGCCGTGCGACAGAATCGCCAACCGAAGATTAATCGCGGAAATTAATAAATTGCAATGGTAAGTCTAAATTTGCACCGCGCAACATCGCCATAGTTTCTTGTAAGTCATCTCGTTTTTTTGCGGTGACGCGAAGTTGGTCGCCTTGGGTTTGACCACCAACTCCCTTTGGCGCTTTCTCTTTTATCAACTTGTTGATCTCGCGGGCTTTATCCGCTGGAACGCCAACTTTGATTGTCACGACTTGACGGACGCTTTCGCCGGTCGCTTGCTCAATTTTTCCCCAGTCCAAACTTTTTAAAGAAATATTTCTTTTAACAAAGCGCTCTTCAAGTAAAACTTTGAGTGCTCGAAGACGGTCTTCGCTCGCCGTACGCAGGGTAAGCACAAGATCTTTCTGTTCAATTTCAGAATTGGTGTCCTTAAAGTCATAGCGAGTTGCGAGTTCACGCTGAGCCTGATCAATTGCATTTCGCAATTCTTGGCGGTCAACTTCAGATACAACGTCGAAACTTGGCATGGGGAAACGATACCCAAAAGAGATAGCGTGTTGGTGTCAAATGATGTGGGGTCGGTGCCCGAGCGGCCAAAGGGAGCAGACTGTAAATCTGCCGGCTTACGCCTACGAAGGTTCAAATCCTTCCCGGCCCAC
>CALACK010000162.1 GCA_937890395.1 uncultured Acidimicrobiaceae bacterium | reverse complement strand
TCCTTGAGATTCTCATGTGTCTTGGTGCCATTTAGTTTGGCCATGATGATTCTCCTTTAATTATTTTTGGTTGTTTTTTAGGTTGTTGTTTAACTATTGCTAGCTAATTTGTTTTAACTTGCTTTATTTTTTTCGCCTGGAAACCAGGAGATCTTTTACTGTGATGCGATTTTTGCTCGCCCTGATTACACCGATTGCAACGACCATGAAACACGACGCCAACTTCTTCAACTGCGAAACCTTCGGCACTTCCAGCACGCAACTTTGGTGCAGAAGTTATATCTACATCATGAATTGCTCCACACGAACCACAAACAAAATGTTGATGCTCACCCATATTCGGATCAAATCTCATCGCACCGTTGCCTAGATCGACGAGTTGCAGTTCTCCCATATCGGCGAGTTCTCCGAGAGTTTGATAGATAGTTCGAAGCGAGATACCAGGCATTTGCTTGCTGGCAGTCTCAAATAATGATTCGGCGGTTGGGTGACTGTTGTTGTCGTGCAACAAATTAAATAAAAGTTGGCGCTGCGGGGTGAGCCTCAATTGCTTCTCACGAAACACTTGAGCAAGTTCAGTTGGCGAACGCATCTCAAAGAGAATAACTAGGCCGGCACTAATTTGCATGTCATGATAACTAACAATTGATGTGACTTATGGCAAATTCGGTTTAGTAACTCTCTTCGGGCTTAAACCTATAACTCACTTTGCCTTAGGCTGTGCCAATGCCACAGGCGGTTAGCGGACCTCAAAAACGCATCGAGACTATTGCAAAATTAAAAGCGCAGACTTTTGACATTGTCGTTATCGGCGGTGGCGTAACTGGTCTTGGCGTTGCTTTAGACGCAGCATCCCGCGGGTTGAGTGTGGCATTAGTTGAGCGCGAAGACCTCGCTTCTGGCACCTCTTCGAAGAGTAGCAAATTAATTCACGGTGGTCTTCGCTACTTGCAACAACGAGAGTTTCGTCTTGTCTACGAAGCGCTGCATGAGCGCCAAAGACTAAAGCGCAATGCCCCACATCTGGTGCAAACTTTACCGTTCATGATTCCGATTCTTAAACGAGATGGTGTCATCTCAAAAAAAATTGCGCGCGCGCTTGGCTCAGCAATGTGGATGTATGACCTTACTGGTGGTTGGCGAATTGGAAAGTTTCATCGTCGACTCAAAGCCGATAAAGCGTTCTCGCATTTACCAACGATGCAACGCGAGCGACTCGGGTCGGCATATGTGTACTACGACGCAATGGCCGACGACGCACGTATTTGTGTTTCACTTGCTCGCACAGCAATTAGTTATGGCGCAGTTATCTCGAACTACACATCAGTTGACAAAATCTTGCACGACGACAAAGGCGTCACGTGTGGAGTTCAAGTCACAACATCTGATGTAGAAACTTTTGATGTTAAAGCAAAATTAGTTATCAACGCTGCGGGCGTCTGGTCAGATGAAATTTTGACCACAGATCTTGGCTACGACCCAGACAGCATTAGGCCAGCAAAAGGAGTTCATCTAACTGTGCCGTGGAAGAAAGTTCGCAACGACATCGCTGTTGTGATTCCAGTGCCGGGCGATAAGCGCAGCTTGTTTCTCGTACCGTGGATCTCTAATTTCGACGGCACTTACCAGTACACATACGTTGGTACGACTGACACCGACTATCAAGGTTCAATCAACGACCCCCAGTGCACCAGCACAGACATCGACTACGTACTTAAAGCGTTAAATGCGGCCGTCACAACTGATATCACTCGCGACGACATTACTGCCGTATGGTCGGGGCTTAGACCACTCGTCAAAAGCGTGAGTGGTGAAAAAATAAGTTCTCGCACGGCAGATCTTTCGCGACGACACAAAGTTGCCACTACAAAATCTGGAATGATCACTGTGACTGGTGGAAAGCTCACGACATATCGCAAAATGGCTGAAGATGCCGTTGACCTAGCAGTTTTATCACTCAACAAAAAGGCGCGGTGCAAAACAAAGGGTTTGTCATTCATTGGAGCCAGTTTTAAAAGCATTAGAAATAGTGATGCTCGTGATCAGCACCTCTTCTTGCGCTTTGGTAGCGAAGCGCTAATAGTTACAGATTTGATCAAACAAGACGCAAGCCTTGGCGAGCAATTGATTCCGGGTTTGCCCTACTTGCGTGCCGAGGCTGTTTTCGCCGTAACGCACGAGATGGCTAAAACACTTGACGACATTCTGTCGCGTCGAACCAGAAGCCGAATAATTAATCGACGTGCAACTGTTGCCAATGCACGCAATGTTGCGGAATTAGTTGCGCCGTTACTCGGCTGGTCTGGGCAAGAGATAAATAACCAAGTGTTGGCTTTCGCCAACTCTTGCGCACTTGAAGATGAAGCCTCTGTAACCATTTAAGGAAAATTCATGACGACAACGCGCTTAACTCCACCGATTGAATTCTCAGCAGACATCAGTCAGATCACCGACCGTTTTCAGACAACTACTAAACCGCTATCTGAGTCGTTTCTCGCCGATTTAAATAAAATTTGCCAGAGTTCAAGTGACCTTGCCGATCGTGTTGAGCACTCGCGTGATTGGTGGCCGCTGGCAATGCACTGGTCGCTTAACGCGCAGACCGCTCGACGAGCCGACGTAATCTGTCGACCAACAACAACGAAACACATCAGCGACATCGTCGCATTGTGTTCGACTAACTCAGTTCCCGTAACTGTGTCGGGCGGACGCTCAGGAGTATGCGGCGCGGCTGTTCCATTATTTGGTGGCATCGTAATTGACATGACATCGCTCGCTGGCGTTATCAGCGTCGACGAAATTTCGGGTCTTGTTGAAGTACTTCCAGGAACCTTTGGTCCGGACCTAGAAGATGTATTGCGCGAAAATTATCGTCTATCGGTTGGGCATTTTCCGCAATCATTTGATATCTCAACTGTTGGTGGATGGATTGGGTCTCGCGGCGCAGGCCAGTTTTCAACGCGATACGGAAAAATCGACGACATGGTTGCGGGCCTCGAAGTAGTGCTCGCCGACGGCTCGGTGATTCTTACGGGCACTGAACCAGCAGGTGCGGCTGGCCCAAATCTCAGTTCGCTGTTTATCGGTAGCGAAGGATCATTCGGGATTATCAGCAAAGTTTGGTTGCGTGCGCATCCGATCGCCCCAGCAGAACGACGCGCGGCATACATGTTTGGCTCATTCGCTGATGCAGTCGAAGCGATGCGAATTTCTATTCGCAGTGGCGCTACGCCTGCTGTGCTGCGACTTTACGACGAACGCGAGAGCAAGCGCGCTCACGGTGGAGACGGAACTCAATGCGCGCTATTAGTTCTTGACGAAGGAGAAACTATTTTGATAGATGCGATGATGAAAGTTGTCGATAATGCGTGCATCGCAAATAACGCGCAGTCAGCAGATGTGGCTCTTGTCGAACATTGGATGAACCATCGCAACGACACAAGCGGGTTACAAGCTTTATCTAAAAAAGGTTTCGTAATCGACACGATGGAAGTTGCTGTTTGCTGGTCAAAAGTAAATCAAGTCGCTGAAACTGTAAAGAAATCAATCATGACTGTTACTGGTGCCAGAAGTGCTAGCTGTCATATCTCGCACAGTTACATCGATGGCGCGTGCATTTATTTTACTTTTGTCGCCGAGCCTGCATCGAACACTCTTGAAGCGATCGAAATTGCTTACGACGCTATTTGGAATGCAGCTCAGAACTCAGCACTCGATGCTGGCGCGAATCTTTCGCACCACCATGGAGTCGGCATCAACCGTGCAAAATTCATCAAGCGCGCTCTTGGGCCGGCGCACGATGTACTAGCAGCGATTAAAGACGCGCTCGACCCAAAAGATATTTTGAATCCTGGCAAATTAGGTTTCGCTTCAAGCCGCGGCGAAGTTAAAACAAAGAAATAGCCCCTTGAGTATTCTGGTTGTCGATGTCGGCACTAGTGGTTTGCGTGCCGCAGTCGTACGCCAAGATGGCTCAATACATTTTTTGAATTACGAATCTTGTCGACCAGATACGCCTGGTCCCGGACTTGTTGAATTTGATCCGCAGAAAATGGCCGATGCTGTTTTGCGAGTATGCAATGCAACGATCGCACAATCCAAAAACTCAGACAAGATAGAGGCAGTTGGCATAACTAATCAGCGTGCATCGACAGTGATGTGGAGTAAATCAACCGGCAAACCGCTTGGCCCCGCACTTGGCTGGCAAGATTTGCGAACAGTTATTGATTGCATCACGACCGCTACTGAACACTCAATCAAACTTGCGCCAAATCAGACGGCCACAAAAGCAGCATGGATGATTCAGAACTATGTCGTGGCAAAAAATCTCGATTTCAGCGATGTACGAATTGGCACGGTTGATTCGTGGATCGCTTCGGTACTTTCTAACAACGAACTGCACGTGACTGACTCAACTAATGCAGGGGCTACTGGTTTATGCACACTTGATGCCTCGTCATGGTCTGAGCGAATATGCGATTTGCTAAAAGTCGAAGTCTCATTGCTTCCAAAGATTGTCAAATCAACTGGCATTATCGGCAATGCAACAGCATTGCCAGGATCGCCACCAATCGCATCATTAATTGGTGATCAACAATCATCATTAATCGGTCAAGGATGTATTAGCAGTGGCGCCACAAAAATAACTTTCGGCACTGGCGGAATGCTTGATGTATTCACCGGTACAACTAGCCCAACAAGAATGCAGCGCTCAGAAAACGGTAGCTATCCACTCGTGGCCTACAGCGACGAGCAAACAACATTTTGGGCAGCCGAGGCGATAATGCTTTCTGCAGGCACGAATATCGAATGGCTTCGTGATGATTTGCAAATTATTTCGACAAGTCAAGAAAGTCATGAGATCGCGATGCAAGTTAAAGATTCGGGCGGCGTAGTTTTCGTGCCTGCACTTTTCGGACTTGGCACACCACATTGGGATTACGGCGCACGCGGGACTTTGCTCGGTTTGACTCGCGGTACGACTCGAGCCCATATAGTTCGAGCAGTCCTCGAAGGTATCGCACATCGCGGAGCCGACATGCTCGAGGCAGTAATTGCCGATACAAAACTTTCTGTGTCTTCGCTGCGAGTTGACGGTGGCATGAGCCAGAATCAGACATTTACGCAATCTCTAGCTAATTCGACTGGCTTGAACATCGAGATCTCTCCTGTCACCGAAGCCACCACTCTTGGCGCCGCGTTTCTAGCTGGTGTTGCGGTGAGCACTTGGCCTTCGATTAGCCAAGCCACGAGTACCACCAAACCCGCAAAATTAGTAACCCCGACACGAAAACTTGATCGTGCACAATGGCACGAGGCGATTGATCGCTCTCGTGGGTGGATTGCCTCATTATCGAGTCTTGACTTCTAAATTCGTCTAGATTTAAACGATGCTTTCACCTTCTGATATCAAACTTCTCGCGTTCGCGCAAACGTTAGAACTCACGACCCGTGACATTTACGCAGCTGTATTGACCCGCAAAACGTTGAGCGATGACGAGAGTGCGTTGCTTTCACAGTTTCACGCCCACCATGTGGCATACGAACAAGCATTAAATGGTTTGTTATCAAAGCACGCACTAAATAAACGCGACGACGTAATTTACGCAAGATTTAGCGCCAACCTTTCTAAAGCACAAAACATTTGGGTAGCACTTTTGGAAATTGAAAACACAATGATTGCAAGCCACACAAAAGCTATTGAGACAATAGAGTCGGCGAAAGTTGCTGCACTTGTTGCATCAATAATCACAGTCGAGGCCCGACATGCAGCGATACTTGCCAGCCAGACGACAACGAATATTTCAACGGCGTTAGATAACAACACCTCAGCATTGGTTGCATCATGAGCACTTTTACTCGACGCGAACTTCTTCGACTGAGCGGGGTCTCACTCGCATCCGGGCTAGTACTTGCTGCTTGCGGCAAACAAGCCGGAGTTGTTGACGATAATGCAATAACAATTCTTGGACAATCGGCGGTTATCACACCGTTGGCTGACGCCGAAGTAACTGATGCAGTCTTGCTTCGTACTGCTGCATCGCTTGAATACAACGCGATCGAAACATATGCAACAGCATTGGATCTTGGGGTTTTCACTGGCGACCTACGCAAAGTAGCTGAGATTGCAAAGCGTTTTTCTGCTGACCACAGTGAGCATGCCGATGCAGTCAACTCACTTGCAGTGAAACTCGGAGCCAAAGAATTCCGTTGTAGCAATACTCGAATTTCAGAGTCGTACATTTTGCCAGCACTAAAATTGATCACTGCTGCCGATAATCCAAATCAAGCAATAGATATTGTTGCGCTTGCGCATGCGGTCGAAAATCTTGCAGCGCAAACATACCAAGGTGTTGTTGCATTGCTAACTGATCCAATGTTGCGCGCAGATGCAATTCGAATTGGCCAACAAGAGGCTCGTCATGCTGCGATACTCGCGCAGATTTTGAATCCTGGTCTAAAAAATGTTGGGCCGACTTCAGACGAAAAGACTGGCAAGCCAAACATTTCCGCCGTGCCCACAGAATTTGGATCGCTTGCAAACATTCAACTAGCAGTCGGCAAACCAAAGACTGACGGCACGCGTACTACGTTGATCCTCGAAACACCAAGTCTTAACTCGCTGGTTTACGACTTCGTCACCTGCGAAGCCTAAATCTCGCGCCATACACTTAAACCAACGGTGAGTCGGTCAGACGACCGCAGTGTTGTGGTGCTTGCAGTGCGACATTGAGGAAAGTCGGGACTTCGCAGGACAAAGTGCTGGTGAAAACCAGATCGGGGTGACCTGATATTACGTGCAACAGAAAATAAACCGCCGATGAACGATCGTCGCAAGACTTTTGTAACAGGTAAGGATGAAACGGTGCGGTAAGAGCGCACCAGCGCAGTTGGCAACAATTGTGGCTTGGTACGTCACTTGAAGCAAGGCCATGCAGAGGGCATGAACTGTCCGTTTGCTTTCGAGCAACCCTCGGGTAGGCCGCATAGATGGATGGTCGTCAGGATCGACAGGAAACTGTCGAAACTACAAAATCCCGCTTATCGACCGACTCACTGTTACCCCAAAATTAGTTTTAATCTGCGCGCTGCAGTGACCCTGTTTTTAGAAATGCATGACGGCGGTGAGTGTTGGAAAGTGCGAAGT
>CALACK010000161.1 GCA_937890395.1 uncultured Acidimicrobiaceae bacterium | reverse complement strand
CAGCCACAGTGCCTTCCGAACAACTGCGTAAGTCAATCGAATCTCTCACTAAATCCCAAACAGATCAATTCGCTGTCATCGCGTCGTCGTTCGAGCCATCACGCAAGGTCATTGAATCTCTGAATCAATTGACAGCAGGTCTGCCTGCGGCCACGGTACCTACCAAACAACTACACAAGCCCATTGAATCTCTCTCGACATCACTGACACATCAAATCGCCGCCGTCGCATCATCGTTTAAGCCAATATTCATAGACATCGACTTTCTGAATAAAACAACGGCGGGTCTCACTGCAGCCACAGTGCCGTCCGAACAACTACGCAAGTCAATTGAATCACTCTCCAAATCACAGATGGATCAAATCGCTTCAATCGTGTCATCGTTCGAAACCATGCGGGTCTGGACTCAGAAAAACAGTTTCACCAACTCTGAAACACTGGCCAAGTTGATCAACTCTAAACCGCGCCCGCCGAAGACGAGATTTTGAAATTATGACTATCTGCGTTGCGGTCTATGCAGATTGGGATGGGCTCCCCGCGCCATTTCGCTTGGGCATGTTGCGTGTTCAACATGGCGCGGGTCGAGAAATCTTCGAATTCGAATTTGACTCTGCTGCAATTGCCAACCCCGCATTCGCCAACTTGCATCTGGATCCGCGACTGGGGTTGTTCGAGGGCCGACAGTATCCACAGCAAGGCAGCGAGACATTCGGAGTCTTTGCCGACGCCAGTCCTGATCGATGGGGGCGCATGCTGATTCGTCGACGCCTTGAGCGCGAACATCGCACGGAGAAGTTGGGTAAGAAGAATCGGGTTTATGAATCCGACTATCTTCTCGGCGTGCACGATGCATTCCGTTCGGGTGCACTGCGCTTTCGCCTCGATGACGCCGGCGAATTTCTCGACAACCAGTTCGGTTTGGCAGCACCGCCTTTAATTCGACTTCGAGAGTTAGAGGCGGCGAGTCTTGCAGTGGAGCGCGATACAGACAACAGAGCCCCAGAGGGGGATGATTTGTTGCGCATTTTGCTTGCACCTGGCGGTTCGCTTGGCGGTGCCCGGCCGAAAGCCAATGTTGAATTTCCAGATGGTCAATTGTGGATCGCCAAATTTCCGAGTGATGGGGATGAACATGATTGCGGAGCGTGGGAACTGTTGGTTCACACATTGGCACGCAAATGTAGATTACGAGTTCCTGAAAGTGTGGCACCCAACTTTGCGAAATCCCAACATCGCACTTTTCTCGTGAAGCGATTCGATCGAACACCTGAGGGTAAGCGCCTGCACTTTGCCTCAGCGATGACACTCACTGGCCGCAAGGATGGCGATGACCATTCAACGGGCGCAAGTTACCTAGATATCGCCCGCGTGTTGATTGATCACGGCTCGCAGACCGACACTGATTTGCATGAGATGTGGTCGCGCATCGTGTTTAACGTGCTCGTTTCCAACACAGACGATCATCTGCGAAATCACGGCTTCATCCTTGTACCCAACAAAGGTTGGCGCTTGTCCGAGGCGTTCGACATGAATCCCGCTCCCGGATCTCAAGGCCTAAAACTAAATATCAACGAAGCTGAGAACGAAATGGATCTCGACTTGGTTCGTTCGGTGGCACCTCATTTTCGTGTCAATATTTCGACGGCCAATGCGATCATCGAAAACAGTCAGGCAGTCGTTCAGCAGTGGTCGATTATTGCAGACAATCTTCAAATCCCAGCTCGAGAGAAAGAAGAATTGGCTCTGGCATTTAGGCTCGCTGGATAGATTCAGCAATAATCTTCGGCCCATGGTGGGGTCAGGGATGCGCATCTTCCAAGGTGACGCCTCGCCACGCCGAGATCGATATCGCCGCACCAGATTGTTGCAGATTCATGGCTCGGGATGAAGTAGGGGTTAAGGCTTGGTGGCTTCGAAGACCGATAAGACATAAGGCGCCGACTTTTCGTAGAAGGCAGTTTGGGTGAGCCCGATTGAGTTTTGTAGGGCAACATCAAACGTTGGCGCTGTCGCCAGTTGATCGAGGAGTCTTTTGAAACCGTCGAGGCCGTAGGTGCCGATTAGCCACTCGTACATGACGGCGCCGATGGCATATGACATTTCGAAGGCTTGATTTGGTTCTGATTGTTCGGTGGCGATCATCATTTTGATTACTTCGTCGGTGTTAGTTAGTGGAAGCCAACTTTGAAAGTTCTTTCGGCGGGCGTAAACGAGCCAGTCGAGTGCGTCTGAAGTCCAGCCTTGGTTTCTGAAAGATGTGATGTATGAAATTGCATTGGCACCGCCTTCGCGAAAGTGCTGTGGCTGAAGTTTAAAGTATTCGTTTTGTGAACTAGCCCGCGATCGACGGTTTTTGAACATTGCATAATCTTGCACGACGTGAAAGAACTCGTGGCGCGCCACTTGAGGAGAGTTTGAATCGATGGCTGTGACGTCATAGTAAGAAGCGGTTGTGAGATATATCTTGCCTGTCCATTCGCCGTTTCTATCCTCCCAAAAACCGCCACCGCCGCCGATGAACGGTTTTTCATTTCTTTTATCGAATCGATCAAAAATGGCAGGGAGGTTGTTTTGATACCAGACATTGTCTTTGATGTATTCGCGGTCTTTTTCGGTCAGTAAACCGACATGCACGGTGATCTTGGTTGTGAAGTAGCTGTTCCAAAATGCGGCGGCTGCATCGAGTTCGCGCTTGCTGTGGGCAACAAATGCTG
>CALACK010000160.1 GCA_937890395.1 uncultured Acidimicrobiaceae bacterium | reverse complement strand
GGCAGAATTGAATAGGCACGAATGCTCGCTACGTCAGCTGCCAGCGCCGATCGCTGATCTGTCACCATTTTGAATTCAACGCTTCGGGTGTCGATGCCATGCTTGCTTTCGATGCTGGCATGAATTGATTCTTCGTCGCCACTTGCCATGCGACAGTCGGTGTGCGGCATGACCAAAACTCGATCGACAGCCAGCAGATAAGAGGCCAGCACGAGGGTGCGCAAGACGTCATCGGTAACACGAGCGCCCGCATTTCGCAGAATTTTTGCATCGCCCGACTTCACGCCAACAACTGCCAACGGATTAATCCGCGAGTCCATACAAGTGACAATCGCCAAACCTTTACTCGCTGTGCCCGTCAAATGCTCATCTTCGAATGCCGAAACAAATTCTAAGTTTGCACTTAATAAATCGGCGAATGATTCAATCGGAAACTTGTTCATGCGAAGATTCTACTAGTTGAGCCGAATTTCTCTATCGCATATTTTCTCTACGTCTTGGCGATCGTGAGTGACGATAAATTTGTACCCGGTAACTGCAGATATTTGCTCTCGCAAGAAGTTTCTAAGTTCTGGTCTTGCTTTCTCGTCAAGTGCCGACAGTGGTTCATCAAATAACACAAGTTTTGGCTGCCGAATAAATGCGCGGATAAGTGCGACCCTTTGCGATTGTCCACCAGATAATTCTCTTGGCAACAGGTTCGCAAGGTTTGAAATACCATGACTCGAAATTGCATCGCCAGCCAGCTCGCGAGATTGGCTTCGGCTCATCCCAAACATCCGTAATGGAAACGCGATGTTGTCACGTACTGTCAAAAACGGCAAGAGTGTCTCGTTTTGAAAGACCATACTCGCATTGCGATGATGCGCTTGCACAAACTCATCAGTTGCGGCGTCATCAATTATTTGGTCACCAATCACAAGAGAGCCAGTGGTCAACTTGACTAAACCCGCCAAGACTCGCAAAAGCGTGGTCTTACCAACACCGTTCGATCCGGTGATTGCAATAATTTCATTTCCAGCCGTGATCTCGCACTTCAACGTAAAGGTGCCCAGATTGACACTGCCATCAAGCCTTAGAGTCATCGTTTAGAACCAAGCCATCGATCACGCATCGAGATCAACACCAAAACGCAGACAATGAGTAAAACAAAACTTAATGAATACGCTGCCTGCGGATCACTCTCAAGCAGCAAATACACAGCGAGAGGGGTCGTCTGTGTCCGACCCTGTATGTTGCCAGCAAATGTGATTGTCGCACCGAACTCACCAAGTGCCCTCGCCCACGCAACTGCAATACCCGCAATAAGCGAAGGTCGCAGTAAACGAAGTGTCACTCGATAAAACTTTGTTATTTCATTTGCCCCCATTGTCGATGCAAGTTCTTCGTATCGAGAATCAATCGCACGCAAACCACCCTCAACAGCCATAACTAAAAACGGCAGGGCTACAAACGCTTCAGCGATGACGACACCGATCGGCGAAAAAGTTAATTGCACGCCAAAACTGTCAAAGAGAAGTGCGCCAACTAATCCGCTAGATTTTCCGTAGGCGGCAAGTAATGCCACCCCACCGACAACCGGCGGCAGAACCATTGGCAGCATTACAAACGCGCGAACTAGATAGCTACCCCGAAACGAAACACGAGCAAGCACCCAAGCCAAAGGCAAACCCAATATCAATGCCAGAAGTGTCGCTGCAACAGATGTAACTAGCGAAAGACGAAGTGCCGACAATGTCGGCCCGTCGCTTAATTGGCTCAGCAAAGATATGAACGAGATCTTGCGCAAAAGACCAACTAATGGAAGAAATATATAGATGACGCCAAAAATCGCACCTACAAAAATAATCAGTGGTGGTCTCGAAATTGGTCGGCGTTTTTTCATTGGGTGCACTTAACTAGATCTTAATAAAACCAAATGACTGCAATAGCCTTTGCCCTTTCACCGAGAGTAAATAGTCGATAAATGCTGCTGCTGCATCGCGATTACTAGATTTGCCCAATAGCGCAACGCCGTAAACTGCCTCAACATTAAACGCCTTCGGTATTTTAACTAAGGTCACTAACTTTTTTGCCGAAAGTACATCAGTCAAATAGACAATCGCTGCGTCGGCATCACCGACCGATACTGCGTTAAGCGCAGACTTTGCATCGACCGCTCTTGTAATTTTCGACTCGTCTAAATTCAAGCGCGCGAGTTTCAACACCGTCGCGCCGTATTGTCCGCATGGCACAGTTGAACCACATAGCGACAGGAATTTTGCCTTTTTTAAATCCGATACGGTTTTGATTTTTAACGGATTACCGGGTTTAACCGCTATTGCCATTTGGTTATGCGCCAAAATTTTCGGATAACTAGTTCTGGCAACTTCACCAGATTTGATGAGAGTTTCAATACTCAAAAGATCTGCCGAAGCGATCACATCGCTCGGTGCACCAGATTTGATTTGTGCGACCAGCGATGAGGATGAACCAAAGTTAAACCGAACCTTGACCTTTGGATATTCTCTATGAAATACCTTGGCGATCTCGGCGAACGAATCGCTCAAAGACGACGCTGCCGAAACCGTAATTGTGCCCTGCAGAACTTTCTCCGGCGCTCCCAATTGATTCACAGTCTCACCTCGATTAACGACAAAAAGTGAAACAACCGCACTAATTCCTACTGCAATCAGTGGCTTAAGAACCTGCATAAATTACATCCTTCGAGATACTAAAACACCGAAACCTAATGCAACCGCTGCCTAAAACTACTAGATTTCACTGGTGGCAAAAAACCAAAAGTTCGTCGGAACATTGTTTGTAATGATGTCTAGTCTTGGATTCTCAATCGGCCCGAGTTTGGCGAAACACGCCTATGAATCTGGCGCGAACCCACTGGGAGTAATGACTGCCAGATTCACAATAGCAAGTTTGATTATGCTCGTTTTTCGTCAAATCCGTTTGCGCGACGAGCCGTTTCCAAAAATAAAATAATACTTGAAATATTTGCAATCGGCATTCTAGGTATCACAACTGTTTCGTTTGCTTACTTTTTAGCAATCGAATCAATTGACACTGGATTAGCAATAGTGCTTTGGTATTGCAATCCTCTAATCGTAGTTTTAATGTCTTGGCTATTTTTAAAAAAACGACCAACCCGAGGCATCGTGATCTCGCTCGTGTTTACGTTAATTGGTATCTTCATTACCGCAGGCCAAATCAAAGGACCTTCAAATGGAGCGATTGCCTTAGTTATGGTTTCAGCGGTTATGTTCTCGGTTTATTTGCTGACTGTTTCACACACTCTTAAGAAAGTTGACTTGCTAACTTGCGTCACGTTTATCAACATCGGCGCCGCGCTTGGCTATTGGCTTTTATGTCTAGTTTTACCATTTGGGTTAAAAGTTGAATACCCGGGCAACTCTTCGAGTTGGCTTTTGATTATTGCTTTTAGTATTTTCGGAACAGTTGCACCGTTTCTATTTTCTTATGCAGGTATGAATCGCGTTGGTCCAAGCATGTTGGCCGTGATTACAACTCTTGAGCCAGTGCTAGCAATCACAATGGGTATTATTTTTCTAAATGAACCATTAATAATTCAAAAAGTTATCGGTGCGACATTTGTGATCGGCGCACTGGTTCTACTTTCGATTCTTGAGCGACACGATGAGGCTCAAATCGTTCATCAATAGTTGCAGTTAGTGAATGCAATGTTTAGTTGCGCCCACTAACTATTTTCAACTAACTAACTAACTTTTTAGGGCCGCTTTTTGCTCTGGTGTCAATTTGTTTACGAATGCTGGTTTCAATGCTTTTTCTTGTGCTGGTGTCATCGCAGCCAGTTTTTCGTTACTAAAACCTGCGGCAGAAGCCGCAGGAAGTGCAGCAACCGCTGCAGGTTTCATTGCCGCGAACGCAGTTGGTGGCAACGCATCAACTTGATCGGCTTTCAAACCTGATATCGCCTTGGCTGGAAGAGCACCAACTTGTTGTGGTGTCATCGTCGCCATTGCGGCTGGCGGCAGCGCACCAACTTGGGTTGGCTTCATCGCCCCAAACGCTGCAGCCGGTAGCGCACCAACCTGATCAGCGTTCAATGAACCAACTGCTGCTGGTGAAAGAGCACCAACTGCCGCCGGCTTCATTGCTGTGAACGCTGCTGCTGGTAAGGCCTGAACTTGATCGGCTTTCA
>CALACK010000159.1 GCA_937890395.1 uncultured Acidimicrobiaceae bacterium | reverse complement strand
CGTACTTTCACCGAAGGCGGCGGAGTGCCGGCACTTATTGCCGTGCACCAAGACGCAACGGGTGGGGCGAAAGCGCTCGCACTTTCTTACGCCGAAGCAATCGGTGGTGCACGTGCAGGAGTTATCGAAACAACCTTCCCAGAAGAAACGGAAACTGATTTGTTCGGTGAGCAGGTTGTGTTGTGTGGCGGCGTAACTTCTCTCGTGATGGCAGGATTCGAAACTCTTGTCGAAGCCGGTTACGCACCTGAGATGGCATATTTTGAGTGTCTGCATGAAGTGAAACTGATCGTCGACTTAATGTACGAAGAGGGCATCGCTGGAATGCGTTATTCAATTTCAGACACTGCCGAATATGGCGATGTGACTCGCGGTCCTCGAATTATTGACGCCGACACGAAGAAGCGAATGAAAGTTATTCTTGAAGAAATTCAGTCGGGTAAGTTTGCCGAAGAGTGGATCGCCGAAAGTGATTCAGGTCGTAAGCGGTTCTCTGAGCTTCGCAACGCTGGCAAGAATCATCCAATTGAAAAAGTTGGGTCTCACTTGCGCTCGATGATGCCATTTATTTCTAAGGGTAAGCAGAAGGTCTCTGAGATCTCAGGCGGTTAAAAAGCCAGTTAGCCCATATAAGCCTCATATAAACCCCATGTAAACCCCATGTAAACACAGTGTTTTGAATCCCGAGTTGTTTAGTCGGGATTAGAGTGCTATGTTGCCTCCATGACAAATCCAAATTGGGGCTTTGATACCCGTCAAATTCATGCTGGTCAAGAACCAGACTCAGCAACAGGCGCTCGCGCAGTGCCGGTTTATCGCACCACAAGTTATGTGTTTCGCGACGCACAACATGCGCAGAATTTGTTTGCGCTGGCTGAGATTGGCAACATTTACACACGGATCATGAACCCTACGCAAGGCGTGCTTGAGGCACGGTTGTCGTCACTTGAAGGTGGCACTTCGACAGCAGTTGGTCTGCCTGGTGCACTTGCTGTCAGTTCAGGTCAGTCGGCTGAGTTGCTTGCAATTTTGACTTTGGCTGAGGCTGGTTCGCACATCGTTTCATCGCCAACTTTGTACGGAGGAACTTATAATTTATTTCACTACACGCTGCCAAAACTTGGCATAGAAGTTTCGTTCGTTGATGACCCAGACAATTTGGATCAATGGCGTGCAGCAGTCAAGCCAAATACAAAAGCGTTTTACGGCGAAGTTCTCGCCAACCCACGCAACAGTGTGCTCGACATCGAAGGCGTCAGCAAAGTTGCGCATGAAGCCGGTGTTCCGTTGATCGTTGACAACACGGTGCCGACACCATATTTGATTCGTCCAATTGAGTGGGGCGCAGACATCGTCGTGCACTCGCTGACGAAATTCATTGGTGGTCACGGCACAAGTATTGGTGGCGCAATCATCGACGGTGGCACATTTGATTTCAGCAAGGGAGATAAGTTTCCAAACTTCACACAGCCAGACCCGAGTTATCACGGCTTGGCATATTGGCCAGCACTCGGCGCAGGTTCTTACATCATCAAAGCGCGCGTGCAAATGTTGCGCGACTTGGGCATGGCCACAACCCCAGACAATGCGTTTAACTTCTTGCAAGGTCTCGAAACTTTGTCAATCCGCATGGATCGTCACTGGGCGAACGCACAACGCGTTGGCGAATATCTGGCCAAGCATGGTCAAGTTGAAGAAGTGTTTTATGCGGGTTTAACAACCAGCAAGTGGCATGAGCGAGCAAAGAAATATGGTCGCGGCCTCGGTTACGGTTCGGTGCTGGCGTTCAACATCAAGGGTGGTCTTGAAGCTGGTCAGAAGTTTGTTGCCGGTCTGAAACTGCACAGTCATGTTGCCAACATCGGTGATGTGCGGAGCCTTGTGATTCACCCAGCCTCTACAACCCACAGTCAGCTTTCGCCTGAAGAACAAGCATCAACGGGTGTCTTTCCTGGGCTTGTTCGTCTATCCGTTGGCCTTGAGTCGATCGACGATATTTTGGCTGACTTAGAAGAGGGCTTCAAAGCTATTAGCTAGTTAATTCACTAGTTAATTCACTAGTTAATTCATCTCTCGTTCACTTTGGCGACAGATTGAAGTAATCCACGAAGGCGAGACTTAGGTCTCATGGACGGCGTGGCAAAAACTGAGATTATTCCAGTGCCACGAGAGCTCGCGGTTGTTTATAACCGGGCTGACAGAATTTTCAGGCGGATTGTTACTTCTGGTGCGCTGACATCGCTTATTCTGCTCGGCCTTATCGGCATGTTTTTGTTTGTCAAGAGCGCGCAAATTTTTAATGATCGTGGCATAAGTTTTATTACTGGTTCAAATTGGACGGCCGGCAGCGGTGACGGTGTGATTATTGATGACTTTTCAATCGGACCAATGCTCACGGGCACGATTCTTGTTGCAGTTATTGCGTTGATTATTGCAATGCCATTAGCGATCGGCGGCGCGTTGTATCTAGAGTTTTATGCGCCATTTCGTATCCGGAAAATTTTAAACGCGCTACTTGATCTAGCTGCAGCAATACCTTCACTAATTTTTGGATTATGGGGGCTTGCCGTATTCACTTCATTCGGTGAACGCTGGTCAGTACTTTTGAATTCGCGATTCGGATGGATCCCGTTTATTAAAGTTCAAAACGAAGTCTTTGGTCGAAGTCCGTTTATTGCGGGTTGCGTTTTGGCCTCGCTGATCGTGCCGATCATTACTTCTGTTACGCGTGAAGTTTTTTCGCGTACGCCTCGAGATTTAATTGACACTTGCTATGCGCTAGGTGGTTCGCGTTGGGGAGCAATTCGAACGGTTGTATTGCCTTTTGGAAGAAGCGGAATAATCGGTGGTGCGATGCTTGGTCTTGGTCGAGCGCTCGGTGAAACAGTTGCTGTTTATTTGCTATTGAATATCGTGTTTCGGTACAACTTCAGAATCTTAGAATCCGAAGGTGGCAATATTGCGTCGTTAATAGCGACAAAATTTGGCGAGGCAACCGAATATGAACTTAAAGCTCTTGTTGCTGCCGGTTTTGTATTATTTATTTTGACGCTTGCAGTAAACATGTTGGCGGCAACGATCGTTCAAAAGTCGACGGTTCGAAAATGAGTGCGGTGGTTATCGAAACTAATACTGCAGTACCAGTACCGACTACCCCATGGAAGCAGACTAGGCGTAAGCAAATAGTCTCGGCGTCAACTGTTGCACTATCTGCGTTAATTGCTGTTGTAATAGTTTTGATTACAGGCTTTGCAGGAGTTGATGGCTGGGCATTTACATTTTTGATTGTTTCTCTGTTGGTTACAGCAGTTCGCGCCTTGAAAGCAGATGCAAAAGTTCGAAAAGAAATGTTTGTGACCGTGGCGATATTCGCTACTGCCGCGCTTGCTTTTACGCCGTGGATGTCAATTTTTGCGAGTGTTGTGATGAAAGGTGCAAGAGGTTTTAGGCCGAATTTTTTCGTCGGCGACATGCGCACAACAATCCCTGATGACGAACTCAATCTAGGCGGCGCAGGTCATGCAATTGTTGGCTCACTCATGATGGTGCTTAATGCAACGATAATTACCTTGCCTTTGGGCATTCTCAGCGGCGTTTATCTGACAGAAGTTCGTGGGCGTTTGACGTTTTTGGTGCGATTTGTTGTGCAATCGATGAGCGGTGTGCCATCAATTGTTGCTGGGTTATTTATCTATACGACATTCGTGAATTACACAAATTCGTTCAGTGGATTAGCGGGTTCGTTCGCACTTGCAATTTTGATGTTGCCAACGGTTGCTCGCACAGCTGAGGAAGTTTTGAAGTTGGTCCCGGATGATTTGCGTTCGGCAAGTTATGCACTCGGCGCACGTCAATGGCGAACCTCGCTTATGGTCGTCTTACCAACTGTTCGCAGTGGTTTAACGACTGCGGCGATTCTTGGTGTGGCCAGAGTTATTGGTGAGACTGCACCTTTGTTGTTGACCTCACTTTCTAGCAACAGTTTTGTATTTAATCCGCTTGGTGGCCCAGTTGGTTCGTTGCCTACCTATGTTTTCGGATTGCTTCAAATTGGAACCGAGAACTCAACCAATCGAGCATGGACTGGAGCACTTGTCCTGATGCTGCTTGTATTGGCGCTATTTACGACCGCCAGATTTATTGGTGGTAAGGATCGAAGGTAATTCATGAAGACCTTAAAACAGGGAGAAATAGCAATGGTTGAGAACCCGCAAATTAATGTGGTGACAATGGTTGAAGCACACTCGCCCCAATCAAATTTTCGTGGGCTTGAAGCGAAAAATATCCACGCGTGGTTCGGTAAGCATCATGTGCTTTCAGATGTGTCATTGCGATTTCCTGAGCGAACTGTTACGGGTCTTATTGGGCCTTCTGGTTGCGGAAAGTCAACATTTATTCGATTGCTGAATCGAATGCACGAATTTATCCCAAGTGCGGCAATGGCCGGACAGGTGTTGAAAGACGGTGAAGATATTTATGCGCCAGAAATTGACGCAGCTACAGTTCGTTTGAAAATTGGAATGGTATTTCAAAAGCCGAATCCATTTCCAGCGATGAATATTCGCGAGAATGTTCTTTCAGGCATCAAGCTCGCACACCTTAAAGTTGCTGATCACGATTCGATTGTTGAAAATTGCCTTACTCGAGCAGGACTTTGGAAAGAAGTTAAGGATCGTTTGAATGCCACAGGTGGCTCACTGTCAGGTGGGCAGCAACAGAGATTGTGTATTGCTAGGTCCTTGGCGGTTGAGCCAAATGTGTTATTGATGGATGAACCATGCTCTGCACTAGACCCTGGCAGCACGCTACGAATTGAAGAGACGATCAAGGAGCTCGCAGAAAAAATTGCAGTTGTGATAGTTACGCACAATATGCAACAGGCTGCCCGAGTCAGTGACTTCTGTGCTTTCTTTCTTACTGATGGTGGACCTGGTTATTTAGTTGAGGCTGCGCCAACCAAAATATTGTTCACGAACCCTAGTGACGTTCGCACTGCTGATTATGTTCAAGGCAAATTCGGCTGAGTATTTTGAAATTAGTTGGTTAACCAACTGTTCACCTAACCGATAGTTTCTGTTCGCCTTGTTGACAGATTGTCGCAATATCGCACTCTTAGTCTTTCTACTGTTAAACAACAATAAACCAACAGGAGAAAACAAATGCAAAAACTTAGAAAACCAATTGTCGCTATCGCACTTGCGTTAGTCGGCAGTCTCTCAAGTTGTACATTCGCGTTAGCAGAGAGCGCAAGCGGTTCTGGTGCAACATTCCCGCAGAATTTTTTAGCTTCAGCAACTGTTGCATATAATGCAGCAACAGGCAACAACGTAACTTATGCCAACCCAGGTGGTGGTTCATCAAAAGGAAAGTCTGACTTCAAAGGTGGTCTTACTGACTTCGGCGGTTCAGACTCAGCAGTGTCTGCAACGCAAGCAGCAGCTTTCGATTGGGTATATGTACCGTACGTTGCAGGATCAATTGCAATTGCATATCGCCTTGACGAAATCAAAGGCACGACTCTTTCGTTGAGCCCAGCAACAATCAACGGCATCTTCGGTGGAACGATCACTAAATGGAATGATCCATCAATCGCTAATGACATGAAGACAAACCCAGCTTGGGCTAATTCACAAAAGAAGAGCGCTCTTAAAGGTGCATCTTCAGTTTGGTCAACACCTTCACTCAACACTGCTCTAGTAACAGTGACTTTGATTCCTTCAGTTTTGAAAGCGGCCAAAGGCAAGAAAGTTGAACTTTACAACGACACAAAAAAGAAGTCAGTAAAGTCTGCAACAATCGGAACTAAGGGGCAAATTTCGGTTAGCGGTACTGTTGATAGTGCAAGTAGCTACTCAGTAAAAGTTGCTGACAAAGTTGTAGGTAAATACTCGGTGATGGCAGTCAATTTGCCAGACAAGGCAATCACAGTTGTTTATCGTGCAGAAGGTTCAGGTACAACAAACAACTTCTGTAACTTCATGAAGAATTCTGCAAACTCTGACTGGGCAATCAATGACGCATTTTCATCCTGCATTCCTGGTGGTTCGGCAAAAGTTGCATCGCTTGGTTCTACATTTCAGGGCCAAACTGGTTCAGCAAACTTATCGAACTATGTTGCAGATAAAAACGGCACTATCGGTTACACCGAAGTTTCATTTGTGACTGATGCAACTCGTGCAGCAAAGGGAATCCAGTCAGCAAACGTAAAAAATGCGGCTGGTAAATTTGTTGGGCCAACTGCATCAGCAGCCTCTGCATTCATTTCTGGGGCATCAATTGATGCATCGGGATTCGTGACATTTAATTTCAAGCAGACCACTAACACAGCGGCATATCCAATCGTCGCTGTTACTTACGCTCTTGGCAAAACAGCTAAAAGTGCAAAGGGTGCAATCGTAAGTGAATTCTTTACTTGGGTCCTATCAACTTATGGTCCAGCGAATGCTGATGCACTTGGTTACGCACCCTTGACTGGCACAATGCAAACTGCAGGTCTTGCACAAGCAAAAAAGATTAACTCGAAGTAATACGGCAAGTTAATACAAATAAACAAGTTCAGTGCTCCCCTCGGCACTGAAAAAAGTACCCCAGGCCTAGGCCTGGGGTACTTTTATTTATCAGGGTTTTCGCCTGGTTGGTCGCGAAGAAATTGCTCGAGTTCGGCGCCTAGATCATCGGCAGTTGGAATTTCTATTTGACTTTGGCGGTCAAAATCACTTTCGAGCATCTTTACAAAATTCCCAATTTGTTCGTCACCTTCAACTGCTGCATCATGAAGTTCTGACCAACGGCGGATTTCTTCATATAAATCGGCATGACGAGTTGGCACGCCGAGTACAAGTTCTAATTGTCGTAGAAGAGCGGCTGATGATTTTGGGTGCTGGGCATTTAGCAAATATCGCGGTACGCCAACTCGCAGTGAGACAGAAGGCAACTGCTCGCGCTCAAATCTCTCGTGAAGAACACCGATCAATCCGGTTGGCCCTTGATATTTCGGCAGATCTAGTTTTAACCTACGAGCAAGTGCGACATTGGATGAACTTCCGATTACGTTAGGCGTTCGTGTGTGTGGGATCAGTTCATCATTTGCCCCGACGGTTACAACGACACTACATTTTAAGTTTTTAGCGCTTTGAACAATGCACTCGGCAAAAATATTCCAGTTCGTGTGAGGTTCAACGCCTGACAGCACCACCAAGTCGCGCGCTCCATCAGGAAATCGAGCGACGATAATTTCATTCTCTGGCCAAATGATTTGACGCTCGTTATCTTCATCCAAATAAACTTCAGGTCGCTGAGCGGTAAAATCAAAAAATGGATCGGGGTCAATATTGGCAACCACAGTTGTTGTGCGCTCGTCAAGGCACCATTCAAGTGCGCCCGTAGCTGCTCCGGCGATATCAAAATATCCGCGTAGAGCAATAACTAGAACCGGGTCGCGTAATGCGCCAACGGCATCCCAGTCGGCCTCAAGTACGTCTTCAACATTCATAAGCAGTTACAAAAATAACCGTGACAAATTACTTCCACTGTGTAAGCATGGCAGCCATGGTCACAACTTCACACCCCAAACCTCGAGTTTCAAAACGCCTGTCAGCAATCAATGAGTCGGCAACTTTGGCAGTTGATGCAAAGGCTAAAGCGTTGCAAGCAAAAGGTGAACATGTAATCGGTTTTGGTGCAGGTGAACCAGATTTTCCGACACCCGAATATATTGTCGAGGCTGCAGTTCGTGCCGCACACGACCCGAAGGCGCATCGTTATACGCCAGCTGCAGGTTTGCCACAACTTCGCGAGGCGATTGCAGTCAAAACAAAACGTGACTCTCAGTTTGATTGCAATGCGTCACAAGTATTAGTCACAGTCGGTGGAAAGTATGCAGTGTTTGTTGCCTTCGCCGCATTGTGTGACCCAGGTGATGAAGTAATTTGCCCAGCGCCTTATTGGACAACTTATCCAGAGGCGATCACGCTTGCAGGTGGCGTGCCAGTGATCATTGACACGACTCAAGAAACAGAATTCAAGGTCACGGTTGAACAACTTGAGCGTGCCAAAACTGCGAAGACAAAAGTTTTACTATTTGTTTCGCCAGATAATCCGAGCGGTGCTGTTTATTCGCGTGAAGAAACTATTGCGATTGGCAAGTGGGCTGTTGCAAATGACGTTTGGGTTGTGACTGATGAAATCTACGAGCACTTAACTTATGGCAAACATGTTTTCACTTCGATGCCTACGGTCGTGCCTGAGATTGCCGATCGCTGTGTGATTGTTAATGGTGTTGCTAAAACCTATGCAATGACTGGTTGGCGTGTTGGTTGGATGATCGGGCCACCAGATGTGATGAAGGCGGCAATCAACTTTCAAAGTCATACAACTTCAAATGTTTCTAATATTGCGCAATATGCAGCGTTGGCGGCTATTTCTGGCGACTTATCGGCAGTCGCAATGATGCGCGAAGCATTTGCTCGTCGCGGGGCGTTGATGCATGAGATGTTGAACAAAATACCTGGCGTCAGTTGTATGCAACCGCAAGGTGCGTTTTATTGTTTTCCAGATTTTTCTGGGTTGTTGAATCGCAATCTAAGTGGAGTAACTGCAGCGACAACTCTCGCATTGGCTGACATCGTGCTTGACCGTGCCAAGGTGGCATTTGTGCCTGGTGAAGCATTTGGCTTGCCGCGATATGCGAGGTTCTCTTTTGCTCTCGGCGACGATGATCTGCGCGAAGGCATCAACCGCCTCGCCACTTTCGTCAACGGCTAAATGCTAAGAATTATAAATATCGTTTAGACTTTTGCGCATGGTGGCGAAAATTTTTGCAGCAATTTTATTTGGATTTGCTGTTGCTATTCCATCAACTTTTTGGCTCTTGAAAAAGGTACGAATCAAATCTAAAGTACGCCATGTTCAAGTTTCATTGGCATTGGGTTTACCTGTTGCGTTATTTGTGTTTCTATTGCAAACCAGTTTCGCTCTGCCTATTGTCATCATCACAGTCGCGTTTTCTCTCCTCGTAGTTACTCTTGAACTGACCCTCCGCCGC
>CALACK010000158.1 GCA_937890395.1 uncultured Acidimicrobiaceae bacterium | reverse complement strand
GGTTTAGACAGCGTTGATCTTGTGGCCGCAAAAGAACTAGGAATCACCGTACTAAATACACCCGACGCACCGACTAAGGCAGTTGCCGAATTAACAATTGCTCACATTTTGGGTTTGTTAAGAAACGTTTCGCAAGCAGATCGCCAAGTTCGAGTTGGGGTTTGGAAGGGTCTAATGGGTTCACTACTTGAAACCAAAACAGTTGGGATAGTTGGCTTTGGCAGAATCGGCAAACGCGTTGCGACTCTGCTCTCGGCTTTCGGTGCCTCAGTAATAATTAGTGATGCCCAAGTTGAACAGAGTGATTACCCAAACATTGAGTTAGATGAACTTTGCATCAAGTCGGATATTCTCAGTTTGCATTTACCGTATAACGAAGCAACTCATCACATAATTAATGAAAAGAATTTGAACCTTATGAAGAAAGGTTCGTACATAGTAAATATTTCTCGTGGAGGATTGGTTGATGAAACAGCTTTGCTTGCGGCGCTGAAATCTGGTCATCTTGCAGGTGCCGCGCTGGATTGTTTTGAACAAGAACCTTACGAGGGCGAACTACGTAATCTCGAAACTGTGCAGATCACTGCACATATGGGTTCGTACGCCCGTGAAACTCGTGACTTGATGGAGCAAGAAGCAAGTCGTTTGTTGGTTAATGCGCTGCACGAAAAAAATCTTCTCAAATGAAAATTATCGCGATTATTCCGGCTCGACTAGCAAGCACGAGGTTTCCAAATAAACCACTTGCCCAGATACTTGGCAAGTCAATGATTCAACACATTGTTGAGCGCGTGAAACTTTGTAACGAAATTGATGAAGTAGTTGTCGCCACATGCGACCAAGAGATTGTGGAGCATGTGCAATCACTCGGCTACAAAGCAATAATTACAAGCAACCTTCATGAACGGGCTTCTGACAGGTGCGCTGAAGCCATAAATAAAATCGAGTCAACCGGCCTGACATCTTTTGACATCGTTGTGATGGTGCAAGGTGATGAACCAATGACAGACCCACGAATGCTTTCTGATGTATTGCAGCCATTCACAGATGCTCCAGATTTAGAAGTAGTCAATCTCTATGCGGATATTCAACCGGGCGAATTTAATAGTCCGAACTGTGTCAAAGTTGTGATGGACCTCGTCGGGAATGCCTTATATATGTCACGCGCTCCCATCCCAGTATCCACAGATGGCGTTGAGCGCCCATCGGGCAAGCAACTTGGCCTAATCGCTTTTCGACGCGACGCCCTACAAAAATTCACAGAGTTAGAGCCAACTCCATTAGAAATCTACGAGTCAGTTGACATGCTCAGATATCTCGAACATGGGATCAAAATCCGAATGCAACGAACTACTTACCGCACACACGCTGTCGATATCCCAGCAGACATTGTTGAGGTTGAGCGTTTGATGAAGTTGAAAACTAACTAACAATAAATGTTTAAAATTTCTGAAGTTAACACCTCAATATTGACAATCTGGGACACTAATCAGACGCACAATACATTTATAGATAGTGACGAATCTTTGTTGCTTTGGCAACACTTTGTTGGTTCGAAATACCCAATGAATGCAATTTCAGTCAGTGATGTTTTAGAGCAAAACGCAGTCGAGATCAGGGCAAAGATTCTTAACTTTATTTATACTGTCGGAGAGAACGTCGCTAATTCTTCAAAAACCAAACTTAAATTTGAGTCAGGCTTTGATTATTTTTGGATGACACAGTTTCAGTCTCGGCCATACACGCAGTCTGCACAATTAAATAATCTGGCGAAAATTTTCGCCGTCATAGAAATTGTTAAACAGCACAAATTTAAACAAATTCAAATCTGCACCGCAGATAAGAACCTGAGCACAATTATTGCTTCTATTGCTGAATCAAATTCTGCAAGGTTTAAAGAGATCTCGTTTAATGGCGATATTTCTCCGACTTCAACTAAATCGCAATTTAAGAAACTAACACCAAAGCCTTTACTAGCGTTTATTTCTCTATTGCAACAATCTCAAGTCGCGGCAAAACTAAAGACAAATAAGACTTCACCAACTCACACAACCCTCTCGGGCTCGATTTCTTTTTTTGATTATTGGTATCGCTTCGGAGCCACAGTTAATGAAACACGAAAATTTGAGTCGCAATATTGGACAAACCTCGTTGGTGAGTTGAAAGACACAGACACAAATTGGCTACACAATCTTGTAGATCAGCATAAAAAATCTGAACTGCGTCGCATCAATTCGTTAAGAAATGACTTTAATCTCGCAAATACAAACAATCGACATTTAATTATTGACTCGATTGGAGAGTCAACAGTTGTTATTAAATCAGTGAAAAGTTATTTTAAACTTTTAATTTGCTCGCTTCAGATTAAGAAATATAAGCATGCGTTTACGCTCGGTGATACAACTATTAATTTTTGGCCGCTTTTTAAAAATGAGTGGCTCAATTCTTTGCGTGGCTACGAAGCAATGATCAATTGCATACGATTTCATCGCCTTGAATTTATTTTGCAACGATTACCAAAGCAACGACTCGGCTTCTACTTAATCGAGAACCAACCATGGGAAATGGCGCT
>CALACK010000157.1 GCA_937890395.1 uncultured Acidimicrobiaceae bacterium | reverse complement strand
GTCCGGTGATGATTGCGCCACCGTTGTGATTTGAATAGGGCTGTTTGATCACAAGAAGTTCGCGTCGACTTTTTGCATCGAATTCGCCAGTCTTTGTGAGCGCATATTCGGCGATAACCGTGTCACCCGATTTATTGGTGTAGTTCACGTAGGCGAAGCCTTTGCTGAAAGCAAGCCCAAGTAGGCCACGTTCGCCTTTTGCGGCAGTCAATGAAGTTATATCCAAAACTCTTGCCAGCCAGCGTGAGTTGTACTTCCAAAAATATATTCGACCTTGTTGTGAAACGATGTAGGCGCCGTTGTCACTCAACTGACGCTCAACAAGTGCAACCGGTTGTTCTACTTGGACAACAATGTTCGCCTGAAATTTTGTCGCCGCCGCAGCAGATGAAATAGCTGAAATAGTTGATGTAGCTGACGTTGCTAAAACAAGCAAACTAAATGCAATTGATGTGAATAATAGTTTAATAGTTGGGAAGTTTATCCAGGGCGATTATCTATTAATCAATAATGTCTAGTTGATACATAACCTTGACGACTTGGCGCTCAACCGTCGTGTGTAAATAACTGTAACTGCCCTCAGTACTTGACCGTAGTCGGCAAGTGTTCAGTTACTGGCTGGCTAATAATTTAGTCTCAATCTTTTGTTTTAAGTGTTTTGCTGAGTGGTGCGATCTCGAGCCCACGCTGACAGCGCAATCAAGACTGCGCATAATCCACACACAGTCCAGGCAAATGTGCGAATAAGGTTTACTGTCATCAATTGTTGATGCACTGATTCGTCAAAACCGTCGGCAAGTTTCGCATGTGCCGGTGCAGACCAAAAACCACTGAGAACCAGAACAACTGCCATCGCTACTGCGTTAATCACGGCGAGAACCCGTAATTCTTTTCGTTTACCGATAAACGCAATTGCGAAGATGCCGATCAAAGTGACTCCCTCGCTGAGCCATGGGACTATTAACAGTCGTCCAATTCGTTCAACATGTTCAGCTTGAAAGCTGGCATATGTGGTTTCTCCGACGTAAGCAAACAATGGGTAATGGACATATTGAATTGTCCAGATCAGTCCAACCATAAATAGCGATGCTGCAAGATGAACAATGACTAGCAACCGATAATTTTGCTCTAAATATTTCATGACTGAAGGCTAAAACGAAAAACGACTAGTTAGATTACGCCGTTAGTAAAAAGTATTGCATCTGCAATTGTTGCTAGTTCGCCCCTGAAGCCGAATTGCCGTAGGCGATTATTGAAAGAAATCGCACTGGAGTCTTGATTATCTTCGTTGGCCCATGCGGTATCTCACCATCGAATTGCAGTGTGTCACCTGGTCGCAAAACGTATCGTGCGTTGCCATGCCCATATTCGAAGGCGCCGTCTAGCATGTACAGCAACTCAGTGCCTGGGTGTTGAAACAACGGAAATACCTCCTGTTGCTGACTTAAGGTGACGAGCAGTGGTTCCATCCGTCTGTTGACTCCACGCATTGTTCCGAGTAACTGATAACGGTGCCCAGCACGAGTCCCCTCGCGAATGATTTCAAGACCTTTTCCGGCAGCGACATACAGCGCATCGTGTTCTTCTTCGAGGCCACGAAACAACGCCGTGACAGGCACTTCTAACGCGCGGGCGATACTGCCGAGTGTCGCCAAACTTGGCGACGCCTGGCCGTTTTCGATTTTGGACATCATTCCTTTACTGATTCCACTAGTTGCAGCAAGGTGGGCGACTGTTTGATCGCGACCTTGTCGGCATTCGCGAATTCTTTGCGCGATGACCATATTCATATCGTCAATAAAGTCACCTCTGTCGGCAGGTTTGACTTCGTTTTCATCGATCACAAGTGTCCTTATAAATTCATTGAACAGCGACTAGAAAAAATCTTGCAATGTCGGCATATATATGTGTCAGACTACATCCGTCCTTACGGGGGTTTGGACTAACAAATATTGGGGGGGTAATATGTCCGATCAAACGGCGTCATTCGATGCGTCTCTGGTGAAGCCAGGTACAAATGAACTAGCCAAAGACACAAACTGGTGGGGCGCTTTCGTCATCGGTCTTTCAGGAACGATTCTCGTGATCGCACTCGTCGGGTGGGCGGTTCAGGCACTCGGCGGTTATTCAATTCCGTTATTTGTCGTGATCACTGCGATGGGAGTTTTGCTTTGCTATTGCCTTGCCGAACTTGCCGCTGCGATGCCGAACAGAACCGGTGGTCTGCCGAGTTACGCATTTTAAACTTTCAAGCCCTGGGGTAAGACAACGGCCAAACATATTGGCGGTCTCTCTACGTGGGGTTATTGGCTCGGTTGGTTCACTGTCGTGCCGATCAATGTGATTCTTGCGTCTTCATACCTGCGTAACCTGTTCGAACTTCCTGTAGGTACAACGTTTGATCCGTTCGGTGCGACGTTCGGACTGCCACTATCTTCAACTGACTTCATAGTTGGTGTGGTTGTGCTCGTGGCGATGTTCATCCCTTGTTACATGGGTATTCGCCTTGGAGCAAAATTCGCCACCATTCTTGGTATCGCATCTGTGATTCCGTTAGTGCTACTAGTGATTCTGCCGTTTGCTAAACCGTCAACAATTGATTTCGGTCGACTTGATGGCTTTGGTTTACCAGAAGGTGTGACTAATAGTTTCACCTTTACAATTGCTTGGGTTTTCATCTTCACATGGTCAGTATTGGCAATGGAAGCAGCAGCCTGTTACATCGGAGAATGTAAGGACCCTGCTCGAGATGCGAAGATTGCAATGACTGCTGAAGGACTCTTCGGATTCTTCATCTACGTGTCAATTCCGGTGATGGTAATCGCTGTGCTTGGCACAGGATCTGCCCTTGCTGGCATCGTCGCCAAGACAGTGTTCGACCAATATGTACAAGCAATTTTCGGAGTCAACAAATTTTGGAAATGGTTCGTCGGGTTGGCAATTGTGGTTGCGTTGTTGCTTTCAGTTTTGAATGCAGTGATGGGTTGCGCTCGAGGTCTTTATCAAAACGCTCACGACGGAATATTGCCCCGCTGGTTTGGTAAGACCAACAAGCATGGTTCGCCATCCAACGCAATGTATTTCAACCTCTTCGCATCGATTATCGTCTTGCTCTCGGGTACACCATTGGAGATTTACATCTTCTCCAACATGGGATACTTGTTTGCTTGCGCAGTCGCAATGATTGGCTACTGGCTATTCAGATCAAATAGCCCTGATGCAGCCCGGCCAGTCAAAATGCCAGGTTGGATGTCACCGGTTGCGTTAGTGATCGGAGTGTTCTTCTTGTTCACTTGGATATACGGTGGCTTTTACTCGGCTGACTATATTCTCGGTGACCCATCCCAGCGATACTTATTCTGGCTCGGTCTAGGTATTCTCGCCGTGTACTTTCCGTTATACGCATGGCGCGATGTATCGGACAAAAGAGTTATGGCCTAGGTAAAGCTAGTTTGATATTGAGGCGGCGCAAACCTAAGTGGGATGCACAACCAACTCAGTCCATCGGAGTCGTTCTGGCCTCCGATGGACGAGTTGATTTCAGTTCGCAAACAGTTGCGACGGCCGTCGCACTCGAATCAAAGTCTCCTGTTCGGGGAGTTTGCGTATTAACAATTGCCAAGGTCCATGGTTTCACCTTGGGCATTCCACACCCGGGGCTTTTGCCGACAAAAGCAGAAGCTCTAGAGCGAACTAACTGGGTTGAGCGGGCAATAGAAACAATCAAAAAGTCTGGTGTTGCTGCTGACGGGCAGGTTGCAACTACCCGCCATGACGTCAAAATGATTGCACAGGTTGCGCAACAACGAAACACAAGTTATGTCGTTGTAGACGGAACCAAAGCAAAGGGCCTTCGTCGAATGATCGAAGGTGACATCGGCTCAGAACTCAAGTGTCGACTACGCAAAACACATATTGAAGTTGTTATCGTTTCGCAGTAATCGTGATGTATTAATGACTGTCGAATAATTGTTACGACAGATTTAAATAGTTAGTCCGCTCGATGTCGCCAACCTGTGAGTGCCACTTGGTGAACTCTTCCATTTTTACTTTGGCCATGTAGTCGCTGTAAAACTCTTTGCCAGTGTGGCCGAGTGCTTTTTGCATTAGTTCGTTACCCATCAGGTTTTCTGCAGCATGCAGCAAAGTCGGTGGCATTGGATAAATGCCCTTGGCGGCTACGGCATCCGGGTGCAACTCATACAAGTTGTCAGTATTTGGCGAACCAGGGTCTGTCTTTTTATCAACACCGTCAAGTCCTGCGGCGAGAACTGCAGCGAACGTTAGATATGGATTGGCTGCACCATCAACTGATCGAATTTCGAGCCGATTACCTTCTGAAATTCGCACCATCTGAGTTCGATTATTGGCGCCGTATGCAACATATGCGGGTGCCCAAGTAGCGCCAGAGTTTGGTGCTGAAACACCCATTCTCTTGTAGCTGTTAACTATTGGGTTTGTAACTGCTGACATTACTCTGGCGTGCTCAAGTACTCCGCCACAGAAGTTGTAGCCCAGTGATGTGAGACCAAGTCCATGATCATCTTTTCCAGACTTGCTGCCTGCTAATTGAAATAGATTCTCGTCACCCTTCCAAAGAGAAGTATTCATGTGCAGGCCGTTGCCGGTTAGATCGTGGAATGGCTTTGGCATAAAAGTTGCCAACATTCCAAATGAGTGTGCAACGGTGTTGACCATATATCTGAAGAAAATTAGGCGATCAGCGGTTGTCATCGCTTCTGCATACTTGAAGTTTTGTTCGAATTGCCCGTTGGAGTCTTCATGGTCGTTGGCATAGTTTTCATAGCCAAGTCCGTTCATGTATTTCGAAATTGTTGACAAATAGTCAAACATTCGAGTAAGTCCGCGTGCGTCATAACACGGGTAGTCGAGGGTGTCGAGTGAATCGGCGACAACTAATTTGCCGGTCTCGTCACGCTTAAGCAAGTGGTATTCAGCTTCTACACCGACCATCAACTTCATCCCACGCTCTTCTTCTAATTTTTTTAAAGCATTGCCCAAAATAATTCGAGGTGTGTAAGGCCACGGCTTGCCTTCAACTTTGATGTCGCACATCACAACTGCAACACCGTCACGCCATGGAAGTTTGAAATAACTGTTGGCGTCTGGGTCGGCGATCATGTCTGGGCCCGCAGGTGATTGTCCCATCGGACCTACCGCAAAGCCAGCGAATCCAGCACCTTCGCAGACAACATCCATTGCTGAAACTGGCACCAACTTGGCGCAAGGTCGACCATGCATATCGACAAACATCGTCATGAAAAATTCAATATTGTCTTCGGCCGCTCGGGCTTCTAATATTTCACGTGTCTTACTCATCTGATGCCCCCATCAATAAGATTGTTGTATTCCCCGAGGTCAAAGTACCATGCTGTCAAGTGTTGTGTTTAATCTGAGTGTTCTGTTGTGTATTATGATGAAACTTTATATATTGGGTGCGAATAGGGGAGGTTGAGCATGTGTGGAATCATCGGACTACACCTTTTGGACTCTGAACTCGAACCACAGCTTGGTCACTTCGTCACAGCGATGCTCACCCAAATGTCGGATAGAGGTCCAGACTCGGCGGGAATTGCCATCTATGGTGATGTGGTTGATCAAGGCCTACTGAAGTACTCCTGTCGCTCAGATGATCGAAACTTTGATTGGATTTCGTTGGCGGCAAAGTGTGGCACACGGCTTGTCAGGCATGGTGAAGGCGTCGTTTTAACTGGCGTACCTGGACTCCAATCTCAAATTGAAGCCCACGACGTAAGCATCATCTCCACGGGTGTTGCAGTTGAGGTATTCAAGGATGTCGGCGCACCGATTTCGGTTCTTGAAAGATTCGATATTGAATCAAGAGTCGGCTATCAAGGAGTCGGCCACACACGCTTAGCCACTGAGTCTGCAATTACTACCGACGGTTCTCATCCATTTTCGACACACGCCGATTTATGTGTGGTGCACAACGGATCATTTTCTAACTACTTCAGTGTAAAGCGTGACCTAGAAGCGCTCGGCGAAAAGTTCTTGACCGAAAATGACACAGAAGTTGCGGCGCGCCTGCTTGGTTATGAAATGAGCCACGGACGCGATCTTGGTGACGCACTAAAGGTGCTTCAGAAAACACTTGACGGATTTTACACACTTCTGTGTGCGACGCAGAACGAATTCGCTATTGCCCGTGACTCGGTGTCATGTAAGCCAGCCGTGATTGCGGTGCACGATAGATATGTTGCAATGTCTTCTGAGTATCGCGCGCTCGCCGAACTGCCCGACATTGACAAGGCCAAGGTTTTTGAACCGGCACCGAATGAAATTCACGTTTGGACTCGTTGATGACACCCACAGTTTTTGATTGCGAGACATCCACCGTTAGAGAAATTAATGTTGCATTGCGCGCACTACCAAGTGGCTCATCGGCAACTATTCTCAATCCAAAGGGCCGCCACAATATGGCCGTTGGCATGATCAAAGATCTCAACATAACTTTCGAAGGATCAGTTGGACATTATGTTGGCGGACTTTGTGATGGAATCAACATAAAAGTTAATGGGTTTTGTGGTTGGGCAGCGGGGGAAAATCTGATGAACGGCACAATTCGTGTGACGGGAAATGCTAGCGAGCGTGTTGGGGCGACTGCGCACGGTGGCACAATCATCGTCGAAGGAGATGCGAGTACTCGTGCCGGAATATCACTAAAAGGTGGATCGATTGCCATCGCTGGAGATATCGGCGACTTCGCTATGTTCATGGCTCAGGCTGGAATATTACTTGTGGGTGGAAATGTTGGCGAAGCACTCGGTGATTCGTTGTACGAAGCAGTCATATATGTAGCAGGAACAGTTAAGAGTCTTGGTGCCGATGCCCGTTACGAAGACATCACAGAATCCGATGTGTCTAAGATCGCCCTATTGTGTGAGACCGCTGGATTTACGCACATCGATCCAAATAATGTCAAACGAATCGGCTCGGCGAAACAGCTCTATAACTTTAATGCATTGAAGGAGCAGAAATACTAATGACCGATCCAACGCCCGTCGACAAGCCACGCTCCCGCCACAGTGCTTTGCGTGAAAGCCATTCGTTTCCCGTATCCGTCATTGATCAAATTCATGGGATGGCCGAAGAAGGTCGTTATGAGATTCGTGGATGGGGAGCAAAACGAAAACTACCGACGTTTGATGATCTCGTATTTATAACCGCGTCGGCATCGCGTTACCCAATGGAGGGTTACCGCGAAGCATGCGATACGACAACAGTGCTCGGTTCGCGATTTGCGAGCAAGCCTCTCAAACTAAAGATTCCAATAACGATCGCTGGCATGAGTTTCGGGTCGTTGTCAGGTCATGCCAAAGAGGCACTCGGACGTGCCGCAACGGCAGTTGGTACTTCGACGACAACTGGTGATGGTGGAATGACCGATGAAGAACGGAACTCTTCGAAACACCTCGTGTACCAGTGTCTCCCCTCGCGATATGGATTCAATCCAACAGATTTAATGAAGGCTGACGCAATTGAAATTGTTTTGGGACAGGGCGCAAAACCAGGTGGCGGCGGCATGTTGCTTGGACTAAAAGTATCTGAGCGCGTTGCTGGAATGAGAACTTTGCCTCCCGGTATTGACCAACGCTCATCGTCGCGTCATCCCGACTGGAGTGGGCCCGATGACCTTGTTATTAAGATTGAAGAATTGCGTGAAGCCACAAATTGGGAAAAACCAATTTATGTAAAAGTAGGTGCAACTCGGGTTGCCTACGATGTGAAGTTGGCCGTTGCGGCCGGCGCCGATGTATTGGTGGTTGATGGAATGCAAGGTGGTACGGGTGCAACGCAAGATGTGTTTATCGAAAATGCAGGAATCCCGACGATGCCAGCTGTGAGAATGGCTGCTGACGCACTGCGAGAAATTGGTAAACATCACGAAGTTCAGTTGATCGTTTCGGGTGGTATTCGTACCGGAGCAGATATAGCCAAAGCACTTGCCCTTGGCGCAGACGCAGTATCTATAGGTGTGGCATCACTGCTCGGTCTTGGATGTAACCGTCCATCTTGGTTTAACGCAAAAGCCAATCACTGGGTGGACGCTTCCAAAGATTATGACTTACTAGATACTCAGGCTGGATATTGCCACCATTGCCACACAGGTAGATGCCCAGTTGGAATCACAACTCAAGATCCAGAGTTAGAAGCACGGCTTGATCCTGAGGTAGGAGCGGCATGGTTGACGAATTATTTGCGTGCTTTGACGATGGAACTGACAACACTTGCTCGTGCCTGTGGCAAGAGTAATGTCCACAATCTTGAACCAGAAGATATGGTTGCGCTAACAATTGAAGCAGCAGCGATGGCGCGAATTCCTCTTGTCGGTACCAATTGGATTCCAGGATGGACAAATCAGTGAATATTAACGCAACCCCAACTTCAACTCGTCCTGGCAAGAGTACCGCAAAGTACCCAACAAAATATTCGGCATTTAGTCTGATTAGACATGGGATCACAAAGAATGACTGGCCAAGAGCGTGGCGTCAACACGAATTAAAAAAGTCGTATGACGTAGTGATCGTTGGCGCTGGAATCCACGGTTTGGCAACGGCCTATTACTTGGCCACAAACTATGGGATTACTAATGTCGCAATACTTGACAAAGGTTATGTTGGCGGTGGCGGGTCAGGGCGTAATACTTCGATCGTCCGCTCGAATTATCTCACCCCTGAAGGTGTTCGGTTTTATGACAGATCAGTGCACCTCTATCAAGATCTTTCCGCCGATCTGAATTTTAATATCATGTTTAGTCAGATGGGTCACCTGACATTGGCTCATAACGATTCTTCGTTACGCACAATGCGTTGGCGTGCCGAAGTCAATAAAATTGAAGGAATCGATTCCGAGGTGATCGGACCAGACGAGATAAAAAAAATTGTACCATACATGGACACGAGCGATAGAACCAGATATCCGATTCTCGGCGCTTTATTTCACCCACCAGGAGGCACGGTTCGACACGATGCTGTGAACTGGGGTTATGCCCGCGGGGCAGACTTGCGTGGCTGCGAAATACATCAAAACACGGAAGTTTTAAGTATCAATACTTCTGGCGATGAGGTCACAGGCGTAAACACAAGTCGCGGACTGATTTCGACAAAGATTGTTGTCAATTGCACCGCCGGTTGGGCGAGTTTGATTAATGCAATGGTCGGATTGAAGATGCCACTTGTAACCCATCCACTTCAGGCCGCAGTGACCGAGCCTGTAAAGAAGTTCCTCAATGCAGTTGTTGTATCAGGTTCATTGCATGTCTATGTCAGCCAAACTGATCGTGGTGAATTGGTGTTTGGCGCATCCACAGATCCGTACGCAAGTTATTCAATGCGTGGATCTCTTGAGTTCACAGAAGAACTCGCTGGTCACGTTCTTGAACTTATGCCGAGCATTTCGAAAATGCGTGTTTTGCGACAATGGGCAGGATTGTGTGATATGACCCCCGACTTCAGTCCAATTATGGGTTTCACTCCAGTCAAGGGGTTTGTTGTTGATGTTGGCTGGGGGACATACGGTTTTAAGGCTGGTCCAGTTTCGGGCGAGGCGATGGCTCAGTTGATTGCTACACAAAAGGTGCCACAAATCATTTCGACTTTCGACTTTGCTCGATTCACCGAGGGCAGACTTGTCGGCGAAAAAGGTGCAGCAGCGGTGGGCCACTGATGATTACAGTTCCGTGCCCGTGGTGTGGCGAACGAAACTCGATGGAGTTTCGTGCTGTCGGCGAATCCAAAAAACGTCCCGATGTGAATACTGCTTCGCCTGAAGAATGGCGAACATACCTATATACGAAAACGAATCTTGCGGACTGGGTGACAGAAACTTGGTACCACCGTGCAGGATGTCGTCGGTACTTGGCGATAGAACGTCATACCGTGACAAATGTAATTCGCGTCAGTCGAAAACCCGCTGCGCAAGTTCGGCTCGACGAAAGCAGGGGTCAAAAATGAAGCAAGATCGTCGAATTAATCCTCGACCAGGTGAAGTCATTGATCGGAACAAACCGATTTCATTTACTTGGAATGGCAAGAAATATACAGGGTTCGCTGGCGACACGATTGTGTCGGCACTAATCGCTAATGGAGTTGAGATATTCTCTCGCAGTTTCAAATATAAGCGACCACGTGGAGTGCTGTCGGCATCTTTTCATGACCCGAACTGCACGGTTCAAGTTGACGACGAACCAAATGTACGGGGCGCGCACCGCGAACTGCAAGCTGAAATGATTATCATCCCAGAAAATGTGTGGCCGTCGCTGAGTTTTGATGTTCGTTCCGCTAACCAGACAGTAAGCCGTTTTCTCTCAGCAGGTTTTTACTACAAGACTTTCATGAAGCCGCAGCGCCTTTGGCCGATATACCAAAAAATACTCGGACGGTTTGCTGCAGGCGGAATCACTAGTCAAGATGCCGAACACGGTTACTACGACAAACGCTACATTCATGTTGATGTTTGTGTCGCCGGTGGTGGCCCAGCAGGAATGTCTGCGGCAATCGCCGCCGCCAAGTCCGGAGCCTCGGTGTTGCTAGTCGAAGAAGAGTACGAACTTGGTGGCCACCTCCGTTACGGCGATGAAGCGGCGCTGACCACAGTTAGCGAATTGCGACGTGAAGTTACCGCACTAAAAAATATTGAAGTGCTGACAAACTCGGCAGTAACCGGCCGATACGACATGAACTGGCTTGGTGTTATTCAACGCCAGCCAGGAATATCCGTCAAAGGTCATCAGTTACATGAACGACTTTGCAAAGTTCGTGCCAAGACGCTTGTTGTCGCGGCTGGATTGATTGAGCGACCATATGTCTTTGCGGGCAATGATTTGGCGGGAATCATTTTGTCAACTGGGGTGCGGCGTTTGCTCAACCTTCACTCGGTTCTGCCAGGCAAAAACGCAGTTGTGTTCACTGCCAACCAAGACGGCGATGCATGCATCGCTGATTTGATAAAAGCGGGTGCTGTCGTTCGAGTTGTAGATGCGCGCAAGGGTGAAAACATTGTGCAAGCGACGGGCGACAAGAGAATCAAAACCGTCGAACTAGGAGATGGACAAAAGATTGCTTGTGATCTGTTGGTAATCGCAATCGGTTGGACGGCAAATGTGCCGCTATTAAACATGGCTGGCGACAGACCGGTCTACGACAAAAACTCCGCGCGATTCTTTCCAACTAATGGGCTTCCTGAAAATGTGCTGGTTACTGGCGGACTTACTGGTGACGGTTCAACTAACGAATTGATTGCCCATGGTGCAGCGATCGGCACAAATGCGGCGGCTCGTAGCGATTTCGGAAAGGCCGTTACCGTACCAACACTGACTCGTGAACCGCACGCCGAGTTGTATCGATCAACAACCCATGGGTTCGTAGATTTCTCTGAGGATGTCAGTTCAAAAGATTTGTTCGCGGCGAAAGCCGAGGGTTACGACTCGATCGAACTAGTCAAGCGTTATACAACAGTGACAATGGGCCCATCTCAAGGCAAGCTTGAGACTGTTAACGCGGTGGCGATCATGGCAGAGGCACACGGTGTAACCGACTTGAATCAGATCGGCACAACGGTTTGGCGGCCACCATTTGTACCAATCACTCTCGGTGCGCTCGGTGGTCGAGGGTTTGAAAACACAAGATTCTCGCCGATTCAACCATGGCATGAGGCGCATCATGCACGTCCACTTGTCGCTGGTGACTGGATTCGACCCGAACACTATGGTGACCCAGCCGCAGAAGTTACCAA
>CALACK010000156.1 GCA_937890395.1 uncultured Acidimicrobiaceae bacterium | reverse complement strand
TCACGAGTGCAGTAGCACTCGGCGCGCTTCTCCTAGATCTTCAATTGATTTGCCGGCAGTTGCGATTGCTCCGCCATGATCGGGGTGCACACTGCGTAATACCGAACGATAACGCTCTTGCACTTGACGCTTTGACGGCTTAATTGTTCCTTCTGGAAATCCAAGAACCTCGAGTGCCCATGCTCTCGGGTCAGCAAGTGCCGAGATACTTGTTGCAGAACTCCCAGCGAGATACGAAATAAATGAAGCGTCTAGCGGCCCTCGCCACCTCATCGAACGATTGATCACAGTCGCTAACGATTTTCGAGACGGATCATCAAGTCTTTCAATCGCATAGATTGCGCCGAGAACTTGCGCCAACGCGCTGCCGCTTGCATCAAATTTAAATTGAAGTTTGTCTTGGTCTCCAACTAATTGATGCAAACTTTTTGTGAGTCCATGTCGATCTACTTGTAGTCGATGTCGCAATCGTGGTTGGACAACTCGTTCACCACGCTCAATCTGCGCAGTCAGCCGATGTATGTCTGGGACAAGATCTTCATCAATCTCGCCAAAATGCGTAGCGACAACTCCACCCAGCAGAATTCCGCCCAGCCCTGGTGAGTGATCTGTCGGAAGAACAAGATTGCCGAGCGACAATCGACGCGTTGGGGTGAAAGGCCTCGAGTGCCAAATCTCAAGTTCAGCTAAAACTGTTTGGGCTTCAGACATTTGAACGCAAAATTGCAAACAATCGACCGGCAAGATCCATTGCGGTTGATTCGTCAGGTTGCGAACTGCCAACAAGTGCTTCTTCAATTTGGATTGCCAGATCTTTGACTTGTCGCCACACTGAGTCGCTAATCTCACCGGGCGCACTGGCTCCGTCAATTTCTTCAAGCATTCGCTCTAATGTACGAATCGAATTCGGGTCTGATGGGTTTTGCGAAATTCTCTGAGCAAGTGCAGATAATTGTCCAAGAACTTTTGAATCTGCGACATCGTTACTATCACCGCCGTCATCACCGTTCTCATTGTCATCGTCATCGCTGAGTTCATTATTGTTTTCAATTTCGTCCAAAACTTCTTCGACTTCGCTTTCAGCTGCTGAGGCAGCAAGTAATACTGTTTCTTCCCACTTATGAGCGATGCCCGATTCAATAAGTGCGGTCGTCAATTCGGCGCGAGCATCTGGCGTCCATTCATCCAACTCCCACTCGGTGATCGGCGCGTTGAAATCGAGTTCACTCACAAGCCGAACGCTAGTTGCTTATTGGCGTACTGCGACAGTGCGCTAACATCTCTGATATGCCACTTCAACAACGACCCGATCGTAACTTGGCTCTTGAACTTGTGCGTGTTACAGAATCAGCCGCTCTAGCCGCATCCAAGTGGGTTGGGCGTGGCGATAAAAATGCAGCCGACGGCGCGGCAGTCGATGCGATGCGCAATTTACTTGACACAGTAAATATGGACGGCATCGTCGTAATCGGTGAAGGCGAGAAAGATAAAGCGCCAATGTTGTTCAACGGTGAAAGCGTTGGCAATGGATCGAAGCCGTTGACCGATGTGGCTGTCGACCCAATTGATGGCACGACACTGACATCGCTGGGGCGCAATAATGCACTTTCGGTGCTCGCAGTTGCTGAACGTGGCACGATGTTTAATCCTGGCCCGTGTGTCTATATGGAGAAGATCGCAGTCTCGGCGGCCGCAGCAAATGCAATTGATATCACGGTTTCGCCAACAAAGAACCTCAAAGAGATTGCCAAGGCAACGAAAAAATCACTTAACGATCTCGTTGTTGTGATTTTAGAGCGGCCGCGACACGACGAATTGATCGCTGAAGTTCGCTCGTGTGGCTGTCGTATTCACTTAATCAGCGATGGTGACATCGCTGGCGCAATTGCTGCTGCATCGCCTCAAGTTGGCGTGGATGTCTTGATGGGCATCGGAGGTACACCCGAAGGAGTTACAGCCGCTGCGGCACTCAAAAGTTTGGGCGGTCAGATTTTGGGCAGGTTGTGGGTCAAGAACGATGCCGAAGCAAAAGTTGCGAGAGATGCTGGATATGACTTGTCAAAAGTTCTAACTGTTAATGATCTGTGCAGTGGCGAGGATGTTTTCTTTGCTGCAAC
>CALACK010000155.1 GCA_937890395.1 uncultured Acidimicrobiaceae bacterium | reverse complement strand
TAGCCGAACAGTTCTCGTTCAGATTAGGGTGCGTTATCAATGGATTCGATTTTCGCAGCAATTGACATCGGCAGTAACTCAACTAATTTATTAATCGCCGATAGTACTGGCAAAACTCTTGAACGAATAGTGCGATCAACTCGCCTTGGTGCCGGCTTAACAAAAACTGGCTCACTAAGTGATCAGGCAATTGATCGAACCGTATCCTGCATCGCCGAATATGCAGCGCTAATAAGTGATTATAAAGTTACCGATAAGAGAATCGTTGCCACGCAAGCATGTCGTATCGCAAATAATTCAGAATCATTTTTCGAAAGAGTGAAATCATCTAGTGGTTTAGAGCCTGAGATGATTTCTGGCGAGCTAGAAGGTTCACTTGCTTATCGCGGCGCAACAATTTCATTTGGGCAGTCAATAAACAAAAGAACTCTGGTAATTGACATAGGTGGCGCGTCGACCGAATTAATGATCGGTACAGAATCACTCATGACCGCAGTCAGTATTCCGTTTGGTGCAGTCACCCTTAGCGAAAGCGAGTTGCATCGCGACCCACCTCGCCCTGAAGAACTTACCAACGCCATTTCTCTCGTATCCGATGCTGTTGACGACGTAGTCCACATGAATCCTGAATTGGCAAGCGCTGATCAGATAATTGGCATAGCAGGAACAATCGTCACGATTGCTGCTGTCGAACTCGGGCTCAAACAATTTGATCCCGAGAAATTACACGCAATGCGACTAACTCGCGAAGCAGCAGAAGATGTTTTTCGAACTTTGGCTACAGAACCGTTAGTTGACAGGGTTTTCAACCCAGGGCTACCTCGCGATAGAGCCGACATAATCGTGGGTGGATGTTGTTTACTAGTAGCAGTGATGAGAAGACTACAAATACCCGAAATAATTATTAGCCAACATAATTTGCTAGATGGCATCGTTGACGAGCTGCGAAACAGGTCAGCATGAGTGGCGCTTCACGAAATACCGCTGGCCATGCCAAACCAATAATCAGTAGTCAGCATCCTGCTGGATCTCAGGCAGCAACTTTGCGTCTTGAAGGCAAACGAATAGTGATGCGACCACTTGTGCTGGATGATCATGCCGCGTGGAGCGAAGTGCGTTTAAGAAATGGAGAGTGGTTATCAATTTGGGAGCCAAAGCGGTCAGAATATATTGCTGACCCAGCGACTGATCATCAGGCATTTGAACGCCGATGCGCCGCTCGTGATCGCGAGCGACTGGCTGGCACTTCTTACGCGCTTGGATTATTTATTGAAAACTCTTTTGCGGGCGAGGTAAATCTAAATAATGTTGTGCGCGGCGCGATGCAAACCGGAACGGTCGGATATTGGATTGATCGCAAACATGCCGGAAATGGCTACGTAGCAGAAGGCGTGGCGACATTGTCTCAATTTGCGTTCGAAGAATTGAAACTTCACAGAATTGAAGTATGTATTATTCCGAGAAATATGAATAGCAAAAAAGTTATGGAGAAACTAAAATTTCGTCTCGAAGGCTTAGCCGAAAGATTTTTAGAAATAAACGGCGTGTGGGAGGACCACTTACGTTATGGATTCACGATTGAAGAATGGCAAGACCGCAAAGCAGCAATAACTCAACAATGGCTGGTTGCTAAAACTTAAATTCCCGAAATTTGAACAATGCGCGCTCGACGCATTGCTTTGCGACGCTTCCAAGACTTTGCCTTCCAATGTTTAAATTTTGCACCCCGAATATTTTGACTCGTGATCTGAGAATTACGGTGGTGAAGCGGCTTCCAGTTCGTACCGGGCTCATCAATATCTTCTGGTTCAATGCCGTGCTGAACTTGTTCGGTTATTAAATGCAACTCAGAATGAATTCGATGTCGCTCGTTGTGAGCATGTGCTCGCAACTCTTCTCGCGGTGGCGGTATGGCTTCAATACGCCTGTGACGCTGACTCATCTTTCCTCCCAATGTTGGAAATACTTGAATGTTCTAGCTATTAATCGTCACAGTACACCACTTTTATTGGTTTACATGTAACCTGCTCGTAACAATGTTGCAGTAATCAAGAATCTTTTAAAAAGTTACGATTTTTTGATGCGGTTTTGTAGTGCTGCCAAACGTTCAGCAAACCATGGCTGTCGAGTTGTCCACACTTGTGGCTCAAGTTCTTTAGCGACTGCCTCGTCATGCGTTGCGACGTTTGCCATTTGTTGAATCGTGCGTTTTGCAATGATTGCTAACTCGCGAGGTGCACTGGCCGCCCGCACCGCCATCACACGCACAGTTGCCATCAATTCATCGTCTGGTACGCATTTATAAACCAGCCCAACTCGTTGTGCCTCATGGCCATCAAGAATTTCACCGAATACAACTGCGGCCATCGTGGTTTGCGGCCCCGCGATGTTGCGAAACATCCAAGTATGACCGCCACCTGGGTGCAAACCAATCTGCAAAAATCTAGTATCAAATTTTGCACGATGCGCAGCGATTCGCACATCACAGCACAGTGCAAGATTCATACCTGCACCAACTGCCGCACCGTTAACCGCCGCAATTGTTGGCAAAGGCGTTCGAGCAATGCGTAAAAACCCTTCATAGATTTTGGTCAGCGATTCGCCATCGGCTTCGGCGAGATTACCCAAGTTCGCCCCAGCACAAAATGCTGGCGCGGCGCCTGTGACAATGATTGCGCCGATTGTTTGGTCGGCTTCAATTTCATCCATCGCTTGTTTGATGTCACTGACTAATTCGGCGGTCATCGTGTTGCGTTCGGCTGGGTTATTTAGTGTCAGGGTTGCAACACCCTCACTGCGTTCAAGGATTATCAGGCTCATGAGCATTTAGTTTGGCACATTGTTAGCGTTATAGCCACATGCTTGACCATGTCTTTAGTGACGCAATCGGCGCTTTGCGCGATGCCTTTACGAACGCGTTTCTTGAACGTCAAGCATTTGATGAACATTTTCAATCCGACATGTTGCTTGGCGACTTGGTCTGGGAGACGAGTTATGGTTTGCCAGGCGAGGGTCGACCGCCAAGGGTTGTCGCTCACATCACCCTGACTTGGCCAAGTTGGAGCCAAGCAAACTATCGGGCTTGGTACACCGAAGAAGTTTTTCATGAGTCTCCCGAAATTGAAATGGAAATTGTGTTTCGCGTGCAACGGCTCGCTGATCAACCAGATTCGTCACTCGTTGACGAGATCGCCCCACTCAAGAGTCCAAAAATTAGCGCAAGCCAACTAGAGCGAGAAAGTATTACCGTCGAAATCACACGACCTTCGCAACCTGCTGAGCACATCGATTATGCGATTGAAGTTACGTATTCGGGCGACTACGAACTTGCTGAAGAAACTCTGCAAGATGGCACCAGCAAATTGCTTGATGAACATTTCTCGACACTTGGCGGATGGATCGCGTCGACCCTTGTCAAACTAGGTGACTTGCAACTTGTATTTTTGCCAGCCGACGAAAGCTAACTAAATACAAACTTTTGTTATTTTAAGTCTTTTGGCAAAATAGTTTTCAATGCCACAAGCGGTCGTGAGCCCATGTGCGAAATAACTTCTGACGCCACAACCGACCCGATTCTTCCACATTGTTCAATTGGCTTACCGCGCACGAAACCATACAAAAATCCGGCCGCATACATGTCGCCGGCACCCGTGGCGTCAACAACACTGTCAACTGGCTCTGCATCGATGATCACAACTTCGTCACCGTCGATTACAACTGAGCCATGCTCATTGCGAGTCACTGCAGCGAATTCGCAGTCATTTCGTAATTGATGAAGCGCATCATTGATTGAGCCAACTTGGTAGAGCGACTTGATCTCGTCTTCATTTGAAAATAAAATGTCAATGTTGTTCTTAACTAAATCCAAAAAGTCTGCTCTGTGGCGGTCAACACAAAATGAATCAGAAAGTGTGAGTGCAACTTTGCGACCAGCAGCGTGCGCATATTCTGCGGCGACACGAAATGCCTCTTTGGCCGCGTCACGATCAAACAAATATCCTTCGAGCATTACTACTGCGGCACTTTGCACTGCATCCCGCGAAATATCTGCAGCGTCTAGCAGCGACGCTGCGCCTAGAAAAGTATTCATCGTGCGGTTACCGTCTGGTGTCACGACGATTAGACATCTCCCAGTATCTTCTGACCCACAAGTGACCCCCGGGAAAAAACTCACGCCGACATTCGCTAGATCACTAGCAAAAGATTCGCCAAGCCTGTCAGCTGAAATTTTGCCAATGAAGCCGGCTTTTCCACCGAGACTGGCCAGCCCATAAGCCGTATTGGCAGCGCTACCGCCGCTCATTTCGGTTCGTGAATTCACTAGCGAATGCAAATGTTTCGATCGCGCAATATCAACAAGGTTCATCGAACCCTTGATAATTTTTTCTCGAATCAAAAACCCTTCGTCTACGGTTGCTAAAACATCAACGAGTGCATTGCCGATCGTCAGCGAATCTAGACTCACGCCGCTTGAACCTGTCAGGTCTACTGGTGGCACGAGATGAAACACTAGTTGATTTTGGGTAGTCACGTTAATTTCGTGAACTAGCTTTAATTCGTGATTTTCAAACTTGTCTCTGTGCCAGCAAGTGCATCTCGAGATGGCCGAAAACTGGTTGTTACGCGGGCCGTGCGAGCGTTCGTCGACGGCATGATCTATGTCATCTTGCCAGGGTTTCTATTAGCGCTTGGTTTATCAGGCGTGCAGATCGGCGCCGTTGTGACTGCGTCGCTTTTAGGTTCTGCTGCGACAACAATTTTGGTAGGTGTATTTAGCCATCGCATTGCTTCCGCCAGACTGCTGGCATTCGCTGCGTTATTAATGTCACTAACGGGCGTTGCCTTTGGTTTGGCATCCAGTTTTTTCATACTGTTGATTGTTGGCGTAATCGGAACAATGAACCCCTCCGCAGGTGACGTGAGTGCGTTCTTGCCACTCGAACAAGCAAGCCTTTCTGCTTCGGTAACTGATACAGACCGTACTGCAATGTTCGCTCTGTATAACTTAAGCGGATCACTAGTTGGTTCACTCGGTGCGTTGTGTGCCGCTGTGCCACTGTGGCTTGCTCATACCCAAAATCGTTCAGAATTATTTGGGTACCGAATTATTTTCTTCGCATATACATTTGCTGGATTAATAGTTTTCATGATTTATCGACAAATGTCAGTTTCAGCTCAAGCAAAACCGACCGGCAATAAATCTGTGCTCGGCGAATCACGGCGATTGGTTTTTAAACTTGCCGCACTTTTTAGCCTTGACTCATTCGGTGGCGGTTTCGCTGTGCAGTCGATATTCGCTTTATGGATATTCAGACGATTTGATCTTTCTGTTAGCGCACTGGGTGTCGTCTTCTTTGTCACCGGCACACTTTCGGCAATCTCGTCGTTGATTTCGGTTCGCATCGCAAAACGCATCGGCTTGGTTCGCACAATGGTTTTTACACACATCCCAGCAAGTGTTTTGTTAATTGGTGTTGCACTTTCGCCAAATGTTTGGCTCGCGGTCACTTTGTTTATCCTGCGCGGGCTATTGAGCCAGATGGATGTACCTGTTCGTACTAGTTATGTGATGGCAGTCGTTAAACCCAGCGAACGAGCAGCCGCAGCCAGTGTCACAAATGTGCCGCGTAGTTTGGCTTCGGCCCTACCACCAATTGCCGCTGGCTGGATGTTAGATCACTCTCGTTTTGCATGGCCGCTACTGATTTGTGCGGTATGCAAAATCATTTACGACTTTTTATTACTATGGCAATTTCGCCACATTCGACCGCCTGAAGAGCAATAACTATTTAACGCGCGTTTCGGCTTTCAACTCGCCTTTAGACAAACGCTGTTGAAGTTCGCGCTTCAAAAACTTGCCAGCGGCATTGCGTGGCAAAGGCTCGGTCATCACAATCAAGTGTGTGGGCACCTTATGTGCAGAGATTTTGCCTTCAAGAAACTTCCATAAGTCATGCGGATCAAGCACTGCACCGTCTTTTGGCAAAATCGCGACGCCAACCTCTTCGCCAAGTCGCTCATGTGGCACGCCAAAAACTGCGGCTTCGTGCACCGCTGGGTGATCGTAGATCGCACTCTCAACTTCGGCGCCGTAAATATTTTCGCCGGCACGCAAGATCATATCTTTGACACGGTCTTCGACATAAACAAAACCATCGGCATCAAGACGACCAATGTCGCCCGATCGTAACCAGCCATCGACAATCGTCTCGGCTGTCGCCTCAGCACGGTTCCAATATCCGCGAATCAACATCGGGCCAAAAAACCAAATCTCGCCTGCCACGCCGGTTGGCAATGGCTTTAAGTTTTCATCACGCACTTCAACAAGCATCGGCAAGACTGCGCGACCGGTACTGGTCGGGTGAGCCAAATAATCAGAGCCTGTGATGCCAGGGCCGAATGCGTTAGTTTCGGTCATTCCATAACCTAATTGCGGGCTGCCGTTTTTAATTTTGTCGTTGACCTTGCCGACTAACGAAGTCGGTGATGGTGCACCACCTCCGCCTACTGCGCGCAAACTTGAAGTGTCATATTTGTCGAATGCTGGTGAGTTGACAAGATCCCAACTTTGCGTTGGCACGCCAACGAAATTCGTGATTTGCTCGCGCTCAATCATCTCAAGTGCTTTTTCTGCATCCCACTTGTACATAATCGCAAGTTTCAAACCCGCGATAAAACAACTCATCATTACCGGTACACAGCCGGTGACATGAAACAGCGGCACAATCAAAATGAATGAAGTCGGAACCTCAGGGCCAGTCACTTCTTTTAGTTTTGTGCCAGACATCGTTAGCACCGAATTTCGAGCCGAGAAAGCCATCAGTGCAGAAATGATTGCGCGATGAGTTGAAACAGCACCTTTTGGGCGACCGGTTGTGCCAGAGGTGTAGAGAATGGTCGCATCATCATCAGGTGCAATATCTACAGCAGGGCACTTAAGACCAGCAGCCAAATGAGGTGCCAAAGCTTCTTGCCAAGTGTCGACACCGGTTGGCAGTGGTTTTTCGGCACGAGCAACCAAGACTTTGACGCCAAGTTTGGTGCAGCTTGAAGCCGCGATATCAAAGCGTTGCTGATCGCAAATTAAAACTTTCGCTCCAGAGTCTTGCAGTGCGAAATCCATTTCGTCTTCGACCCACCACGAGTTCATCGACACAGAAATTGCACCAACAGAAATGATCGCTGCAAACGACATCACCCACTCCGGGTAGTTGCGCATCGCGACTGCAACGCGGTCACCTTTTTTAATGCCATAACTATTCACGAGAAGATTCGATAACGCGTCAATCTGATCCATCGTCTTTGCAAATGACCAGGTTTCGCCTTCATAAACCAAGAAGGTCTTGTCGCCGTGATTGCGCGAGCCAGCGAAAATTTGACCAAGGTGCACTGGAGCATTTTTGAAAACTTGTGTCTTGGTGCCGAACACTTCAGAGTCAATCAATTCAAAAATCTGACCAGGGGCGGTAACAGCAAGATTTGCTTCAGTCCAAGTCATTGACATTTCAAAATCCTCACTTGTTATTTATCGTTTTTGTACTCAGCCATTATGGCAAGATAAGTGGAGCTGAGGGGAATTGAACCCCTGGCCTGTACATTGCGAACGTACCGCTCTGCCAACTGAGCTACAGCCCCAAAACCTCGCTTACGACGATAACTAGTGCGCAGGTTGTTGCGCCTTTGCTTGAGCTGGTTTTTGCGCCTGAATTTAAACTAATTAGTTAGTGATTTCGGTGACGAAAGCGCGCCGCCAAAATTTTGTTTTCCCGACTTTTTCTATTTTCAACCAATACGTAGCAGTAAAAACACAGCCCGATCAATGAGAGGGTAAACGCCCAGACAAAGGCCATAACGCCTGTAGACAAAGCCAAAAACAGCGAAATTACTGTCGACGAAGCAAGCCCGATCACATTTTGGCGTTGGCGTTGGAGTTTGATTTGGCGCACATAGTAATCACCACTTTGATTTTGATGCGATTTCGTACCCTGGGGACGCAAAATCGGACCAGTCAGATTCGAAAAGTGGTTTGCACCACTACTTCTCCGGGGGCTCTGCAAGCTCTGTCGGCTTTGTGGGTATCCACTGCCAGGGCGATTCTGACGGTTTGGTGTAAGTTCTCTCGACATCCCACGCATATGAGAATTCGTCGAACCCAGATTTCGAAGCGAACTGTTTTTTTTCTGAAACTGGTTAACTGAAGTCAACGGCGAACTATTTAATTTCGCGCGAATCAGGGGCGGCAAAAGAACCGCGAGCCAGGCTGCGCCAACAATCAAAAGAATTAGTTTGCTCATGGGGTCAGACAATTCTATTAGCCAATAATCAAAGTTGAAACAACGCCAAACGAGCGCTAAATCCAAATAATCTATGAACTCGCATACGACCATAATACGACGGTCAAACGACCGTAAAAACGCTATTAAATAAGGACTTAAGGGTTTCTAGGCACCAGTTTCACGACGGTACAAACCCTGTCGTCCGCCTGATTTCTCCCACAGGGTCAGTTCACCAATAACCATCTCACGATCGGCACTTTTGCACATGTCATAGATCGTCAGCGCCGCCACTGAGCATGCGTGCAAGGCTTCCATCTCTACGCCCGTGCGATCAATCGTGTCGACTTGGGCTTCGACTGCAATGTGATCATCGCCAATTTCGAAATTGATGTATACCGCGCCAACTAATAGTGGATGACAAAGCGGAATCATCTCGGCGGTTCGCTTTGAAGCTTGGATGCCTGCAACTCGCGCCACGGCTAGAACATCGCCTTTTTTAACTTCGCGATTGGCGATAGCCGCAGTGGTTGCAGGCTTCATAAACACTTTGCACCGAGCGATCGCGCGACGATGGGTCGGTTCTTTTGGGGTTACATCAACCATTCGCGCCCGGCCCATTGGATCGAGATGAGAAAAATTTAATTCAGACATGATCGTGCTTCTTAGCCACCAATTTGGCTCATTGAGCGTTTTGGACGAACGAATGTGACGCTGCCGATCGCATGACCCGCCCACTTCGTGCCAACCGCACGCTTGATTTCGGCTGCAAGTGCATCGTCGGTTGCGTCGCCGCGCAACATTTCTCGCAAATCAAATTCGGTAGTCGAAAACAAGCAGGTACGAAACTGACCCTCAGCGGTTAATCGCACGCGATCACAATCTCCGCAAAATGGCTTTGTCACCGACGGAATCACACCAACGGTTCCGCCACCATCTAGATATCTCCAGCGATCGGCTGGCGCCGCACCACGACTAGCAACTTGCTCTAGCGGATAGACACTATTTATTGTCGCAACGATTTCATCCTGACCAACAACATCGTTGCGTTGCCATTGTCCCTGTGCGTCAAGCGGCATGAACTCGATAAAACGAACTTCAATTTGCTTCTCTCGGCCGAAACTTGCAAGTGCGACAATCTCGTCGTCATTTACCCCGCGTTGAATTACTGCATTAACTTTCACTGGCGCAAAACCAACTTGTACTGCGGCGTCGATGCCGTCAATAACATTTGCCAAATGATCTCGCCGTGTGATCTTAAGAAATTTTTCTTGTTGCAAAGTATCGAGGCTGATATTTATTCGCGATAAACCAGCAGATTTAAGTTCTTCGGCGATCAGACGCAGTGTCGCCCCATTAGTCGTCATCGCCAAATCAATGTTTTTACCCGCCAACGGTGAATTCGCTGTCTTTGGCACTCGTAGTTTCGCAAGTTTCTCGACTAGAACTGGCAAGTGAGCGCGCACCGTTGGCTCTCCGCCTGTTAATCGAATGCTGTCAACATCAAATCGCTCAACACAGATTTGCACCAAACGATGAATCTCTTCAAAACTCAAAATTTCTTTGCGATCAAGCCACACCATGCCTTCTTCCGGCATGCAATAAGTACACCTGAAATTGCAACGATCGGTGATTGAGATCCGCAAATCACGAACGGTTCTGCCGAACGGGTCAATTAGTTCCACGATCGCAACTCCATGAACAGAGCCTATTGCTGGCGAGTTAGCCGAGCAACATCACTTCAACTTCGGAGCCTGCGGATAGCCCTTCTCCGTCTGGTACAAGGGCTAACCCGTTCGCAAGCGCAGTGGCTGCAAGTTGATGGCTGCCCTGCGGGCCTGTGTCTCGAACGTGCAGACGACCATCGTTTTCAAATACTCCAAACACGCGCATCAAGTGGATTTTGCCATCGCGACGACGCTTCATTTGTTTGTCGACCACTGCAAGTACTTTTGGTCGCGTCAAATTTTGCGTATGCCCCATCATCTTGCGCAACGCTGGGCGCGCCAACATTTCAAAACTAATCATCGATGAAACTGGGTTGCCTGGCAAACCGAATACTGGGATTACCCGCGAGTCATTCGTTTTGAGTCTGCCGAACGCAAATGGCTTTGCTGGTTTAATAGCCATCTGCATCCATTGCATCTCGGCAATTCGCGACAACACGATCTTGACAACATCAAAGTCGCCTTGCCCGACACCGCCGCTCGTAACAATCGCATCACACCGCGTTGCGACCTCACGTAAAGTTTTTTCGAGTTTTGCTTCGTCGTCATCGATTATCCCAAGATTGATAACTTCACAATCAGTAGCGCTGATCATCGTTGCCAACATTGTTAAATTACTTTCGCGAATCTGACCTGGCTTAAGATCTCCGCCGTTAATCACAAGTTCATCACCAGTTGAGAGCATCGCCACACGAAGTCGTGGATAAGTTAAAACTTGCCTGGCATTGATTGCTGCCAATACTCCGACACCTGCCGGGTTAATCACTGACCCAGCAGCAAATACAACATCACTAGTTTTCACGTCTTCACCGATTTCGCGAATTGCGTCGCCAATCTGCGCTGGTTTATTGCACAGCACGCGAGTTTCGCTGAGCACAGTTGCATCTTCGATCATCACAATTGCATCTGCGCCCCTTGGCACTGGCGCACCCGTCATGATTCGCGCAGTCTGACCTTCGCTAATTTCATAATTCGCAATATGCCCAGCACCGATCACACCAAGGACTTCAAGTTCGACGCCGACAGTTTTTACGTCTTGTGCTCGCACTGCAAAACCATCCACTGCAGAGTTTGCGAATGGCGGAATAAATTCGGTGGCGACGACATCTTGAGCGACGACTCGACCAGCCATTTGCTGACAATCTGCAAGAACAGTGTCTAACTTATGGCAACCACCAATAACAATCTCTTGCGCTTCAACGAGAGAAATCACATCGCTGACGGTATCGCCACAGATCTGTCGACAGGCTTCGTAAAATGAAACCGACATGAACGCCGATCCAACCACCTACCAATCACTTTCTGCCTCGGGCCATAATGTTTCGTGGCTCTCATTGGGTTCGGCACAAAATTCCGCCACGAGTGCCGTGACTTTGCGGTGGGAGAACGAAGGCTGGACAGCCGAAGGCACACTTGGCGCCGACAATGCTCAGTTTGTGCTGCGACTTTCGGCTGGATGGGTGATTCAGCAATGCTTATTGTTTCGCGACCTCGAAGACCCAGATCTATGGCTCGGCACAGACAGTCATGGTCGATGGGGAGAAGTGAACGGCGCACATCGAACCGAACTAGACGGTTGCACAGATCTTGACTTTATGAACACGCCATTTACGAACTGCATACCAATCCGAAGATTGCCTCTTCTAATTGGCGATAGCGCAACCCTGACAGTTGCAGTTATCGACATCGAAACACTGGGGATTACGAAACAAACACATCAATACACAAAACTTACGCAACATACTTGGCGCTACATAAGTTCGGCTTCGAACTCTGAAGTTGAAGTGAAAGTTGATGAGTTTGGTTTTGTCTTAGACGAACCGAATAATTTCAAACGCGTTATTTAACTAGTTGACTTGCTAGTCGCTTCGCTATTCAACTATCTAGTCAGCTAGAGCTCCGTAAACAAGTGACCGTAGATACTGTCGAATTGGGTATGTGCTTGACGGAATCAACTGCGTGAAGAACATCGCACTGATTTCGTTTACCGGATCAACCCAAAATGCAGTGCTTGCCATTCCACCCCAGCCGAATGTACCGTTTGGGCAAGCAACACGCGTTTTGGCCTGATTTACGACAACTGAGAATCCCAATCCAAAACCAAGTCCGTCGTAGAAGATTTCTTCACCGATTGGACGACCAAAAGTTGAGATGTCCGCATTATTTGGCAAATGGTTCTGTGTCATTAAGTCAATCGTCCGCGAAGAGACAATACGAACATCACCTAATTTTCCGCGACCTTCAAGCATTTTAATAAATTTAAAATAATCGCCAGCGGTTGAAATCAAACCGCCGCCGCCAGAAAGAAACTTTGGCTTTTCTATCGCACTGTTTCCAAAACTTTCAAGTTTGATTTTTGAATGATTAACTTCGTCGTAGCGATAAAGAGATGCGAGCCGAGAATGTTTTTCTTCTGGCACAGAAAAAGCCGTGTCTATCATGCCCAGAGGCGCAAAGATATTCTTTTCTAAAAACTCATCCAATGGCATTTTTGAAATCACTTCAATAATTCGCCCAACTACGTCAGTAGCCATGCTGTAATTCCAACTTGATCCAGGTTGAAACACCAATGGCAACGACGCGAGTTTGTCACAGACAACTTCAAGCGAATCGTTGTAGGCGACGCCAGTTTCAAAACCAGCCCGCCGATACATATCATCGACAACATCGGCATAATTGAAGCCATAGGTCAATCCAGATGTGTGTGTCAGCAGATGCCAAACCCGCATTGGTTCGGTTAGCGCCGCAGTCATCGGCTTCAAAATTGTTCCGGTATTCCAAACTCGAGTTTCACCGAATGACTCGATGAATTTGCTTACTGGGTCTGTGAGTTGCAACAGGCCTTGTTCAACAAGCATCATCAATGCGATTGAAGTGATCGGTTTGGTCATTGAGTAAATGCGATACATCGTGTCGCTCGTGATTGACTCTCCGGTGTCAGAATCTTTCGCGCCATACATTGCAAAATGTGCTACCTCGCCGCGACGCGCTACCGCAACTGCAAAGCCGGCCAAACGGCCTTCATCTACGTAGCGCTTGAAGTGGCTATCAAGTTTCGCTAAGCGACTTTGATCGAACCCAACTTCACCCGGTTCAACTGTTGTCGAAAAAGAAGTAATTCTGTTTGCAGTCATAAAGCCTTTCCAGTTAGTTACGAAATTTATTTTCAAGCCACGTTTGTAATTGCGGCCCAATATCTTTGCGACCCAGTGCTATCTCAATGACCGCACGCAACAAACCCATTGGCGTGCCCGTGTCATATCGCGTGATATCACTAACAATACCAACTAGTTGATTTTCGTTGGCAAGCAGAGCAAGCGCATCAGTCAGTTGAAATTCACCATTAAGGCTTGGCTTGATCGTAGCTAGATGATCAAAAACACTCGGGGCCAAAACATATCTACCAATAATCACAATGTCGCTGACTGCTTCGCTCAGCTTTGGTTTTTCAATTACTTGACTTATCGACACCAAGTTTTCGCTGACTGGTTTGCTGACTGATTTACTAATTAATTCAGTGGCGCCGTCGCTTAACATTTCTACAGTTCTGACATTGCCGTAGCTCGAGACTTCAGACGCGGGCACTTTTTTTAATCCAATACTGCTAGTGCCTGTGCGATCGTAAAGCGCAATGAGTGATTTCATCAGCGATGAATCACCCATAATTTCGTCGGGCAACATCACAGCGAACGGTTCGTGACCGACGGCATTGCGCGCGCAACTGATTGCATGACCGAGGCCCAATGGCGAATCTTGATAGACAACGCAGACTGCGACTTTGGCGGTGCTGGCAGATGATGCATAAGCCTCAATCGAAGGCTTAGAACGACTTGTAACGATAATTACTCGTTCAATGCCCGCTGCAGTCGCCTCGTCAATTACGAACTGAATTGCCGGAGTGTCATATATAGGTAGCAATTCTTTTGGGGTCACACGAGTGGCTGGCAAGAACCGCGTGCCCATTCCGGCCGCAGGAATCACAACGGTGCGTACAGCCACACAGACATCCTAGAATCAAAAGCCCTATGCCAACTTATGTTTACAAGTTCATTGATACTGGTGAGACCATTGAAGTTCACCAGGCATTCACCGACGACGCACTAACCGAGGCCTCGCACCCATCAGATGGCACGATGCGTCGAATCAAAAAGGTTTTCACTCCAGTTGGGATCACATTTAAAGGTGGCGGGTTCTATAAAAACGACAGCGCTGCCGGTTCTAAATCGGGTGCTAGTTCAAATTCTGCAACTTCAACGAGCGCGACGGCAAGCACTTCTGCTGGTACTTCAAGCTCAGATGGCTCGAGTACATCAAGCAGTGAAAAGTCTGCCAACAAAACTGAGACTAAAACTGAAACAAAAACAGAGACGAAAAGCGAAACGAAAACTAGCCCAGCCAAAAGCGAATAATCCGCACACATGGCCTCTAGCCATGCAAACAAAACTGATTGATCAGTGGTACGCCCTTTGTCGAGACGCTTCGCGACAACGACTCGTTATTGTTGTGCTGTCTATTTTAAGTTCGTTGTTATATCTTGTCACTGCCCTCGGCTTCACATCTAGTTCAAGCGTCGCAACAACTCAAGACAGTCGCCATGAAATACCTGCCGGATTTCGTGCAGTGGCGATGCAAAGTGTTGGGCCACTACCCGAGCTTCGTTCAGGTGACTATGTCGATGTGATCATTAACGCAACAGTTGCACTCGATCGCGTATTAGTGATTGATGTTGCGCTGCAGCCGGGTCGATCAGAAACAGTTGTTCTTGCTGTACCGCTCACAAACGCGCCGCAAATTGCAGACGCTGCCGCGCTTGGCATAGTGGCTCTAGTTTTAGTTGGCTAGCTTTTAAATTTATTAGCGCCAGTTTGAAGCAACTGCGATCAATACACCAGCCCCAACGATGCAGCGATAAAACACATACGGTGCAAAAGTTTTTGTCTGTACCAAACGAATCATTGACCACATCGCAAGCCAACCAGATATTCCCGCCACAACGATTCCGACGAGCATTGGCATTAGCAATCCGTCGGGTATTCCATCGGTGACAAGTTTTGCGAGTTTAAATAAAACCGCCCCAGCAATAATCGGCACGCTCATCAAAAATGACAGTCTCGCTGCAGCATCACGTGAATATCCAGAAAGTCGAGCGGCAGTAATTGTGATGCCGCTGCGCGACGTGCCAGGGTTGAGTGCAAGAACTTGCGCTGCACCAATCACGAGCGCATTACGCATTGTCAGCGATTCAATTGTTTGTAAATAATTTTTCGCCGTTGCTCGACGATCAGCCCAAATTAGTACGACACCAAAAATGATCAGACTCACACTAATCAATGCAGGGCTGCCAAGTTTCTCGGTGATCTTGTCTTCAAACGCCGCGCCGACGATGCCCGCAGGCAATGCGGATAGAACCAAAAACCATGCTCGTCGCCCAGCTTGGGTTGCTGGCTGCTTACGGTTGAAAATTATTTGCGAACCTTGGGCAACATAAACAATCAAATCTTTACGGAGGTAAATCAAAACAGCCGCAAGTGTGCCTAAGTGCAATGCCGTGTCGAAAGCTCTGGCTGTTGCTATTGCTCTGGCTGTTGACATAGTTTCAAAATCATTCCAACCAAACAACCAAGGCACGATTACCAAGTGACCGCTTGAAGAAATCGGCAGAAATTCAGTTAGTCCTTGCACGATACCTAAAACGATCGCGTGCAAGATCGACATATGTTTAAGCTCCGCTTAGCATCACATCGCTGATAACTAGTGAAAGCCCGACTGCTCGCATTGGCAGCCAGTCAATGTCATTGCCCAGATCAACAATATTTAACAACATTTTTTGCAAAGTTGATGCAATCGTAAATTCGCGAATCGGAGCCCCGAGTGTGCCGTTGCTGATCACAATGCCAGATGCACCAGTCGAGAAATCTCCGGAGATCGTGTTTACTCCACTATGCATTCCTGAAACATCTTGAATCAGTACGCCATCGTCAATGCCACTAATTAACTCTGCTTGAGACTTCGTACCCGGTTGAACCTGCATCGCAAGACAACCAACACCTGGTGACCCGGCAAAACCACCGCGAGTTGCATTACCGGTGCTTTTCGTGTTCATACGCCGAGCGCTATAACTCGAGTGTACGAATTTTTTAAGCACTCCATTTTCAATCAGCACATTTCGTCGTGCCGCTAAACCTTCACCATCGATGTCTGTTGCCGTGTAAGCGAGTGGATTAGTCGGGTCATCAACAAGCGTGAACTTTGCACTTGCCACTGGTTGGTCAAGACGGTCTGCAAACAAACTTCTGCCTTTTGCCAAACTTTCGCCGTTTAAAACACTTGACAAAATACTGACGAATTGAGAAGTGACATATGGGTCAAGAACTATCGTCACAAGCTTGCTCGCAGGCTTTGTCGCGCCCAACAAACGCGTTGCGCGATCGGCCGCATCATGGGCCGCTTTCTTGAGATCAAATTCTTTCGGTGAGTCACCAACCGAAAATCCAAATCCAGTCAGCGATTCATCACCATCATCTGCCAAAGTTGACACCGAGACGTAACACGAGTTTCCTCGACCACTTTCGCGAATGCCAGTTGTAGTGGCAACAGCAGTTTCACCCCAACCGTCTTCGTAATTGGCTTCTTCAGCACGGACGCGTGCATCAGCAGCCAAAGTTAACTTTTCAAGCTCTTTTGTAATCGCAATCTTTTTATCTGTTGGATAATTTGCAAGTTCTTCATCCCAAAACTTTTGTGGAATCTGTGCAACGCCATCTGGGTCGGCAAGACCTGCCCACTCATCTACGGTGCCGAATTGAACATTGTCGCGTGCTTCTGCCAGCACTTCAGTGATCGCGTCGCTCTCAAGAGTGCCCGCGTAAGCAAAACCAGTGCGACCATCCTTGATAATTCGAATGCCGATGCCTTCGCTTTGCGCAGAAACAAAATGTTCAACTTCACCTTCATAGACGCGTACCGAAGTTTCACCGCCACGAGATACATACGCTTCGATTTGTTCGCCAGCTTTTGCTTTACCAACAATTGAGTCTGCGAGTTTTTGTAGTTCTTGTACCCCATCGCTCATGCTGCGGTGCCACCAATTGTCAGCGAACGCACACGAAGTGTTGGTTGGCCATCGCCGACTGGCACGCCTTGACCGTCTTTACCGCACATACCAGGGTTGCCCATCGCAAAATCATTGCCAAGTAGGTCGATATCTTTCAGAACTTCTGGACCATTGCCGATTAAGTTGCTCTCGCGAAGAGGTTCTGTGATCTCACCGTTCTCAATTAAGTAAGCCTCGGTCATTCCGAAAACAAAATCTCCGCTCGCGGTGTCGACCTGCCCGCCACCAAGTTTTGCGATGTACACGCCATGCTTCGTATCTCGCACAATGTCATCAGGGTCTTGCGTACCGTTCAGCACAAAAGTGTTCGTCATTCGCACCATCGGTAAGTGCTGATAACTCTGTCGGCGGCCATTACCACTTTGTGCGCGACCTTCTTTTTTCGCGCGTAGATAATCCCACATATAATCTGTGAGAACCCCGTCTTGAATCAAAGTATTTCGTTGCGACGGATGACCCTCGTCATCAATACCAATTGCGCCCCACTCTGAGGTCATCGTGCCGTCATCAATAAGCGTCACTAATGGTGATGCAACGAGTTCACCCATCTTGCCGCGATACACGCTTGCGTTTTTACCAACAAGGTCGGCTTCGAGTCCGTGACCACATGCCTCGTGAAACAACACACCACCGCTGCCGCGCTTGATCACAACTGGCATCGCACCCGATGGTGCTGGTCGTGCGCTGAGTTTTGTAATTGCTTGTTTGGCTGCGCGAATCGCCAACTCTTCAACATCATTTTCGTCAAACAACTCAAAACCAATTGTGTGACCAAGCGAGTCGTATCCAGTTTGCATGCCGCCGTCACCAGTTGCAACAACACTTACTCTTAGAAGTGTGCGCACTTGATCGTCGGCGCTCAACACGCCGTTACTGTTGGCAACTAAAATTCTTCGAAGCGAATCTCCATACCCTGCAGAGACTTGGACGATTGCCGAGTTGACCGCACGGGCCGCAGCATCAGCACGCTTCAACAAGTCAACCTTGCGAGATTTTTCTACGCCGTCTGGAGAAATCTTTATTGTGTTTACTGCATGTCGCAACTCGGCGCCGAGTTGAACTTTGTTTACGCCGCCACCACCTTGCTTGGCGGCCACGGCAGCTGCTTCAGCGGCTGCCAACAATCCTCGCTCTGAGAGATCGGATGTATGCGCAAAACCTGTTGTCTCACCAGCCACGACTCGAATGCCTGCGCCACGATCGCGACCCGATGTAACTTGCTCAACCTTGCCGTCATCTAAACCTGCTGAAGTAGATCTTTTGTCCTCTATATAGACCTCGGCAAACTCTGCGCCCGTGCTGCGGCCCTTGGCCAGCACACGCTCTAAAACATCTGAAGCAACTAGTGGTTCTGCGGTTTGAGATTTGTTTGAGTTTAAAGACATGTCCACAGCCTAGAGGTGGTGGCATATCTGAGTCTTGTCGCTCGTAAAGTTTGAATGTGGAAAACGCGACTTTTAACCGAAAAGAAAAGCGCATTCGGCGGCCATCCCTACCAGATGATTTCGAACACCGGATGGTGTGGTGGAAGGAAGCGATAATCATCAGTGTTTTTTATTCGGTTTACACATTGATTCGAAACCAATTTGGTTCGACTCTGGTCGAAGGAGTAACAGTGCCGAACCACGCTTTCACAAATGCGGTTCGAGTGATTCGTTTTGAGCGATGGATCGGCCTATTTCACGAAGAAACTTTGCAAGATTGGTTCTTGCCGCATATTTGGTTTATAAAGACAATGAACGTCTACTACGGTACGGCTCATTTTTTCGTCACACTAGGAGTGTTCATTGCGTTGTATAAATTTCGACCATCAGTTTTCGGACAGTGGCGAAACACACTTGCTGTAATGACCGCACTCGCCATCATTGGTTTTTCATTGTTTCCGTTGATGCCACCGCGGTTGCTTGATGCCCCATGCCCAGACGCTGGCTTTGGCGCAGGGTGCATCGTCACCGAATTGCGAACACGCGGCGGCGCAGAAAACTTCGGCTTCGTCGACACTATTAAAGAATTCGGTGGACCGTGGGCATTTGACAGCGGTCCTGGGAGCAAACTTACAAACCAATATGCAGCAATGCCTTCGCTGCACATCGGTTGGTCAACGTGGTGCGCATTCGGGTTGTGGCCAATTGCTAGAAAATTTTGGATGCGTCTAGCGCTACTTATTTATCCGAGTGTGACTATGTTGTGCATCGTTATTACTGGCAACCACTTCTGGATTGACGGCGTCGGAGGGTTAATAGTTTTCGCTGTGGCATATTTCATTGGCACTGAAATCCATTTCATTAACCATCGACGTCTTATGGCTCGTCTAGTTAAGTCACCTCAGACATCGCGGGACTAGCGTTAAGGGCGACATGGCGTTATCAGACATTCGCCAACCGAGCGATCTTGCGAACTTAAGTTACGAACAACTCGCTGAGTTGTCTGGCGAAATTCGCGAGTTCATCGTTGAATCGGTTGCTAAAAACAGTGGCCACCTGGGTTCTAATTTGGGTGCTGTCGAATTGACACTCGCCCTGCATCGAGTTTTCGAGTCACCACGAGATGCAATTTTATGGGATACAGGTCATCAGGCTTACGTGCACAAAATTGTTACTGGCCGTCGCGGAGGGTTTAATAATTTGCGACAAGCAGGCGGCATCTCTGGTTACCCGAGTCGCGAAGAGAGTGTGCATGACTTCATCGAAAATAGTCACGCATCGACAGTTCTGAGTTATGCATACGGTCTTGCAGTAGCTCGCGATTCTGGACAAACCCCAGACCGACAACACATCATTGCCGTGATCGGCGATGGTTCGTTAACCGGCGGTATGGCGTACGAGGCGCTCAACAATCTTGGGCACTCACAACGACGTGTAATTATTGTGCTTAATGACAACGGTCGTTCGTATGCTCCTACAATTTCTAATCTCACGAGCCGACTTGATTTAGCAACAGCACCAAGTGCGATTGGTCAGACAATTGATCTGACACACCCGCAAGATCGGATTACAAAGAAACTTTCGCGGGCACTTACTAAAATTCGTTTGAACCCGGTTTATGTTCGTCGCCAACGCAAGTTAGAAAAGTTTTTATATCAATTGCCAATTGTTGGACCACAAGCTGGGCGCGGCCTAGATGCTTTCAAAGCAGGTATCCGCGAGTTCTTGCAGCCGACCGCATTTTTTGAAGCCCTCGGTGTTCGTTATGTTGGGCCAATCGACGGACACAACCAACAAGAGTTAGAACAAGCATTCAACGCTGCGATAAAAGTTGACGAAGGTCCACTTGTGATTCATGTGATTACACAAAAAGGTCGTGGCTACGCGCCGGCGGAAGACGACGACGAAAAAAACTTGCATGATGCACCAGTATTTGATCCGGTAACCGGTCCACCGAAATCTTTGCCAACGGGTTACACCCAGGCGTTTGCTGACGCGATTATAAAAATTGCTGAACACGATCGTCGAATAGTTGCGATCACTGCAGCCATGCCTGGGCCAACTGGGTTGCTACCTTTTCAATCGCATTTTCCTGACCGATTCATTGATGTTGGCATCGCCGAACAACATGCCGTAACTGCAGCGGCAGGCATGGCAATGGGTGGCTTGCGACCCGTCGTTGCGTTGTATTCGACATTTTTAAATCGTGCTTGGGATCAAGTCGTCTACGACGTTGCACTACATCGCTTACCGGTTGTGTTTTGTTTAGACCGCGCCGGAATAACTGGTGACGATGGCCCGAGCCATAACGGCATTTTCGATATGGCGTTGCTTTCTAAAGTGCCCGGTATGCGTTTGCTTGCGCCTTCGAGCGCGCAAGATTTAGCAAAGATGCTTGAAGATGCAATTGCGCTTGCAGATACGGGGCCAGTTGCAATTCGATACCCGAAAGGACTAGCACGAGTTGTTGGTGAACACGAAGTCGGTTCTGGTTTGCAAGCACGAAAATTGCGTAACTCGTCAGTGCCGAATGTTTGTATTTTGGCGATCGGTAAAATGGTTGGTGCCGCTGATCAGGCGGCCGAAATTCTCGCTTCCCGTGGAATCGAAGTCACGTTATGGGATGTTCGTTGTTGCGTACCAGCAGATGAGATGATGATCGCCGATGCATCAAAACATTGCGTTGTTGTAACAATTGAAGATGGCATTCGAGACGGTGGAGTCGGAATGATGCTCGCTGACTTGGTGACTAATGCTGAAGGCTCGGTGCATCCGAGAATCGAAGTATTGGGGTTGCCAACTAAATTTACGCTGCAAGCAAAACCTGATGCGATTTTGACGCGACTCGGACTTGATGCAAACTCACTTGCCGAAACTATCGCCAAACTGGCAATCGTAAAGCCGAAATAAGAATCGCTACGCCATTGTGAGATTGTCGTTATGAGTCTTAAGCTGCCCGACAACGCAATACTCAATAACGAGTTGAAACTTGCGTTGAGCGTTGCTGACGCCGCAGACGCTGTAAGTCTTGCTGGTTTCAATACTCGCTCATTTACCGTCGAACGCAAAGCCGACAAAAGTGAAGTAACTGAAATAGACCGTGCGACTGAAACCGCGATCACAAATATCTTGCGTGCACAACGACCAGAGCACAGTGTCTTCGGCGAAGAACACGGAATTGTCGGGCCAAGTGATGCCAAGTTTCAATGGGTGATTGATCCGATTGATGGCACTAGCAATTTTGTTCGTGGCGTCCCAGTTTGGGCTTCGTTAATCGCGCTCGTCGAAAACAATGTTCCGGTGCTTGGTGTGGTTTCTGCGCCGGCTCTGCAAATGCGTTGGTGGGCGCATCTTGGTGGTGGCGCGTTCTACAATTCGAAACCGATTCGTGTTAGCAATATTGAAACTCTGGCCCAAGCAAGTCTGAGCATTACTGCGACAAGAAGCTGGGATAAGACTGGCGCGACTGCAGCGTTAGCAAAATTGCAAAACGACGTTTCTCGTGTGCGCGGATACGGCGATTTCTGGCAGCACATGCTGGTCGCTCAAGGTGTAGTTGATATTGCGATTGACAATATTGGTCTGGCGCCCTATGACATTGCCGCGCTCGTGCCAATTGTTCAAGAAGCGGGCGGCAAATTTAGTGATCGCTTCGGCGCAAACGACTGGCGCGCCAACTCATTGATTACGTCAAATAATTTGTTGCACGATGCAACACTCGCCTAT
>CALACK010000154.1 GCA_937890395.1 uncultured Acidimicrobiaceae bacterium | reverse complement strand
GCCGGCGCGACTGCAATTGATGTGGTTGATGTTTATTTTCGCGTGGTATCCGCATCATCCTGCAAATGAGACATCTCGATACCGCCACACGCGAGTCGCCGTTTTTCGTGGATCAGGAATGTTGATTCGTGGTCACGATCATCACGCGATGCATCATCTATTTCCGCGTGTGCCGCACTATCGACTGAAAGCACTGTGGAGAGAACTCGCACCAGAGTTAGTTCAGCGAGGCGTTCGCGCCGAAGGTCGCGCACTACACGCAACCACATCAGTTGTTTGGTGAGAAGTTTTTAATCGGCTGCACTTTCCATGTGAGGTGTGCGGGCGGGTAAGAAGCGGTAGGCGAGTAGTGACCCGAGAATTGCGATGACGCCGACTGTCGTGCACGCGGCTTGAAATCCATCAAGAAATGCAGAACTGGCGATTTCGCGAATTGCACCTGTGAGTGTTGCATCACCAAGTTGCTCGGAGACTGCGAACGCAGCACCAACTGACTCTTCGGCCGCTGAAAGCGCCGTTTCGGGCAAATTGAATGGCGTGAGTAACTCGACGATTTTCGGCCCGTATGTTGTTGCAAAAACACTGCCGATAATTGCAACGCCAAGTGTGCCGCCAACTTCGCGACTCGTGTCGTTGATTGCCGAGCCGACACCGGCCATTTCGCGCGGCAACGAACCCATGACTGACTCAGACGATGGGCTAGTGACGAGTGCAAGACCGCATGCCATTAAAACCATGCTGCTAACAATCGGGCCAAAGTATGCAGAGTCGGCATCTTGAGTGCCGACCCAAATGATTGCGACACCCATCAATAGAAGACCAATCGGCACGATGCGTTTTGGGCCGAAGCGAAGCGCAAGTCGTGCAGCGAGGGGCGAAGTGACGCCCGCACCAACTGCGAATGGAAGTGTGCGTAGACCAGATTCGAGTGGCGGGTAGCCGCGCACGAATTGAAAATATTGCGTGACCAAAAATGTGAAGCCAAACAGTGAAAAGAATGCGATTGCAATTGAAGACGTTGCCGCTGTTACTCGCATGTCGCGAAAAACTCGAACATCGAGCAGGGGGTGCTCGGTGTTGAGTTCGCGCCAAACAAATGCAGCGAGCAAAATAACAGTGCCGATGAAACCGGCGATTGTCGCGGTGCTTGACCAACCGCGGTGTGGGCCTTCGATAACTGTGTAGACAAGCAGCGAAACAAATGCAATTGATAGCAAGAAGCCTGCGAAGTCAATTCGCTGTGCACTTGGGTCTTTTGATTCTGGAACGAAGCGCCATTGAAGAACTAAAGCGATAATGACGATTGGAATATTGATGAGGAAGACTGATCCCCACCAAAAATATTCGAGCAATAGACCGCCCGTGACGGGACCGAATGCAACTGCGGCACCTGAAACTGCAGACCACACGCCGATTGCTTTTGCGCGTTCAACTGGGTTGCGAAATACGTCGATGAGAATTGCCAATGTGCCGGGGAATACGAGTGCGGCGCCGATGCCCATTAGACCGCGGGCGGTGATGAGTGCGCCAGTTGTGTCGGTAAAGGCTGCCCACGCTG
>CALACK010000153.1 GCA_937890395.1 uncultured Acidimicrobiaceae bacterium | reverse complement strand
CCGAGGCGCAACAAACTGCGAGCGGCAAAACGCAAACCACTACGACACCGCTCTGGAATCAGACCAAGATTTGAAATCAATCCACCGAGTACAACTGCGACTACAAGCGGAGACAATACGATCGGCGTATTGGTCTTAATGACCGATTCAACCGCGAAGGCGACGGTAGCAATTAGCGCAACAAGCCCGAGCCCTGGTAAATCTTGTCTGCGAATCATGGCTCTCAGAGGTTAGTTGCAAAAATAAAAGAGCCCCAGCCGAAGCCGGGGCTCTTAAACTTCTTAATAAATTCGAAATTAGGCTTCTTTGTAACCCTCTGCCTTTGAGCGTGCGATTGCGATGCCCAAAATCAAAAGACCATAACCTGGCTTAGCCAAAACGTCGGCGATTGTGTAACCAACCTGGATCACTGTTGATGATTCTGCTGCCTCAAGACCAATTGCTTTGGCCAAGAAACTCTCGCTGTCGCCCAAAAGGTAAGCAATTGGGTAAACCGACCAAGTGATCAACAAAATGTAACGGAGGTTGTTGAGTTTCTTGCCGATTTCACCAGACTGACCCTTGAGTGCTTGTCCAACTTCACCTGCGAACAAGTTCCAAAGAATGTAGATGAAAGGAACCATCGCGACGATCCACCAAATAATGCTTGCATTGCTGCCTGGTGTTGCGATCTCGCCTGGGTATCCAAAAGCGATCATCAAAACTGCTGCAATAGCAAGTTTTGTAGTCACACTTTTCACTTTTTCTTTGGCGATGCCAGAGACAACTACTAGTTCAGCCACAAGTAGTGGAACTGTCAATAGCCAGTCTGCGTATCGGTAACCTTCGTTCCATGGTGCTTTTTCGGAGAAGTTACTGAACATTCTCCAGTAGTGATAAGCCGCGATTCCACAAATCATTGCCGACATTGTCACGGCACTGCGATATGCAGGCGAAACTCGACTTCGTGAGACCAGGTAGTAAACAAACGAGATTGCCATCGCTGCAACAGCAAATGAAAACGCGTTGTAAACCAACTGGTCGTTACTTGTTGTAAGTACTTCCATTGTTTTACTCCTATTTTTTGTTATTTATGAAACGGCCCAAAGACCTTTTGGTCTCTTCTAAAAGCCTTAATAAGTTATGACACAAAAAGCGACTTAGTGCTAATAATGTAAATCGAAGGCTTGTGAACTTTAGATAAACAGATTTATAGATAGCCTCAAAATATGGCAAATATCGCGTCTGTAGTACGGCGTAAAGTTGCAAACTGGACAGTCACTGCGGTTCGCAAAGATGGTTCATTTGCATCAAAACCAGATGTATTGGTAACCGAAGAGCCACTTGAGATTCGTGCCGAGTCGCCCTTGCAAAATGCCCAGCCAATAGCGGTAACAATGCGCACACCAGGTCATGATTTTGAACTCGCGGTTGGGTTTTTGTTCACCGAAGGGATGATCAAGCGATCAGACGATGTGCGCACCGTGCGTTATTGTCAGTTGCCAGATTCTGCCGAGCAACAGTTCAATGTTGTAACTGTCAGTCTCAGTGCGCCTTTTGACGAAGCTCTTTCGCGTCGCGGAATGGTTACATCGGCTAGTTGTGGTATCTGCGGTACAACGTCAATTGAACAACTCTCTCAAACGGTTAGTCGAATTGATTCAAAAATTGGTCCTGTGATGTCATCCGCGATGCTGATTTCTTTACCTGACATTGTTCGCAAGGCTCAACCAACTTTCGATCGCACCGGAGGTCTGCATGCGGCAGGTTTGATTGATGCGAAAGGTGTCGCAATGTGTGTTCGCGAAGACATCGGGCGACACAATGCAGTCGACAAAGTGATCGGCAACGCTGTGCTTGAAAATAAACTACCGATAAGTGATCACGCGCTAGTGGTTAGTGGGCGATTGTCGTTTGAAATTATTCAAAAAGCAGCCATGGCAGGTATCGCGTTCATCGCAGCAGTCGGAGCGCCATCAAATCTGGCAGTTCAAACAGCAGATGATCTCGGCATCACGCTCGTCGGCTTTGTTCGCGATGGCATTGCCAACATTTATACGCATAAGCACCGAATCACAAATTAGATATCCTTGACGTGACCAGCCCTTGTAGCTCAGTGGATAGAGCGCCGGACTTCTAATCCGTTGGTCGTAGGTTCGACTCCTACCAAGGGCGCCACGCAATGAACCGTTTTGTGTGCTGGCGTTTAATGCGTAAAAGCCCTGCTTGATGTATCAGCGTGCTATATCTAATTTTTGAATTACTTAGAATTTT
>CALACK010000152.1 GCA_937890395.1 uncultured Acidimicrobiaceae bacterium | reverse complement strand
TTGAGTTCACTGCCGGTACTCAAACTGCAGACGACATCGCCGACAGCGTTTTCGCAGCGCTGACAAATGAGACAAGTCTCGTCGTTCTGGATCAAATCACTTCCGAAACGGCGTTGTTGTTGCCGCTCGAGCAAATCGTTCGAACAATTCGTCGCGTCGCCCCGCAAGCGCGCGTAGTGATCGACGGCGCGCACTCTCCCGGCATGTTGACCCCCGCGTTGCCAGCCGACTTCGATGTGTGGGTCGGCAATTTTCATAAATGGATCTGCGCTCCGCGCGCCTCTGCCGGTCTAGTTTGCCAATCAACAAAAATTGCAAATTTAATCACACCGCTCGCGCCTTCATGGGATTTCGAAGCCGGGTTTCCGAAATCATTTTTTGCACAGGGCACTGATGATTATTCGAGTTACCTTGCCACACCTCATGCAATCAAATTTCATGAATCAGTTAGTTTCACAGAACGCGATACACATAACCGCGGTGTAATTGACGACGCTGCAAAGATGCTGCACGAACACTGGGGCACCGAACCAGATGTGCCAACAGAAATGTTTTGTCCATGGATGCGCCTTGTGCGGTTGCCGATGAGAAAACAACTAACTAAGTCGCAATGCGATGCACTCACACTGAAAATAAGCCAAGAATTGAAAACCGAAACGGTAATCGTCTCACCCGGCGACTCAACTTATGTGCGCATCTCGGCACAAATCTATAATGAAGTTAATGATTACGAAAAACTAAAATCAGTGCCAAATTTAGCGAAAGAACCTTAGAAGTCGCACTACCACCAGTTATTGTCGGCGATTATAAATATTCTGGCTTCGGGCACTGATGCGCATCGCACATTACTTAGTGTCGGCGCTCTGTGGCGCCATCACCTGCATAATGTTGAACGCGACCCAGGTCGCATCGCGTCAGTCGTCGAAGAGCTCGAGAAAAACTTGAGTCACTCGTCGATCTAAGCAATACGGTGCCCGAACCTAAACTTGGTGTGAGACTCGAGCGACTTGGCGAGTCAACGGCATCCAAAATTGACGAGATCGATTCGCAAAAACTCGCAACATGGCTGGCCAACTTGTGGCTAATGTTGGCAAAACTGCACACCGTCAATACTCAGAACCTAGCGAAACAAAATATCGGACAAGTTGTCGGCATCCAAGTCTCAACTACTAGCGTGCCAAAAACTTCGATAGCGAGTGGTGTTGTTAACTACAACGGATTAGTCGGCGATCGTCAAATGGCGCGCACCCACCATGGTCGACCGTGGCAAGCCAGTTACATTTAGAGCGAAGAAGTTATCGCGCAGCATGAGAAGGCTTGAAACCCGATTACTCGTGGCAGTGCCGGTGAAAACATTACGATCAGTCAACTTGATTGGGCGAAAGTTCGCCCTGGCTCGACTCTTGAATTTGGTTCGGTAAAGGCGCATATCACGGGACATGCAATTCCGTGCAAGAAAAATGCTCGGCGGTTCAGCGACGGAGATTATCAACGATTGTCGCACGAATTTGGCGCAGTGAGTCGTGTCTATTGCTTAGTCACACAGCCTGGCGAAGTTACTATCGGCGACATCGCAACTTGCAAATAATCAG
>CALACK010000151.1 GCA_937890395.1 uncultured Acidimicrobiaceae bacterium | reverse complement strand
AGCAAAATATTTGTTCGTTACGATATCTGGGGCGCGAATTGGGTCGGGTTGATAATTGGGATCAACAAAACCACGTCGTGACTCGAGAACGCTTAACTCAGCGCGAACATTAGATGACCAGTCTTTTAGCCAACTTGCATGTGATTCAAAGTGCGTCCACCCAGCGGTAATTGACCATAGCGAAATAATAATCGCGGCAACATTTAGTTGTGGTCGCGGAAAACTTCGCGAGAGTTCAACGCAAATTAAAAAAACCAGCGGAATTGAAAAATACAAGTATCGACTTGACTGCGGCGCCCAAAATTGCGCACGCGACAGCGCCGTAAAAAACCAATTAGTTAACAAGACAGTAATTAGACCAGCGAGCAGTGGACTGAAGACTTTTTTTACCGCGACAAAATAGATGATCGTAGCCAAGAGCACTATTTCAAAAACAAAGCCCCAACCAATCGAGAGAGCAAAGATCAAACTCAAAGAGGCGGCAAGTGATTCATTTATATATCGCAATGCCAAATCGAGGTTCTCAAGTTTGGCTTCACTTTGACCGTAATTTAGATACCACAACAGCCAAAGTGCGCTCGGCACAACGGTGACCCACCAAGACTTTTTGATTTGCTTTGAAAGAGCGATTTGTACGGCGACGCCAATGACTGCTGCGATGCCGAAACCCGCAGAGCCGATTGAAACGAATATTGCAATCATGGTGAGAAGTTGACGATGGCGGTATTGGCTGTTGAGAAAGTGGATAGCAAGTAAGTATCCAGACAAACTTGCCATCGTTCCGATTTGAAATGGCCAAAGTATGTTTTCGGCGCCGGCACCAAGAAAAAGAAATAGGGCGCCGAGAGCCAGGGCACTGGTTTTGCCCAGACGTCTTGAAACAAGCATGGCGAAAATTGATGCTGTTGCAATATGGGTCATAAAACCTACGAAGAGAAACACCGAGTAATTTGCGAGGCCGACGGCTCGAAGTAGGAAGAAAAACACCGCAGCCGGAAAAATAGAGAGATGACTGTTGTGCGGTTGAAGAAAAGTGTCTGGATTAAATTGCCAGCGATTCATAACGAAATTCCATTCGTCATATTGAAAGGTGCGATTTTGTGAAATTGAGGCGAATTTGACAACGGCAACTGAACACAAAGCAAGCCAAATCAATGCCGCATAGCCAGGTTTTTTCTTTAAAAGTTGAGCGATCATGAAATTTTCTTTGCTAGCAAACTTACGGTGAGGCCGGGTTTTGAATCTTGTTGCCCCACTTCGCGAAAGCCGATTCGATTGTGAAATCGAATCGAACGAAGATTCGGTGGGTTTAAGTTCACCTCGCAAGTCAGCAGGGGTGCGCAACGATCTTTGAGCATTCTTTGTTCGACGGCCTCATAAAGTTTGGCGCCGAGCGAGTTGTTGCGCATCGTTTCACTGACAACAATGCGATCTAAGTAAACAAAGTCCGAGTATTTCTCTGAAAACCATTGATAGTTGACGCTCGTATAAGGTGCGCCGGGGGCGAAGGTTATGCAGAACGCGTGCAACGTGTCTGTGCCAATCGCAAACGAATAAAGCGAATGTTCGATCAAGAATTCGAGAGTTGTGCGATCGATTTCACCAACGGCTGGTGCGTTGAGATTATTTAACTCAAGAGCAGCATCAATATCTGACGCTAAAAATAGTCGAGGTTCAAGTTCACTAGGCGACATAACTATCTAATATCATTACGCTATGAGCACTTCGCACTTTGTCCTTGGTAATTCAATGGTTTCGCCATGGCCAGACTCAATGCAGACAGCAGTTTTTGGCCTCGGATGTTTTTGGGGTGCTGAACGCAAGTTTTGGCAATTAGACGGTGTTTACACAACGGCGGTTGGCTATAGCGGTGGTACTACGAAAGATCCAAGTTACCGCGAAGTTTGCAATGGTGACACGATGCATGCAGAAGTAGTTCTAGTGGTTTTTGATCCAACAAAGATTTCGTACGAGAAGTTGTTGCAAGTGTTCTGGGAGTCGCATGATCCGACACAAGGTATGCGACAGGGCAACGACATTGGTACGCAATATCGAAGTGCAATTTATTTGACAAGTGACGACCAACAATCGCATGCCCTTTCAACACAAGATATTTTCCAGAAGCGATTGACCGAGGCTGGCTTTGGCATGATCACAACTGAGATTAAACGATCATCTGAGTTTTATTATGCCGAGGAGTATCACCAGCAATATCTCGCCAAAAACCCAAGCGGATATTGCGGCATTGGTGGAACGGGCGTGACTTGCCCAGTCGGCGTGACGAGGTAAGACGCACTTTTACAAGTTGATTGCGCTGAACTAAATCGCTTGGGCGAGTTGTTCAGCAGTGGGCTTGCGGTAGAGAGTGATCATCGTGATTCCTGAGAGCAAAATTACGGCACTCATAAAAAACCATGCATGATGAAAACCAGATATTGGATCGTCGGTTTTCGCTGCCGAAACAAGCATTGAACTAACCAATGCAACTCCAAGTGCTGCACCTATCTGCCCGGCAGTATTGCTTAGCGCAGACCCCATCGCCAATCTTGGTTGTGGCAAATATGCTGTGGCCGAACTTGTGAGAGTCGAAATAGATAGCCCAACACCGATACCGACAAAAACAATGGTCGGAAAAAACATATCCCAGTAATGAATTTCTGGTTTGATCTGAATATTCATCCACAAAATTCCAATGCTCATAATTAATGCACCAGATGCGACCACTTTGCCATGGCCTATGCGGCTACCAAGTTTTCCGGCTGGTGCGGCGACTAATGCTGCGGCGAACGGCCCAGGTGCGCCGGCTAGACCAGAAAGTGACGGGCTGTAATTCCACACTGTTTGTAGCCATTGTGTATTGATAAAAATCATCGAAAAGAAACCCATCCTAAAAACTAAACCACTAATTGCTGCCGCGGTAACGAAGGGTAATTTAAATAATCGTAAGTCGAGAACTGGGTGCGCTACACGGTTGCAACGGATCGCGAAAGCTGTAAGCAAAATAAATGACGCCACGAAAATAATAGATGAGCGACTTGAGATCCATCCCCATTCGTCGCTTTGCACGATCATCAAAGTGAGCAATCCGACACCGAATACGACAAGTAGTGCGCCGAAATAGTCAACCGTGCGCGGCGCAGTTTCATCGCGCGATTCATGCAACAACTTCACGCCGATCGCAAACGCCAACAAACAAAACGGAACGTTGACCAGAAACACTGAGTGCCATCCGAAGTTGTCAACCAGAACTCCACCGATCATCGGGCCACTGGCTGCTGACAATCCACCAACAGCGCCCCATATACCGATCGCTGCTGAGCGTTTTTCTACCGCGAACTCTGGCAAAACGAGTGCCAATGAAGCAGGTGTGAGGATTGCTCCACCGATCGCCTGAATTATTCTCGCGACAACCATGAACAGTGCGGTTGGTGAGGCAGCACAAAGAATTGAGCCGAGCATAAAAATCAATAAGCCACCAAGAAACGCACGCTTACGACCGAATGCATCGGCGAGGCGACCTGCAGTTAACAAACCAGCAGCATAGGCAATGTTGTAGGCCGAAAAAACCCAAGTCAAAGTTCGACGACCCTCAGGCCACTGGGCAACAAACGAGCCAAATGCAACATTGACAATGCTGATGTCTAGCGAAACCAACATCACGCCAACGGATGTGAGTGCTAAAACTTTTGCGCCTCGTGACCAAGGTTTCATTTACTGACCGTTCTTCCTAGTAATTAGAGCCCCAAAGATTTTTTCGAATCTCAACACCGTCAGCATCAAGTGTTCGGCCTTCCCACCGTAGTTCACCTGGTGTGCCCGATAACGAAGCGAGCAAGCCTTGCATCGGAGTTGTGCCAACTATTTTGATTGCTTGACGCGCCGCAAAATGTGGATCGCTTGATATTTCGGCCATTGACAAGACTGGCCCAATCGCGGCTTGGGCGTCGGTGAAAATTTGCAACACAGTGTGACTGTCGCGCTGTGCGCAGAACTTAATCATCAAGTCGTTTAACGCTTCACGGTTTTCTACTCGGCTGGCAAAAGTTGTGAATCGCTGATCGCCAGCACACCCAAGAACTTGAACAACTCGTGCCGCAACCGTGTCTGAACTTGCAGACACACCGACCCATTTATTGTCGCTGCATTGATAGACGCCGCGTGGCACCGTATACGGCAACTGTGAACCGAGTCGGGGTTGTTGTTCACCGGTCAGCATGAACAGTGAAATTAATGGTCCCATTATTTGAAACATTGTCTCTAACAAGTTGACATCAACGACTTGACCGACTTTGCTATGCAGTGCGACCATTGTCGCAAAAGCCGCAACAACGCCAGTGACTTCGTCGGTCAATGCAATTGGTGGCAACATCGGCGGGCCATCGGGTTCGCCGCTGATTGCAGCCAGCCCAGACATTGATTCAGCAATCGAGGCAAACCCTGGTCGGTCTTTATAGGGGCCAGTTTGTCCAAAACCTGAAACACGTGTGATTACCAAACTTGCATTGCGCTTTAATAAAACATCTGGGCCTATGCCGAGTCGCTCGAGTGTTCCCGGGCGAAAGTTCTCGACTAAAACATTGGCATCATCGATTAGTTTTAGAAATATTTCGCGGTCTGTATCAAGTTTTAAATCGAGTGCGATATTTCGCTTGTTGCGGTTGACAAGTTTCCACCATAAGCCAGTGCCATCGCGCGGATCACGCCACGCCATGCCACGCAAACTGTCACCAGACCCGGGCTTCTCGATCTTGATTACATCGGCACCGAAATCAGCGAAGTATCTTGCGCAATTTGGTCCGGCTAAAACTGTTGATAAATCAATAACCCGCAAATCTTTTAGCGGTGCTGACATTTTTAAATTTAACTAATTAGGACGGTTACGGCGAGCGATTGTCGAATTAGTCCATGAGCGACCACTGAACCGCCAAGATGTCTGAACCATAACTGTCGCAATCGGCTGAGGTTTCGGCCACAGCAATTCGAGAGCAGTACTAATTGCGACAGCCTCATCTGCAGAAGGTGAAGGCGAAACTGAATTTTGCATTTTTATAGTGGCATGTTGCCATGTTTGCGGCGTGGTAATTCTTCGCGTTTTGATTGCAACATTTTTAAACCACTAATTAGTTTGCTGCGTGTTTCTGCTGGGTCAATTACATCGTCGATGTATCCACGTTCGGCAGCAGCATATGGGTTTGCATATTTTGCGCCGTATTCGGCAACAAGTTCTTTACGACGCTCGGCCGGGTTTGCGGCTTGTTGCAACTCTCGGCGATAAACAATTTCAACTGCTCCTTGCGGGCCCATCACTGCAAGTTCGGCAGTTGGCCATGCGTATGCGAGATCTGCCCCAATTGACTTTGAATTCATAACGACATATGCGCCACCGTAAGCTTTGCGGGTGATGACTTGAATGCGTGGCACAGTTGCTTCACAATATGCGTAAAGCAGTTTCGCACCGTGGCGAATAATGCCGCCATATTCTTGATCAACACCTGGCAAGAAACCAGGCACATCAACAAAAGTAATTAATGGAATATTAAATGCGTCGCATGTGCGCACAAACCGCGCTGCTTTTTCGCTTGACTCGATATCAAGTACACCAGCCAAAACCATCGGCTGATTACCGACGATGCCAACCGTCTTGCCGTCTAAGCGCGAGAAGCCGCAGACGATGCTCTTTGCCCAGTATGGAAAGTATTCGAAAAACTCACCATCGTCAACAACTTCTGCAATTACTTTTTTCATGTCGTATGGCTGATTTGCAGACTCAGGCAAAATTTTGCGTAACAATTCGCATTGGCGCATTGGGTCGTCGCTTGGCGTAATTGATGGTGCCTCAGCCATATTGTTCTGCGGTAAAAAAGAAAGCAGGTAGCGCACATCTTCGAGACACGCTTTTTCGTCTGAAGAAACAAAAGTTGCAACGCCACTCTTCGATGCGTGACTCATCGCGCCACCTAGTTCTTCAAGTGTGACATCTTCACCAGTGA
>CALACK010000150.1 GCA_937890395.1 uncultured Acidimicrobiaceae bacterium | reverse complement strand
GATGGGGTGATGCACGAGCCTTTGGTTGGATAATGGCTACGACTGGTATCGGCAATCTCGCTGGCGCGCTTTTGACAGCACGACTTAAAATAGTTTCAATGCGATGGTTTGTCAGTAATATTGCTTTGCTTGGTGTATCCGTAATTGGCTTGGCATTTGCGCCAAGTTTATTTTTTGCATTTTTGTGGAGTCTGCCACTTGGGTTGGGTGGTGCGGCGATGATCGCTTCTGGTAACGCAATCAGCCAGCAAGAGTCACCGCCAGATATGAGGGGGCGATTGCTGGCACTCACGGCAGTTGCATTTTTAGGGAGCACTCCAATCGGCGGCCCAATAACTGGATTAATCGCTGACTATGTTTCGCCAGAGTGGTCATTGGCTTATGGCGGTGTGATCACATTGATCTGTGCGGCAGTTGCTGCACTAGCCTGGCGATAGAAAATCTGGTATCAGATGAATAATTCAGTGATGTGGTTTCGTCGAGATTTACGATTAGAGGACAACCCGGCGCTAGTTGCCGCCGCCAAGGCGAGTCAGTCTGGCAAAGTAACGCCGCTGTTCGTGCTTGATCCAATGTTTCTTACACGTTCTGGTGCGCCGCGTCTGGCATTTTTATTTCGATCGCTACGTGATTTAAATAATCAAATGTCAGGTTCGCTGGTTATTCGCATCGGTGACCCAGTTGATGTCGTTGCGCAAGTTGCCAAAGAAGTTGGTGCAACAGAGATTTTTGCAGCAAAAGATTTTGCACCATATGGGCAAAAGCGTGATGCTCTGGTTGTTCAAGCACTCAAAAACATTGGCGCGAAATTAAATCATGTTGGCTCGCCATATGCAGTTGACCCGGGCACGGTTCGCAAGGCAGATAACACGCCGTACGCAGTGTTTACCCCATTTTCGAAAATTTGGTTGGCACACGGTTGGCCAGCGCCGACCGGCAAGGCGCGCATAACTTGGCATGGCGCGCCAGATGTTACGACGCAAGAAATTCCGGCTGACCCAGTTTTAACGGCGAAGATTGTAGATGTTGGATCAAAAGCGGCGTGGAAGCGCTGGGAGCATTTTTCGGAAACTGCTTTGAGTAAATATAAAAGTGAACGTAATAATCCAGACCGTGATGGATGTAGCAAGATGTCGGTGTATTTACGATTTGGGGCGATTCACCCACGTCAGTTACTAGCCGAACTCGAGTCAAATGCTGATCACGATCACTATCGCAGTGAACTTTGTTGGCGCGAGTTTTACGGTGATGTTCTATTTCATCATCCACACACGACATGGAAGAATCTTCAACCGAAAATGGACAGCATTCAAGTTGATACTGACGTGAATGCTGAAAATAAGTTTGCGCAATGGTGTGCAGGTAATACTGGCTATCCAATTGTTGATGCGGGAATGCGACAGATGTTGGCAACAGGTTGGATGCACAATCGTGTGCGAATGGTTGCGGCAAGTTTTTTGGTTAAAGATTTGCATTTGCCGTGGCAATGGGGTGCGAAATTTTTTATGAAGCATCTAGTTGACGGTGACATTGCATCAAACAATCACGGATGGCAGTGGACGGCGGGTACTGGCACTGATGCTGCGCCATACTTTCGGGTATTTAATCCCGTTCTACAAGGCGAGAGGTTTGACCCAGATGGTAATTTTGTTCGCGAGTGGATTCCAGAGTTGCGAGATTTACCAAAGAAATATATTCATTCGCCATGGCTCGCGCAAAGCGGACTTTTCAGTAACTATGCGGCGCCGATGGTAGACCATTCGCAAGAGCGTGATGAGGCTTTAAGTCGTTACAAAATCAGCGGAGAAAACAACCGCTCGGTAATCTAAGTAGTCTAAAAGGTAACAAATGCTTGATGATCGTAAAACCGCCATCCTCCGAGCGATCGTTGAGGAGTACATTGCCACAGCAATGCCGGTTGGCTCTTCGCATATTGCCAATTCGCAAGAGTTCGCTGTCTCGTCGGCCACCGTGCGCAACGACATGGCTGCACTTGAACGTGAGGGTTTCCTAACTCATCCTCATACGTCAGCAGGGCGAATACCAACGGATAAGGGTTACCGCTTTTTCGTAGACAATCTTGTACCCAATGGAAGTCTTGGATCACTTGAGCAAGCCAAAGTTGGCAGTTTCTTTGAGAACGCTCATTTTCGTTTAGAAGAAACTTTGCAACGAACGTCAATGTTGCTGACCCAACTTACTAATTATGCATCTGTTGTGATTGGGCCGAGCGCTGAAGTTGCAGTTATTCGGTCGGTACAACTCGTGCGACTCTCAACTCATCACCTCACTGTTGTTGTGGTGTTGTCGAATGGCTCTGTTGAAAATGAGCAACTTGAAATTAGCCATGATGTTTCAGACGAAAACATCGTTGAGGCTGTTTTCAAATTACAAAAGCTGATGCTCAATGCCCCATTGCGCGATATTCAATTGATACGTAATGCGAATCAGAAACCGGCTGACGATATTTCACCACTGTGTGAAAAGGTTCTTGTATCTCTTGATCGCACTCGCAGCGACGAGACGTTTTTTGTTGGAGGTGCGTCACAGATGGCCGAAGCATTCGACGCAGTCGAGATCGTGCGCAATGTTCTGCACACACTTGAACAGCAGTATGTTGTGGTTACATTGGTGCGCGACATGTTGAATCGAGGTTTGTCTGTAGCAATTGGCGCAGAGCACGGCGTTGAACCGCTCTCTGCATGTTCTGTGGTTTTGTCGCCAGTTATGGCTGATGGACAAAACGTTGGCACAGTTGGTGTGCTCGGGCCAACGCGTATGAACTATCCGCAAGCATTGGCGACAGTTGAAATTGTTAGCGAACGTCTCGGTCGTCGATTAGCTGAGGGCTAAAACTTTTATGGCTACTGATTTTTATAAGTTGTTGGGCGTATCGCAATCTGTGAGTCAAGAAGAGTTGAAGCGCGCATATCGTAAGCGCGCTCGCGAGTTGCATCCAGATGCGAACCCAAATAATCCTGAGGCAGAAGAGCAATTCAAAGAGTTGAGTCGGGCTTACGAAGTTCTGTCTGATCAAAATACTCGTGCACGTTATGACCAATTTGGTGAAGCAGGAATCTCGGGAGGCGGGGGTCGAGGAAGTGGTGCAGGGGGTGACCCGTTTGGTGGCGGTGGATTCGGTAGTATCTTCGATGCGTTCTTCGGTGGTGACTCACCATTTGGCGGCGGAGGAGGTCAACGTCAATCGGCTGGTCCGCAACGTGGGCCAGATTTAGAAACTCAGTTAAAGATCGAGTTTGCGCAAGCCGTATTTGGTTGTACTTCTTCTGTGACTATCCGTACGGCTGTTCGTTGCGATGATTGCAGTGCTACAGGTGCGGCAGCTGGAACGTCGGTGACGACATGCTCTGATTGTGGCGGAAGCGGCCAGATACGTCGAACACGCCAAAGTATTCTCGGTCAAATGGTCACGGCCAGCCCGTGTGGCAAGTGTCGTGGTGCTGGGCAAAGAATTGAGACGCCTTGCGCAACTTGCCACGGCGAGGGTCGTGTAACACGAGAGCAAACTCACAGCGTTGAAATTCCTGCGGGAATCGCCTCAGGTCAGACGATGCGTGTTACTAGCCGAGGTGGAGTTGGCCCTCGCGGCGGAGAAGCCGGCGATTTGTATGTTCACATTGAAGTCGGCGATCATGAAATGTATCGACGCGATGAAAATGATCTGATTACAGAAGTAAAAGTTTCAATTTCTCAAGCGGCACTTGGCGCAGAATTTGTTTTGGCAACACTTGACGGTGATGAAACTTTAGTAGTGCCCGCGGGCGTTCAGCATGGTAATGAATTTGTCTTGAAGGGAAGAGGTGTTCCATCGCTAAATCAAGGCGGACGGGCCCGCAATCAAGTGCGAGGTGACCTTCGGGTCCAGATCGCAGTATTTGTTCCAAAAAAATTGAACGCACGCGAGCGAGAGTTGCTTGAAGAATTGGCGAAACTTCGCGGTGAATCTTTCTCTGCGCAAGAAAGTCGAGTGAAATCGAAAATTAAGTCTGCATTTTCGTGATTTCTGAACTTCGCGATTCGACAGCCCATGTGTTTGTCGATTCGATTGATGCACCAGCGTTGAACGAAATTGATGCTCACCATTTATTGCGCGTTTTACGAGTTAAGCCAAGTGATGCCGTGACAATAAGTGACGGCAAGGGTAAGTGGTATTCAGGTATTTTGAATGCAGATGCGACAATTGAAGCGACGAGTGAAGTTTTTACGACCGCAGCGCAGAGTTGGCCATTAACTGTTGCGTTCTCGCTTGTTAAAGGAGACCGTCCTGAATGGACTGTTCAAAAGCTCACTGAAATTGGCATAGATGAAATTGTCGTACTTGCACCGACCGTTCGTAGTGTGGTGCGCTGGGATCATGACCGATCAAACAAAAATATTGAGCGCCTTAGACGAGTTGCGCGTGAAGCAGCCATGCAGTCACGTCGCACGTGGTTGCCAAATGTTCTTGGTGTAATTGAGATGTCGACTATCGCCAACCTATTTATCGCCGACCCAACCGGAGATTGCGTTGACGCGTCTCATCGTTCAATTGCAGTCGGCCCCGAAGGTGGCTTTGCGCCACATGAGACTGAAAGTTGTTCAGGTCTAGTTTCGCTCGGTGAGACTATTTTGCGTGCAGAAACAGCTGCGGTGAGTGCCGCTGTTCTAATGTCGGATTATCGAAGAAAACAAAAATGACCATGATTCAATCTGACGACGATCTGAACGAACCATCGCCTTTTTCTCGGATGGTCGGTGAGCGATTACGTTCAATTCGTCAGCAAAAGAATTTGTCACTTAGCGAAGTTGAATTGCAATCGCATGAACAGTTCAAGGCATCTGTATTAGGGGCATATGAGCGAGGCGAGCGAGCGATTTCTGTGCCACGCCTTGAGCGATTAGCGAAGTTTTATGGTGTCACTATTGACCAGTTGTTGCCACGTGACCCAATGCGAGTTGAAGACAATCAACCAGGCGCTTCGGCGCCAACGAAGTTGCGAATCGATGTCGCGAAGTTATCTTTGCGTGAAGGCGTTGAATTTAAGATGCTTGAGCGTTTTTTGCGGATGATTCAAGTTCAACGGCAAGACTTTAACGGCAAAGTTATAACGGTGCGTGCGCACGACACCAGAGCGATCGCCGTGATGCTTGATATTCCAATTGATCAAGTCGGGCCAAGACTTGCAGCTCTTGACTTGTTGTTCGTGCCACCGACGACACAAAGCTAAACCTGTGCACCCAGGCTTCGGTGTTTATATTCACATCCCGTTTTGTGCGAAGAAGTGTGACTACTGTGCCTTCGCTACATTCACAGATCGTCATCAACTGACGAGCGAATATCTCGCCGCGATGCGCACACACATTCGGCGTAGCATCGCTGCGGCAATGCCCAAAGCGACGAGCGTGTTTATCGGTGGTGGTACGCCGACACTTGTGCCGGCAGATGAATTGATGAGTGTGCTTGCTGAAATACCTTTGGCGCCTGGTGCTGAAGTGACGGTTGAATGCAACCCAGATGACATAACGCTGGCGATGATGCAAACATTTCGCGATGGCGGTGTCAATCGAGTCAGCATTGGCGTGCAGTCGACAGTCGACCGAGTCTTGAAATCACTTGGCAGAACACATAATCCAGAAAATGTCAGTCGTTCAGTTTCTTATGTTCGCGAAGCTGGCTTTCAAACTTTCAACCTCGACTTAATTTATGGTGCCGCCGTTGAAACAATTGATGACTGGTCGCGAACTATTAGTGACGTCGTGGCATTGAATCCGCCGCATCTTTCGGCGTATGGTTTGACGGTTGAAGCCAATACGGTTTTGGCGACGCAGCCAGATCGTCACCCCGACGACGATGATCAAGCCGACAAGTATTTGATTTGTGACGATGCTTTATCAGTGAGCGGACTGAAGAATTATGAGATTTCTAATTGGGCGAAGCCTGGACATGAATGTGAACATAATTCTCTATATTGGCAGCAGGGCAACTATGAAGGTTTTGGTAGTGCAGCGCATGCGCACTTGAACGGTCGTCGCTGGTGGAATGTTCGAACTCCGGAACGATATATCGAACTGGTTATGGCCGGCGAATCACCAGAATCTTCAAGCGAGACGCTGGATCCGCAGACCAGCAAGCGCGAAATGCTGCAATTGTTGGTGCGCACGCGCGAGGGTGTGCCGCTCGGTTCATTTAGTGATGGAGATCTCAACGAGATGAGCGAGTTGCTTGAACAACACGAAGATCGCATTGTCTTGACTCGCGCTGGGCGACTGCTAGCCAATGAAGTTGCTCTACGACTAATCGACACG
>CALACK010000149.1 GCA_937890395.1 uncultured Acidimicrobiaceae bacterium | reverse complement strand
CCGCTGCTTTCGAAGCGCCAAACACCGACCATCCCAGGATAATTCTGCTCGGCGATGACGCCTGAAATGCCAACAGCTGCTGCCCCTCTTGAGATTTTGCGCAGAGCTGCTTGTATTGAAAAAATATGTCCAAATGTCTTTGTGAGAGAAACTTCTTCGACGGTGTCGACAGATTTAGTGCTGATTTCCCCAAAAGCAACCACACCCATCGCGTTGATCTCAATGTTGAGCGCACCATTTTTTGCAATGACTTCATCAATTACTGCGGTTGCTGATTCTGGCGAGTGCAGGTCGGCTGCGATGTGATTTGGGTCAGTGCTTTGAGTGCCTGAAACAGTGGTGACGATGCAACCTCGACTGCCACCGAACTCAGCACTGAGATCACTCGTCGAAACGACTCGAGCGCCCGCTTCTGCGGCAACTGCTGCAGTGTTATCTGTTGATCCTTCGTCGACTACCGAAATTGAGTCGAGCCCAATTTTGGATCGGTCTGCCGCCCAAATCAAAGAGCGGACGACCTTGCTGATTGTCGCTGCTTCTTTGCGTGCCGGTATGTAAAACGTCTTTGAGGGTGTTTGGGTCTTTGTCATGACTGAAGTATGTCGCACGGCTTCTCTCGATTGTGGCACTAACTTGTCACGTTTTGTCACGACTTGTCACGTTTCGTTACATTTTCGTAACGAAATTTCGCTGCTAGTAGCGAAAATTTATCTATTTTAAATTTGGGTGTGTGAGAGAATGTTGCGGTGGAGCCACGTGTACTTTTCATCGAAGATGACAGCGACATAAGGCAAGTTATTTCAACAGCTCTTGAAGCCGAAGGTTTCGTAGTCGAGCAATTTTCTGATGGCGAGACTGCGCTGAGTAATTTTTCAAAATTGAAAGTCGATATTGCGCTGATTGATTTGAGGCTTCCAGGAATCAGCGGTCTTGAAGTGATCAGGAGGATGCGACCAATGACCACCATACCGTTGGTAATACTCACGGCGTTTGGTGATTCACACGATGTCGTTGCTGGTCTAGAGGCGGGCGCCGACGACTTTCTCAATAAACCGATCGCAACAAAAGAACTTTATGCACGTTTGAGAGCAATTCTGCGTCGAGCGATGAACAGTTCGAGCGAGCCGGTCGAGGCAGAAGATCTCAACTTTGGTCAGATCGCACTTCACTTGAATCGTCGCGAAGTTTTAATCAACGGCAGCCTGATCAGGTTGACGAATACTGAGTTTTTGATCCTTGCCGAGTTGATTCGTGCATCGCCGAATGTTGTTACGCGGCATGATCTGCTCGATCGAGTTTGGGGATACGACTACTTGGGTGATTCTCGTCTTGTCGATATGCAGATTTATCGATTGCGACAAAAACTTGAAGAGCACGGACTAAAAGAAAAACTACTAACTGTTCGTGGTGTTGGCTTCAAGATCGTGCAATAGATGTATCCACTTACGCTTCGTGCCAAAACTATTTTAATTGGTGTTGTCGTAGCCGGTGTACTCTCGCTCGTTGCCTCGGCAGCGACATTTTTTTTGACCCGAGAATTTTTACTTCGCCAGCGAGAGACTGGTGCTGTTACACAGGTTCTTGCCGCAGCCCGACTCGCATCATCGGCACTAACGCAAAGCGACGAATCACTCGGGATTCTCTCGGCTAGCGCGCAGATTTTGCCGGGCTCACGGGCCGCCCTCTATCAGGCAGGCTCATGGCAAATTTCGGGAGTTGGTTTTACAAATTTGGATATTCCTGAAAGTTTGCTACTGCAATTAGAAAGTGGAGTGTCGGCTCGCCAGCGTGCAATCGTTGGATCGGATATTTCAATTTTGGTTGGGTTTCCATTGCCAAATTATTTGGACACTTGGTTTGTTGGTGTGGTGCCACTCAACGAACTCGAGAGGTCATTAGAAGTGCTGCGCACGACACTTTTTGTTGGCTCGATTCTCGCTTCGTTGGGTGGAGGCATAATTGGCAATTGGTTGTCGCGGCGGATGATGGAGCCACTTCGTGAGTTCAGTTCGACTGCAAGAGAGGTTTCGCTCGGCGATTTAACTAAACGTGTAAATGAACCCCGCGAGCCCGACCTCGCACGAATCGCTCAAATATTTAATGAGATGACTTTCTCACTACAAAGGCGAATAGATCGTGAAGCACGATTTGGCGCGACAGTTAGCCATGAACTTCGTTCACCGTTGACCGTAATCAGAACTGCGGCCGACATCATTGCGTCGGTGCGTAGTGAACTTCCACCTAGCGCTCAAATGAGTAGCGATCTATTGACATTGAGAGTTGAAGCATTTGAAAAAATTCTGAATGACTTGATTGAAATCAGTCGATATCAATCGGGATCAGTTGAAGTAAATCTTGAAGAACTTTCTGTGCGTCAATTAGTTGAAACTATGGCAAGTCGTAAGGGCATCGATTTGCGTCTTCTTGAAGTCGAAGACGTGAGCGTGGTTGTTGATGCACGTCGATTTCAGCAGATTTTTGAGAACATTTTCAAAAATGCGGAGCTTTATGCTGGTGAACTCGATGCAATTCGTGGCGTTCGAAATAAGTCTGAATATGAGTTGCACTTTGATGACTCAGGTATTGGAGTAACTAAGGATGAGCAAGACAAAATATTCGAACCCTTCTTGCGTGGCGAACATCATGCCGCCGTGCCTGGGTCAGGTCTGGGGCTCACGATTTCGCTAGAGCATGCACGCTCGATGGGTGGCGAGTTGGTTGCAAGTACGAGCCCAACTGGTGGGGCCCGATTTACACTCAGTCTGCGCATCGCGGAGACTCAATCGTGAGACTTCGATCCCTGGCTTTATTCACGGCACTTTTTGTGTCGATTAGTGGTTGTGGAATCTCGGTTGAAACTAATTCGCGTCAAATTACGGACGTTGAAGTAATTGCAATTTCTGCACCGACAACGACGGTTGCAGCAATGCCATCAGAGTCGATGGCAGAAAAGAGAAACAGTGCCGTCATCGCATATTTTATTCGTGGTGAGGGTTTGGTGGGTAAAGCAACCGTTGTTGACTCACAGTTTTTAGCGACTGATCTAATTAATTTACTGATCGAAGGTCCGAGTTCTGACCTCACCGCTAAAGGCTTGCGCTCTGGACTGGCTCAACGCCAAGACCTGATTGACGACATTTTGGTTGAAAATGACCTGGCTCGTCTGAAACTAAGTCCACAATTTAATGATCTCCCTGGCATCGAACAGATATTGGTTCTCGGCCAAATCACTTTGACTTTGGTGGCAAATCTCGAAGTTATTGGAGTCGAATTTATTCAAGATGAAAATGTTCTTATCGTGCCCGATGCGAGGGGCAAACCGATTGCAAGACCATCAACCAGGAGTGACTACGTCGAATTGTTGATGAAGTCGTGATTCGCGAAGTTTCGGTAATTACGGCCGTAAGTGCCAGTCACACGCGATTTCTGCCCGAGGTCTGGCGGTCTCTTTCGAGCCAAGATCTTCCGGAAAATTGGAAGTTTAGGTGGTATGTGCAAGAAGACGGCGAGCCTTCTGAAATACGATCATTCATTCAGTCACTCGGACCTGAGGTGGCAGATTATGCATCATCAGGTGGTCAAGGTGGTGTTGCCGAGGCGAGAAATCTTGCGCTTGCCCGTACGAGCGGTGAAGTAGTTGTGCTTTTGGACACTGATGACCAACTGACTCAAGGTGCTATCGGGCGAGCGTTGCAAATGTTGCAACGTGGCTACGAATGGTGCGGATTTTCGGCGGTCGATGATCACGATGGGCAAATTTCAATGCGCGAAGGTGGATATTCGGCACGTTTGAATAATGACGGCTCAATGCCACCTGAAGCAAATAGCTTTGTACGACTTGAGTGGGTAAAAGATTTCGCAAAAGGCAAGCTTCGATCATGTTGGGAAGAGTTTGGAGTCTTTCCGTTTCATCCAGCGACATTTGCAACAGCAACACAACTTCTCTGGGATGTAGGCGGTTGGCCAGCTTTGGCGCGCGACGAAGACACTGCATTGATTCTTGCGATTTCTGATATTCATCACGGCATCGTTTGTGAAGAGGCTAACTTGATTTATCGTCGTCATGCACTGCAAACATCGCGCAACATTGCGCCAAACGCGGAGCGAATTAGATTTATTCGACGCCGAATGCGCGTACCGAGTGAATGAATTTGTAACGATTGAGTCACGATCACAATTTTGCATTCGAAATCGCTGCGCGTCTTCGAACAGCGAACTAAGGTTTTTGTAATACACCGAACAATGTAAGGGGTTGCAATGAAACGAATTCTTTTAGTGTCTGCAATTATTGCATCAACTTTCGCTTTACAACTTGGTGGTGGCACTGCGTTGGCAGCTACTCAAGTGACGCCGGCTGCTCAATCTGTGAGTGGCATTGTTGGCACTGCGATTTCTGCCACCACTGCGTATACCGTCACAGGAATAAGCGGCACCAAAGTATTTGTGATTAGCCCAACTCTTCCGGAAGGGTTATCAATGAACAGCTCGACTGGTGTCGTGTCTGGTACTCCGACGGCTTCTAGTGTGGCGTCTAACTACACCGTGACAGTCTCAGACGGTTCGACTTCGGCGACAGCAACAGTCACAATCGCAATTTCTGGCACTGCTACGCTTGCGCCTGCCTCCCAGACTGTGACGGGCCGAGTTGGTGCCGCGATCACTTCGACGGCTGCATTCACTTCAAAAGGGATTCATGGCACTAAATACTTCTCTATTGCCCCGGCTCTACCTGCAGGTCTTTTATTTAGTTCGTCAACGGGAGTACTTTCTGGCACTGCAACTACGGCAAAAGCTGCAACAACCTATGTTGTTACAGCCGCCGATGGCACCAACTATGCGTTAGCAACATTGCGATTGACGATTCCAGCCGTACCTGTAATGACTCCAGGGAGTCAGGCTATTTCTGGTGTTGCCGGCATAGCAATTGCGACAACGAGTGTGCTTGCTGCACCTACTGTCACGGGCGCCAAGACTTTCACGGTGACACCGGCTTTGCCAACTGGCCTGACGATTAGTGCAACCACGGGCGCAGTCTCAGGAACACCGACTGTCGTGTCGACGCAGACTACTTATATAGTCACGGCGACAGATGGCACCAACTTTGCGACTTCGACGCTGACTATCGTTGTCGCGGCGACAGCGATAGCGACAACTGTGGCGACTTCGACACAAGGCTGTCTCGCGCCGACGATTAGTGGTCGAATCTCGAACACCGTTGATGTTGCCAATTCGGCACTGCCATCAACTCAGTTCGCATGTTCGATTCGCATCGGTATTCGACCATGGAAGGCCGTCGTTGTTGCAGTCGCACATCAGGGCATGAATGTGAATAAAACAGTTGCAAGTTATTCGGTCGTGCTTAAACGTCTGAACGGGGGTTCTATCGTGAGACCATTAAATATTGGCGCTACGCCAAGTGTGCTTAGAGCTGGTTACACGCGGTTGAAGGCCGGTACTTGGTCTGTCACAATTACTGCCTTGTCGGCGACCGGCGCAACCGTTGCAACATATGACTCAGCGTTGTTCAGAGTCGGCTGATAAAGATTTAATGCTCGACGACGCGCGCGATGAGGTTCGGCGTCACGTTTTTCGCAAAGTACTATTTGGTACCCTGGGCGCATCTAAGATCAGCCAAACGTTGGCGTTTTGAGATTTGGTCACATTACTAATACATGGTACT
>CALACK010000148.1 GCA_937890395.1 uncultured Acidimicrobiaceae bacterium | reverse complement strand
CTCATTTTAAAATGAGCGAACTTTTCTGGTGCACGAGTTGTTTGAATATGTCGACACGACCGCGAATCACATTTGATAATCGTGGTTGGTGCAACGCTTGCCAATGGGCTGAGGAGAAGAAAAATTTAGACTGGTCGAGTCGTCAAAACGAACTGAACCAAATTTTAGACTCACACCGATCTTCTAATGGATCTTTTGATTGCGTCGTCCCTGTCAGTGGTGGCAAAGACGGATCGTATGTTGCTCATCAGCTGAAACATGTCTACGGAATGCATCCACTAACCGTCACGATTACACCGGCACTCGCGCTTGATCTCGGTAATCAAAATCTGAAAAATTTCATTGCAAGTGGATATAACCACATTCAAATCAGCCCAGCAGGCGACGTTATGGATGCGCTTAACAAGTTTGGTTTCATCCACAAAGGATTTCCGTATTTCGGTTGGTTAATGGCAATCAAGACTGGCCCGCTAAAGATTGCGGCGCAGTTGAACATCTCGCTAATTTTTTATGCCGAAGAAGGTGAAACTGAATATGGCGGTTCGACTGCTCTAAAAGACAAACCGTTTTACGACATTGGATACATTCGTGATATTTATTTCGAGGGTGGCCAAGATCTGGTGTTCAAAGAAGCCAAGCTCGAAAATGAAGCATTACCGTTTTTCCGCTTTCCATCAAAAGACGAGATCGGCGATGGTGAACTTAAAATTACCCACTGGTCATATTTTGAAAACTGGGACCCTTACAGAAATTATCTCGTTGCAAAAGAACACTGCGGATTAATCGAAGCGCCAGATACCAATTCAGGAACTTTCACAAACTTTGCACAAAATGATCAAGCGCTCTATTCGCTTCACGCCTACATGATGTACTTGAAGTTTGGTTTTGGACGAGCAACTCAAGATGCCGGAATCGAAATTCGTCGAGGCGCAATGACTCGAGATCAGGCCGTAAACCTCGTCAAACTTTACGACGGTCTCTATCCGCAGGACAATATTGACGCATATCTCAACTATTACAAAATGACTCTCGCTGAGTTTGAAGCCGTGATAGATCGTTGGACAAACACTTCTCTATTTGAAAAACAAGATGGCCGGTGGAAGCCAACCTTTACAATTAAATAGTGAGTAAAAAACAGGTTGTAGTCATTGATTACGGCATGGGCAATCTTTGGTCTGTCGCCAGCGCAGTTCGCTTTCTAGGTGCTGAAGCCTTAATCACGACGGATACCAAAGAAATCTCGTCAGCTAAATTTTTAATACTTCCTGGAGTCGGATCATTTCGGCGAGCAATGCAAGTAATTAAACAGAACTCAATTGATCAAGCGATTCTTCAATCGCTATCTCAATCAGAAAACAAACTTCTTGGAATTTGCTTAGGTATGCAACTGCTTGGTTCTGCGAGTTCAGAGGATGGCGATACGCCTGGACTCGGACTGATCCCAAACACAGTGAAAAAATTTACTAATACTTCAGATACAAGATTAAAAATTCCACATGTTGGATTTAGCGAAGTTAAACATGGCGCAAACACAAAACTTTTTAGCGGTATTCCTAACGAGTCATGCTTTTATTTTGTCCATTCATATTTCATGGAGCTAACTCCAACCATTAATGGCGTTGCGACGTGTCATCATGGCGCTGATTTTGTTGCAGCATTTGAGCAAGGACAAGTATCGGGTACGCAGTTTCATCCAGAGAAGAGCCAGTCAATGGGGCTTAATCTTTTAAAGAATTTTCTAGAAAGTTAGACCGTGGCCAAGAAAAGACTTATCTTCACACTCCTTTACGACGGTGGCTCGTTCATGCTCTCTCGAAATTTCAGGCTTCAAAAAGTTGGCGACATTAATTGGCTCGAGAAAAATTATGGCTTTTCAAACGTTGGTTTTTCGATTGACGAACTAATTGTTCTGGATGTAAGCCGCAATGAACGAAATCAAGATGAATTTTCTGAAGTTCTGAAAACTCTAACTAATGATTGCTTTGCGCCAATTGCTGCAGGAGGTGGGATCAACTCAGTTGCAGACGCAACAAAATTACTTCGCTCGGGCGCAGACAAAATAGTCGTGAATAGCGCATTGCATAGTAATAAACCTCTTATTTCAGAACTAGCTCAAGAATTCGGTCGTCAATGCATAATTGCGTCAGTTGACTGTAAACAAATCGAAGACAAATTCTACATTGCGACCAATAACGGGTCGAATATGACTGATCTAACTCTTACGAAATTTTTAAAACAATGTTCTGATCTGGCAATCGGAGAAATTTGTATCAATTCGATTGATCGCGACGGCACAGGAAACGGTTTTCAGATTGAATTACTTGATTGTCTTCCCGAACTATTTGAGATTCCAGTGATTATCAGTGGCGGCGTTGGCAATTACTCACATTTAGCCGAAGGATTAAATGACGCTCGCGTTGACGCGGTGGCGACGGCGAATCTACTTAACTTCATGGGCGATGGACTTGCTTCAGCACGCGCACAACTTGTGAACCTAGGTATTGATCTGCCGAATTTTGATTTAATAAAGAACACAATCTGATTAACGATTACGAAACTATAATAAAGGAGTGAGTTTGTTTCCAAAATCAAGAACTATAGATCTTAAAAATTTTGAGCCATCCGAAACGCCACTGACCGCAAAGTATGGTCTGCCCGAAAAAGTTAGTTTTTGTCAACGATGCGTGACATCAAATCAAAAACCAATCTCGGCGATTGAATTTCAACATACTTCTGGCTCAATAAAGCAAGCAATTCACATTGATGATGAGAATATTTGTGATGCTTGTCGTGTCGCTGAAAAAAAATCTCTGATTGACTGGGATGCCAGAGACGCTGAACTTCGAGAACTATGCGACCGGCACCGCAGCAACGACGGGTCTTACGACTGTCTTGTGCCAGGTTCGGGCGGCAAAGATAGTTTCGTCGCAGCCCACATGCTGAAATACAAATACGGTATGCACCCACTGACAGTTACATGGGCGCCACATGTTTACACCGAATGGGGTTGGCGAAACTTTCAGCGATGGATTCATGCAGGTTTCGATAATTACCTTTGCACCCCAAATGGTCGCGTACATCGACTTTTGACCCGACTCGCCGTTGAAAATCTTTTTCATC
>CALACK010000147.1 GCA_937890395.1 uncultured Acidimicrobiaceae bacterium | reverse complement strand
CCCATAAACGAAAACCCGCATCGCTAAGAATCTTGTCAAGTTCATGGATCGGTGGCGGTTGACCGTAGATATCATCAAATTGCCATTCTGTTAATACAACTTTGGTTCGTTTGAGAACCTCATTAGCACCACGCAACACTTCAAGCTCCCAGCCTTGCGTGTCAATCTTCAAAATATCAATGCCGTTTTCATTGAACCAGATTGCCGACTCATTTTTGGATGAAGTCAAAATATCATCTAGCTTCTCTACTGAAACTTCGACTACATAACTATCATCGGCTCCAAGTTCTAGATTTGAAGGTGTTGCTCTTAGCCCACGATGTGCCTGCACAGTCTCAGCAGATTTGTTAAGTTTATGGAAAGAAGAATTAGTTGACTGAGTCTTGCTGCCATTCAAAGTCAATTTTCCAGGACTACTGCTCACTCCGCAATTAATAGCCTCGGCACGCCCAGAATACTTTGACGCTGCACCTTGTAATTGAGCAAACGCATCAGGCAATGGCTCTAACGACAAGCAATTTGCGCTCGGCCACCAACTTAGAAAAGATTCAAGCGTCTGACCAATGTTCGCGCCAACATCAACTATGAATCTTGGTTCAGCAACAACACCACTCCACTTCATGGCGCTTCCTAAACTGCGCCGGCGATCAAAATACATTGCGTCAAGACCATGGATTTTCGGCTCTTCACTCATTGTTGAAGTTTAATAGTTGGGGAGCAAGGAATCGAACCCTGAATAACAGAACCAGAATCTGCTGTGTTGCCAGTTACACCACTCCCCAGAGTGACGGTTTTAATGACGGTTTTTAGGATATCGCAATTATTTAATTAATTAGTCCACGAATCAACGCGTCGAAAACCAACAATGCGACCAACCGCGACACCAACTGCTTCTTGCAAATTGTGCTTAAACGCATCGCCACCCCGAATGACACTCGACCGAGTGGGTGATGAACTTGCGTCAAGCCCAACTTCTTGAGCGATCAACTTCGCACGCAACTGATGAAACGGATCGCTAACAATCACCACACTTGTAATTTTTTGCTCGATCGCAACTTGCGACACGGCCAACAACGATGCATAGGTTGTCTTGCCTGTGTTTTCTTCAAAAATCAATTTACTTGCGACACCTTTAGATTCGAAGAATTTGCGCGCCGCAGCAGCCTCGGTGAATCTGTCGCCAACTTGCTTGCCACCGGTGACCACAATGTATGAGGCCAAATTGAGATTCCATAGTTTTAGTGCGTGGTCGAGTCGGGCTTGCAATTGCGGCGATGGTCGGCCGTCGTATTGTGCGGCGCCAAGCACGACTATCGCATCAACGATTTGCCGGTCGTCGCTTCGACCCGTATTCCACACTTGAAACAAAGAAACTAATAAATAAATTAAACCGAGGGCAATAGATGTGCCGAGCGACTGAAAAACTCGTCGCAATTTCATTACGGCAGATTCACTTAAACTTTTTTGGCAAGTGCGGCATCAATTCGCTTTAGTGTCGCCTCACGACCCAGCATTGCAATAGGTTCGAACAAAGGTGGACCAACACTGCGCCCAGTTACAGCCACTCGCAATGGTGCTTGTAATTTGCCCAACTTCAGCGAATGCTTCTCGCCGACTGCTTCAACTACTGCCTTGAGTGCATCAGGAGTGAAATCGCAAGCCGTGAAACTATCACGAATTTCGATCAGCGTCGTGACAGCCCACTCCGGTGCAAATGCCTTGGCAAAAGCGGCATCATCAAGAGTCGGTAAATCACAAAACAAAAAGTCGACCATGCTCGGCACTTCTTGAAGCAACTGAACTCGAGTTTGCACGAGTGGCGCAATCTCGGTAAAAACTTTGAGATCATATTTACTTGCTTGCCATGGAGCCTTCTCGCTCATCAGCCAAGGCTGGCACGCAGTTATAAACTCTTCAAGCGACATCGCGCGAATATAGTCGGCATTAAACGACTGCAATTTGACGATGTCAAAGAACGCCGGTGAGTGATTGACACTGGCCAACTTAAACTCATCGGTGATTTTTTCAAACGGGATAATTTCGGTGTCTCCCGATGGCGCCCATCCGAGTGTCATTAAATAATTTTTCATTGCATCGGCAAGCACGCCTTCTTCTTTATATTGCTCGACGGCAACTTTGTCACGACGCTTCGAAAGTTTTTTTCGCTGCTCATTAACGAGAACCGGCACATGCGCCCAACTTGGCGGCTCATGACCAAGCGCTTGCCAAATCATCTGCTGTTTTGGCGTGTTTGGCAAATGTTCTTCGGCGCGCACAACATGGGTGATGCACTGAGTTATATCGTCGACGACATTTGCAAGCAAAAAAACTGGTGAACCATTGCTACGCAACAGAACAAAGTCTTCGATTGTGGCATTATCAAACTCGACACTGCCCCGCACTTGGTCTTGAACGATCGTTGAACCCGACGGCACGCGAAAACGAAGCACATGACCCGCGCCAGGACCAAGACCACGATCACGCGAATAACCGTCGTAACCTTGCCGTTCGTTTTGACCGCCCGATTCTTTGGCGCGTTTCTGAATATCCTCAGTTGTTAGATCGCAGTAATAAGCCTTGCCTTGTGCGAAAAGCTTTTCTGCTGCTTCAATATGCAACGCAGCGTTTGCCGATTGAAAATATGGACCTTCAAAGTGCGAATCATTGCCGTCTATGCCCAGCCAAGCAAGCGCATCAACAATGCCTTGCGTCCACTGCGGATTATTTCGCGAGTCATCGGTATCTTCAATCCGTAAAACAAAAACGCCATTGGTCTGCTTCGCAAGTATCCAGTTATAGAGAGCTGTTCGCGCACCACCAACATGAAAGTACCCTGTTGGTGACGGCGCAAATCGGTAGCGCGGAGTCTGTGCCATCTGTCTTAAGGCTATCTCGGTGTGTGTTGTTGACAGAGACAGAACTATCGTTGAGGTAGTGGCAAACAAAACTCTTGAACACGAAGGTCACCCTGATCACCGCGCGCTTGCTGGCGGTTCGGCGCGTGCAGGAGTGTTTGGTTTTAGTGACGGCTTAGTCTCAAATGTCTCATTGATCATTGGATTTGCTGCTGGAGGCGTTGACTCAAGCGTTGTACGACTCGCGGGTATTGCCGCTGCAGTTGCGGGTGCGGCGAGCATGGCTGCTGGCGAATGGGTATCAATCAGCGCACAAAATGAACTTGTTGAACGCGAGATGGCGCTCGAGTTGCGTGAACTAAAAATGCACCCAGAAGCAGAAACATCTGAACTCGCCGCGATGTATCGCCAACATGGGATGTCACGCGAGCAAGCCTCCGCGTCGGCAAAAGAAGTTATGCGCGACCCCGAACGCGCCGTGATCGTGCACGCTCGCGAAGAGTTCGGGATTGACGCTGGAAACTTGCCGAACCCAATTCAAATTGCTTTAATTTCTCTACTCACATTTTTGGCTGGTGCGATGTTGCCGGTTGTGCCATGGATATTTAGTAGCGGCGATTCTGCCCGATATCTTTCAGTAACTGTCGCCATAGTCGCAGCTGCCGTAGCTGGCTATGCGATTGGTCAACAGGCCGAACGATCAAAAGTTTCGAGCGCCGTGCGTCAAGTTGCGATCATGTTGTTAGCCGTCGGGGTTACATATGTAATCGGTCGTCTCGTTGGCATCTCACTTAACTAATTGGCTTCATAACTAACATGACAATCGGTATGCAAACAAATGTTTATGGCGAGCCAATTGAGCCGTGCAACTTCGACCCCGTGACCGGTTTCTATCGCACAGGTTGTTGCGAAACTGGTGGAGACGACACCGGCGTACACACTGTCTGCGCGGTGATGACCGAAGAGTTTTTAGCGTATTCAAAATCGGTAGGCAATGATCTGTCTACGCCGATGCCGCAATATGGTTTCGCTGGTTTAAAGCCCGGCGATCAGTGGTGTTTATGCGCACCGCGCTGGCAAGAGGCTTTTGAAGCTGGCAAGGCGCCGAAAGTTCGCTTGCGTTCAACTCACACTTTGACACTTGAATTTATATCGTTGAAAGATTTAGAAGCACACGCAATTACAGAATAAAAGTTATACGCCAGTCAGCGCTCGCCAACTTCCGGGCATTCCTGTGCGAATTTGCTCAATCGTCATAATCATTGTGCTTTCAGGAACTCTGTCAACAAGTTCTCGAGTCTCAGAATAGTGATGCGTTGCTCGACCAAGACCTGAAAACAACTGCTTACGGCTCGCAATTAAATCATCAGGCGGATTCAGCAACATCCATCCCCAGATTGAAAATGCAAACACCAAATCATGGATCACTGGAGCGCGGCCATATTTTGACGCACGGCGTAAAGCAATTGCGAGGGTTCCACGAATTGCATCGTCGGCCGACTCGCCAGGCTGCAATTCAATCAAGTCGCGCAGGCCTTCTGCGAGTTTCAATGCATATCCCTGATCTGGACCTTGACGACCGAGTCGTGCGCCAATTGGTTGGCGACTTGTAATTGCCGCAGGGCGATCATTAACCCACATCGACGGAATATGTTCTGGTGACGAATACGAACGAGGACGATCAATCGGATCAACAGGCGTAAATTTTGGCGCAGCCATAATCCAAATATCCTAGATCAATTAGTCATACGATCAAGATCGCAAGTGCAATAATCCGTAGACCAAAGATTCTTCAAGTGCGCGCCATGACGCTTCAATGATGTTGGCTGAGACCCCGATAGTTGTCCACGTGTGTTCACCATCAGTGGCGTCAATGAGTACACGAGTGACAGCGCCAGTCGCAGACCCAGAGTCAAGAATTCGAACTTTATAGTCGGTGAGATGAACACGCTCGAGTTGTGGAAAGCTCGTTTTCAAAGATTCGCGCAATGCAGTATCAATTGCATTGACTGGGCCGTTCCCTTCGGCAGTATTAACATTTCGAGTTTCGCCAACCCAAACTTTTACTGTTGCTTCAGTTGTAAATGCCCCGGATGCCGCTTCATCTGTAATTACTCGCATTGACTCAACTTTAAAAAATGATTGATCCCAACCAGATGCACGACGCATCAATAACTCAAGTGAGGCATCTGCGGCTTCGAAGTGGTAGCCCTCAAATTCAAGTCGTTTTAAATCGTCAAGCACTTGATTGATTGCCGGACCATCCATATCGAGGCCCAACTCTTTAGCCTTCATTGAAATCGTCGCGCGACCAGCCATCTCTGAAACTAAAAAGCGCGTGCCGTTGCCAACGAGTTCTGGCGCGACGTGCTCATATGCATCTTTGACGCGAGCAATTGCTGAAACATGTAAGCCGGCCTTATGTGCAAACGCTGAAACCCCAACATATGGTGCTTGCGGGTTCATCGGACGATTGAGAACTTCGGCAACGTGATTGCTTACCTGCGTGAGTCGCTCAAGGTGACCCTCTGGCAAGCACTTGTAACCGAGTTTGAGTTGCAAGTTTGGAATCACGGTCGTCAAGTTCGTGTTGCCAGTGCGTTCGCCCAGACCATTCAATGTGCCCTGCACATGGCGTGCGCCGCTTTGCACGGCGGCGAGCGAGTTAGCAACTGCACAGCCTGTGTCATCGTGGCAATGAATGCCGATTATGACGTCGTTACCAATGTGACGACGCACCTCAGAGACAATCTTTTCAACTTCATTTGGCAATGACCCACCGTTGGTATCGCACAAAACTAGGTGCGTTGCACCATTTATTACTGCAGCTTCAAGTACGCGCAACGAAAATTCTGCGTTGTGTTTATAACCGTCAAAAAAATGCTCCATGTCGACAAGTACGCGACGATTGTTCGCAACTAAAAATTTGACAGAGTCACTGACCATTGCTACGCCCTCGTCAAGAGTCGTCTGCAACGCTTGTTCAACGTGATAGTCAGAACTCTTGGCAACAATGCATACTGCGCTTGTCTCGGCTTCAATCAGATTTCGCAGTGTTGCGTCATCATCGACTTTGCCAGCGGGGCGACGTGTCGAACCAAAAGCAACAAGCGTCGAAGTCTTCAATTTAAGTTCTGTGCGGGCACGAGCAAAAAACTCGATGTCTTTTGGGTTCGCACCCGGCCAGCCGCCCTCGATGTATTGCACGCCTAGATAATCGAGTTGTTCAGCGATACGAAGTTTGTCTTGCACGCTTGCAGAAACGCCCTCGACTTGCATGCCGTCGCGCAGAGTTGTGTCAAACACCTCGACCAGTTCAGGCGATTTTGACATGTGTTCAGACACAGGCTGAGTCATGATCAATTACTTGGCTAACTCACACCAGTGTATGTAACGATCATCTTGGCCGCGAACTGCCTTGGCGTAGGTAGTAGCGATTGCTTTTGTCATCGGCCCAGGGCACGGCACTTTACGATCATCAACAGAACTCACAGAGCCAACTTCGGCTGCGGTACCACAAACGAAAATTTCATCAGCAATATACAAATCGCTGCGGGCAATATTGTCAACGCGAATGTCATATCCGAGATCGCGTGCAATTTTGGTGACGCTTGACTGTGTGATGCCTTCAAGTGCGCCAGCCGAAAGTGGCGGCGTAAGAATTACACCGTTGCGAACACAGAAAATATTCTCGCCAGTGCATTCGGCTACCAAACCGTTTGGCGCAAGCATGATCGCTTCGTCGTAGCCGGCTTTAAGTGCTTCAACTTTTGCCAGCGACGAGTTGACATAGTTGCCGACAGTTTTTGCCGCCGGTGGCATCGTATTGTGATCGTGACGCGTCCATGATGAAATCTTCATTCGCACACCTTTGTCAACAGCATCATCACCGAGATAAGCGCCCCAAGGCCAACAAGCGATGGCAACATCAACTTTGCACGGCAAAGTATTTAATCCCATTTCGCCGTATCCGTAGTAGGCAAGCGGTCGAACGTAACACGAAGGCAAGCCAGTCGAACGAACGGTCTGTTTTGTCGCCTCAACGAGTTCTTCAACCGAATATGGCAGCTCCATCCCCATGATTTGTGCGCTGTTGTGAAGCCGCTTAATGTGGTCGGTCAATCGAAAAACTGCCGGACCATTTGCAGTCTCATACGCGCGAATACCCTCGAATACGCCAGTGCCGTAATGAAGTGTGTGCGTCAGTACATGCACCTTGGCTTCGTCCCAATTAACGAGCGAACCGTTCATCCAAATCTTTGGAGTTGTAGTAATCGGCATTCTGTCTCCTAATTAAAATTAAAACTATTAACAACTGTTTTAAGGTTACTGCCGAGCAATTAATTCGTCGGCTTCAATTAAATCTCTTAATTTGGCTGGCTAATTGCTGGCTTTAACACGTTTAACAATTTCATCGCCGACTGCCGTTGTCGTGCCTGTGACCGGCGACTCGCATGCAACTCTTAGTGCTGTCGCAGCCGCTTGCTCACCAAGAAACTCAAGCATGTGTGCCGCCGACAAAATCGCCGCCACCGGATTAGCGACACCCTTGCCTGCAATATCAGGAGCAGAACCATGCACTGGCTCAAACATTGACGGACCACTTCTAGTCGGATTTAAATTCGCTGACGACGCAACACCAATACCCCCAGACACTGCCCCGCCCAAGTCGGTGAGAATGTCGCCGAACAAATTATCGGTGACGATCACATCGTAACGATGCGGGTCTTGCACGAAATAAATGCATGCTGCATCAATGTGGTTGTATGCAGTCGCAACATCGGTGAAGTCTTTGGCAACACGATCAAAGGTACGCTGCCATAAATCACCGGCGAATGTAAGCACGTTTGTTTTATGAACTAGCGTGAGATGTTTGCGACTGCGAGTCATCGCAAGTTCGAATGCAAAACGCACGCAACGCTCAACGCCTTTAGCCGTGTTGACACTTCCTTGTGTGGCAACTTCATCTGGCGTGCCACGACGCAACACACCGCCCTCGCCGACATATGGACCTTCTGTGTTTTCGCGAATCACAATAAAATCATGGGACTTTGTTTGACCAGGCCCAACACCAGAAAATGGACGAAGGTTTATATATAGATCCAATTCGAAACGTATTTTAAGCAACAACCCGCGTTCTATTACGCCTGGGGGCACTGCGGGTGTACCTACTGCACCGAGCAAAATTGCATCGAACCCGCGCAACTCAGCAAGCGTTGCGTCTGAAAGAATTTCGCCATCACGAAGATATCTCGCGCCGCCTAAATCAAAATTCGTCGTCATAAGTTTCACACCTGATGCTTCAACTACTTTGAGAGCCTCGGTGAGTACCTCTGGGCCAATTCCATCGCCGCCAATTATTGCAACACGATGGCTAGTCATCGAATTTCGCGGATTTTCGTTTGCATTGTGTGAAACCATCCTCTAATCGTAGGGCGCAATTTCTGGCTGATATCTCTGGAAAATAACTGCTTAGATTTAGTCACGCGTATTGGTAGGTAGCATTTTATGGGTAATGATCCACAAAGTCTCTCGAAACCTTTACGAACGCCTGCATGAAGAACACGCTGACCTCACCACTCGCGGCAGAATCGTAGCCGCCGAGAAAATCGCCCGCGCGCGCGAGCACGGTGACCTCAAAGAAAACGGTGACTACCACGCTGCCAAAGATGAGCATGGCCATATGGAAGGTCGAATTCGTCAACTTGAGTCGATTCTTGAAAATGTCGAAATTGTTGAACCGCCAGTCGACGGCTCGGTGGGGTTCGGCACGATCGTAACTGTGCTTTACGACGGCGATGACCCATCAATGGCTGAAAGTTATTTGATCGGCCATATTGAAGAACGGTGCGAGAGTGCCGAGGTGATGAGCCCAACTTCTCCACTTGGTGCGGCTTTACTCGGTGTGAAAAAAGGTGACATGGTCACTTACGCTGCGCCGAACGGAAATTTGAAAGTCAAAATTATCGGGATTCAACAACAGTGATCCGCGAGTCGGTCGCACCTTTAGCCGGCTTGCCACCTGGATTCGAGATTGACCTTCCTGGTCGTGGTCGAATATTTATTCGCGAAAAATCTGGACCAGCGGGTGCACCAACTCTTTTGCTTTTGCACGGATGGACTGCAACTACAGACTTGAATTGGTTCACATGTTTTGATGCGCTGTCTGAACATTTTCGTGTTGTAGCAATGGACATGCGGGGCCATGGACGAGGAATTCGCACAAAGTCAAATTTCAAACTTGAAGATTGCGCAGATGACGCCGCTGCAGTCGCTGATGTTCTTGGCATCTCAACATTCATTCCTGTTGGGTATTCAATGGGGGGTGCTGTTGCGCAACTTTTATGGGGTCGCCATGAACTGCGCGTACGCGGAATCGTGTTATGCAGCACTGCGAGCCACTTTGCAGAAAAGCGTGAAGAAAAACTTAGCTTCTTTGGATTAACCGGTCTTGCTGCCTTATCTCGCTTGACTACACCGCAAGCCCGTGCATGGATTACTGATCAACTTTATTTGCAACGCAAATCAGAAGGGCTCGCGGATTGGGCGGTTCAACAAATTGCCAGCCACGATTGGCGACATATTCTTGAGGCTGGTAGCGCAATCGGTAACTTCGACTCACGCGACTGGTTGCCACGACTTGAAGCGCCTGCTGCAGTTGTAATCACCACGCAAGATAACGTCGTCGCCGCTGAACGTCAGACAGAGTTGTATCAAATAATTAATGATGTTGAAGTCTTTGAAGTGCACGGTGGACACAACGCGGTTTTCGCGATGAAAGAATACTTTGTACCAACGCTTGTTGAAGCATGTCTGTCGGTTCACTACCGATCATCGCGTTAATTAGTCGACGCGCAAGTCACTGACTTGTTAATAATTTAATGCACTAACTGATGCTCTCACGACTGACGACTACTTTTGGGTCATTCCATAAATCTTTAACTGCATCAGCCAAACTGCCCCGAGCTGCACCAGCGTCTGTGACAATATCGTTTGGAGTATCAGCAAAACGCAATACAGATGCAACACCTTTATCGCAGACTGCGACAACTAACCGCACTCGTCGACGCAATGGGTGTTGGCTCGGCGGAACTTCGTCACGAATCTCATCGTCTAATCGTGCCTCGTCGTCATTTTCATCACGATTAAGAGGGGCTGCCCAACCACAAGTTAGAACTACGGCGACATCAAACATTCTGGCGATGGCACTACTCGGCGCATCTAGCAACTCATATACATCACCATGCTCAGCCAGAAAACTGATTCGTAATGCACCATCTTGATGTGACGCGATGCCATTCGCGTCAACGATGCTCACCCCGTAAAGACGGGCTCGCGGCAAATTAAAGCCATCTAACGAAGAATGAAGACTGGCTTCGACACAAGTGGCTATGGCAATTGGTGTTAAATCATCATGCATACCCGTGGTGTGTACAAAGCATTCAAATTTCGGAGAAGTTAAATATTTCGCTCAAGATGTGGCACTCTTAGTTGAATGAAATTCACTGCTCGCTGGCAGTTACAGATTAAATCGCGACCACTAGTTTCTCTAACGCTTGCGTTTCTTCTCGTAATTGGCGTTTGGTCACAATTGACTCCATTATTTGCCGCACCAGACGAACCGGCAAGTTATATCAGAGGTGCTGCCTTAGTTAGAGGAGAATTAGTCGGCACCGACATAGCGGCAAGTCAATCAACTTCATATTGGTCAACCTACGTAGATATTCCCCGACAATTCGGCGTTGCACAATTAGTGCCGTGGTGTTTTGTCGGCAAACCTGAAACTCCGGCATGCTCGCTTCCACTTGAAACTTTGACACCAGTTGAACAACCCAGAACCGACATGGGGCGTTACCCACCTGTTGGATATTTTGCCAGTGGGCTGGGCTCACTCATCGGAGCAACTGATTTTTCTGTACATCTTGGTCGACTAATCAATGCTGCTTTTTGTGCATTTTTAATCGCGCTTGGCTGTGTAAATATTTTATCCAACCGCAGATCAATCATTGTCATTTTAGCGGCAGTTACTCCTGGTGTAATTTTTTTTAGTTCTGTAATTAGCTCAAGCGCAATTGAAATTTCGGCGTCAATTTGTTTATGGTGTTCGATCACAACTTTGCTGTCATCCACTAAAATTTCATTTCTGACATTTAATTCTGTTGAGATTTCATCTTCTCTGTTGATACTTGCGAGACCAATTGGCGCAGTTATCGTGGCACTCATTGTTGGCATCTCATTAATTGCACAAGCGAACATAAAAGAGTCAATCGCGCGAATTATCTCAAGTTGGCGGATTATTCTCGCAACGATAATTTCGCTGTTTGCGACGGTCGCATGGTATTTAAAGATCTACTCTTACCACCTCGGGGAGCGGGTTGTCACTGACCCGAGCAATCCGTCGTTTAGACAGATCGCTGAACAATCACTCAACGACACCTCAATAAAAGTTGGTGAGTCAATTGGTAATTTTGGTTGGCTTGATACACCAACTCCCACTTTTGTTGTGTGGTTTTTCATTGCGCTATTTGGAGTAATTGTTTCAAGAAACTGGCATCAGGTTACGAAAGCGAATCGTAATGCCGTGGTTTGCCTGGCACTATTGATCCCATTTTTGATGATTTTCATTAATCGAAACACACAGAACTTATTGCGAACTTATGGGGTTCAGGGGCGTTACCTCACGCCACTAATTGCAGGTATACCAATTATTATCGGGGCAGTTTGGGTGCCACTAAAAAAATCAGCCAGGCTTATTGTCTGCGGATGGGCTGTTGCTGTTTTTGCAACGGCGATAAATGTTCTTCGTCGTTATTCGGTTGGCATCAAACCACAAAACTTCTTTGAGATGTTTAGTAACCCTGTGTGGCAACCACCTCTCGGCGTGCTTGGAACAATGCTCGCACTTGCCGCCGCACTGACTGTTTTCAGCAGTATTTTTTACACTATTGCGACGAGCGACTTTGAAAATAATCGTTGAGACAGCAGATTACTCAGGCAGAATAGACAGGTGAACTCGCAACCCAAAACCCTTGCACAAAAAGTTTGGGATCGCCATGTAGTCAGTTCTGGAAAAGATCAACCTGACCTCATATATATAGATCTGCACTTAGTCCACGAAGTAACGAGCCCGCAGGCATTTGACGGGTTACGTCTTGCGAACCGCACGGTGCGTCGACCAGACCTCACTGTGGCGACTGAAGACCATAATGTGCCCACAGAGAATATTCACTTACCGATTGCTGACGAGATTTCAGCGAAACAAATTGAAGTGTTGCGCAAAAACGCCAAAGATTTTAAGATCACGCTCTACCCAATGGGCGACTCTCGACAAGGCATTGTGCATGTGATTGGTCCAGAGCAAGGTCGCACACTGCCAGGTATGACGATTGTTTGCGGTGACAGTCACACAGCAACGCACGGTGCATTCGGAGCACTTGCGTTTGGTATCGGTACGAGCGAAGTCGAACACGTTTTAGCAACACAAACTTTGCCACAAGAACGCCCGAAGTGGATGAGCATTACCGTCGACGGTGTTGCGCCAAAAGGTGTCACCGCCAAAGACATCATCCTCGCTGTGATAGGCGAAATTGGAACTGGTGGCGGCATTGGCCATGTGATCGAATATCGCGGTTCGGCGATTCGCGCGCTGTCAATGGAAGGTCGAATGACAGTTTGCAATATGTCAATAGAGGCTGGCGCACGCGCTGGGCTTGTCGCACCAGACGATATAACTTTTGAATATTTACGCGGTCGCGAGTTTGCACCGAGTGGCGAACAATTTGAAGCAGCGATTGCTGATTGGAAGACTTTACAAACAGATGATGGTGCCGTGTTTGACAAGCAAGTAACTATTGACGCCAGCAAACTTTCGCCGAATGTAACTTGGGGTACGAACCCAGCCCAAGTTGTATCGCTAAATGGTTTGGTGCCGACACCAAGTGACTACAGCGATGCGACCGAGCGTGACAGCGTTACGCGTGCGCTTGAATATATGGGGCTGAAAGCCGGCACTGCGATTCGTGACATCAAAGTTGACACCGTGTTTATCGGCTCTTGCACCAACTCTCGAATTGAAGACTTGCGTGCGGCCGCAGATGTTGTTCGCGGGCGAAAAGTAAAAGTAAAACGCGTGATGGTTGTGCCCGGAAGTCACGCCGTGAAGCTGCAGGCGCAAGCCGAAGGTCTTGACAAAATTTTCATTGATGCCGGCATTGACTGGCGTGAACCGGGTTGCTCAATGTGCTTAGCGATGAACCCCGACAAACTTGCGCCTCAAGAACGCGCTGCGAGCACATCAAATCGCAATTTTGAAGGCAGGCAAGGACGCGGCGGTCGCACCCACTTGGTCTCACCTGCAGTTGCTGCTGCTACTGCAGTCGCTGGCCATTTTGCTTCGCCGGAAGATTTGTCATGAAAGCCGTGCGAGTAATTTCTGGTCGCGGTGTGCCGCTCAAGCGCAGCGATGTTGACACCGATCAAATTATCCCTGCTGAATGGTTGAAGCGCGTCGAGCGAACAGGTTTCGAAAAAGGGTTGTTCTCAACTTGGCGAGATGACCGAAATTTCGTGCTCAACGATGAGAGGTATGCGGGCGCATCAATTTTGGTTGCAGGCAAAAGTTTTGGTGTTGGGTCTTCGCGCGAACATGCTGTTTGGGCGATTCAACAAGGTGGATTCAACGCAGTAATCGCCCCAAGTTTTAGCGACATCTTTCGTAATAACTGTGGCAAAAACGGTCTGATCGCCGTGGTTTTGAGTGAGGAAATAGTCAACAAACTTTGGCAGATTATCGAGAGTGACTCGACGACCGAAATCACTGTTGATGTGGAGCGCCTCGTTGTTGAAGTTGCGAGCACTGGCCTTTGTGAGACTTTCGAGATGAACGCTGACACTCAAAATCGATTCTTGAACGGGCTTGACGACATCTCAATTTCTTTGCAACACAGCGACAAAATTTCGCGTTTTGAAACTAGCCGACCAGCTTGGTTTTAACTGGTAGCGGTAGAACCAGTTAAAAACGAATTCAAATCAGCGAGTCTTTTATCGTTTGAGAAAACCTCGATTGGCGCCTGAGTCTCAAGTCGCAAACCGCGCTGAATGATTCGACAAGTCGTGTGCTGGTTGTATTCGGCAAGTGTTACTGCCCAACCGTCTTTGCCTGCTCGCGCCGTACGGCCAGAGCGATGTAAATACGTTTTGACTTCTAGCGGCGGCACATAATGAACTACGATGCCGACGTCATCAATGTCAATTCCGCGCGCCGCGACATCTGTGCAAACGAGAATATTGAGTTCGCGTTGGGCGAACTTGCGTAATGAACGTTCGCGTGCACCTTGAGCCATGTCACCGTGCAATGCCGAAACCTTTTCGCCGAGAGCGACAAGATCATCGGAAACTTTGTCACACGCTCGTTTAGTGTCGCAGAAAACCACTGTTTGACCACCTGCGCGGGCCATGGCGGCGATAACCCGATTTTTATCCATGTGATGCACGCCAAGAAATAAGTGGCGCATAGTGCCAACCGTGTCGGTCGGTGCATCAATGCTGACTTCTTTTGGAGACTTCATGTAACGCTTTACTAGCGTCGCAACTTGCCCGTCTAAAGTTGCCGAAAACAACATTGTCTGGTGAATTTTTGTGACGTGACGCAAAATCCATTCAACTTGTGGCATGAAACCCTCGTCGGCCATGCGGTCTGCCTCGTCAAGCACGATGACTTCAACATCACTGAGATCTGCCTCGTTTGATTTCAACAAATCAATCAATCGAAGCGGCGTGGCGATGACGATTTCGGCGCCGCGATTGAGTTGATCAACTTGCTTGTCACGAGCCGCACCTCCGTAAACAGCAAGCACGCGTACGCCGCAATGTTTGGCAATTGGCGCCAAGACATCGGTAACTTGAACAGCCAATTCACGGGTCGGCACGAGCACAAGACCACGGGGTTTCTTAGCTAGAGCAGTTTGTGTCACGCGCTCAATCATCGGAATACCAAACGCCAAAGTCTTGCCAGAGCCAGTTCGAGCACGACCGCACAGATCTTCTCCGCTTAAGGCAACCGGTATTGCCTCAGTTTGAATTGCGAATGGAGCCGCAAAGCCAGCCGCTGCTAGACCCGCGTCGACTCGCTCGCTGACCCCGAGATCGGCGAAACCCGTCGGGGTCGTAACTGCTTGGCGAGTATTCGAACTCGAGCCGATGTTGCCACTGGCGTTCTCAGTCGATTCACCAGCTGGTCGCGGATTTTGTAAACGATTCGGAGTACGACCCGAGGAGTGGTTAGTCGGGCGAGGCGCGCCGCGACGTGATTTGGGGTCAGACATCTGAACTCTCAGGCTACCAACGCGACCCTCGTCGTCTTGGTCGAAAGCGCTAGCTAATCAGAGAACAGGCGAGAACAGTAGTTCTCTAACCTGTTCGCTGACTCGCGAGTCAGTCTTGCCTGACCACTCAGACAGTAGACAAATGTTGACCAGGTGTGTAGGGTCAAAAATCGTGTTTAACAAAACTTCTCCTGAAAATTATCTGAGCAATCTCGCCGCACTTGACGAGCCGCTATTCACTGGTCGCAAGGGCATTGCATACGACTGGCAATCTTTACTCTTGCCTTCCGACATTGCATTTGATGCTTCATTACACGCACTTCTAAACGCTGGCAAGGACGACTCCGCCACTCGATACGCGTGACCGCACAAGTGCGCCCAACTCGGGTGCTCGTTCTCGGCTGTGGTTCTGTTGCGCAAGCGGTAATTCCGCTTATAGTTCGCGACTTAAAACTTGATCCGAAGTCGATTTCAATAGTTGACTTTGTTGACAATCGACATCGCGTTGCAGATGTTTTGGCGATGGGTGTTAGTTACGAAATCGGCCAAGTTACAAAAGAAAACTTAGACAGCTTTTTATCGGCCCGTGTTTCTTCTGGAGAAATTCTATTAGACCTCGCTTGGAACATTGACTGCACGACAATTCTTGAATGGTGTCGCAACCATGGAGTGCGATACATAAATACATCGGTTGAATTGTGGAACCCATACGACAACATGGCGACAACTCACCCGCTTGACCGCACTCTCTATGTGCGTCATCAATCAATCCGCAAAATGATCGCGAAGTGGGGATCAAATAATGGACCGAGCGCGGTTGTTGAGCACGGTGCAAACCCTGGTTTAGTTTCACATTTCGTCAAGCAAGCGCTGTTTGAAATCTCAAATAAAATTCTTGCTGACGGGCGCGCTGGTTCGCGTCAAAGTGCGCTCGAGTCAGCGTTGGCCAGCGAGTCATTTGATCGATTAGCGATGTTGACCGGTACGCGTGTAATTCACATCAGCGAACGCGACACACAGATCACAAATCAGCCGAAACAAGTGAATGAATTTGTCAACACTTGGTCGGTAGAAGGTTTCTACGAAGAAGGAGTCGCGCCAGCAGAAATGGGTTGGGGCACACATGAACGTTGGATGCCAGCCAACGCTCAAGTGCATGCCGATGATGGACCGTGCAATCAGATTTGTCTTGCGCAACCTGGCATGGAAACTTGGGTTCGCTCTTGGGTGCCTAGTGGTGAAATTCTCGGAATGATTATTCGTCACGGTGAGAGTTACACGATGAGTAATCACTTAACTGTGCGCGATGATTCTGGTAAAGCGATTTATCGTCCCACTGTTCATTATTCATATTGTCCGTCAAATGAGGCAATCAATAGTGTGCTCGAATTACGTATGCGCAACTGGCAGAAGCAACCAAAAGAGCGGATTATGAACAACGAAATTATTTCGGGCCGTGATGAACTTGGCGTGTTGTTGCTCGGTCACGACTACACCGGCTGGTGGACAGGTTCGCGATTGTCAATTGATGAAGCACGAACAATTACAACCGGGCAAAGCGCGACGACTCTGCAAGTTGCCGGCTCAGTGCTGGCTGCATTGAAGTGGATGATTGCGAGCCCAACTGAAGGCGTACGTGTGCCAGACGAACTGCCTTGGAAGTCAATTCTCGCCGACGCCCGACCGTATCTTGGTGAGATTCACAGCGCCCCAACAGATTGGGACCCATTAAAGACCCGCAATGACTTGTTCCCTGGCTACGGCAATACAAGCCGATTAGATCTGACAGATCCTTGGCAGTTCAGAAACTTTCTCGCGCCAACGCCTAGTTGAATAATTAACTAACTAGCCAACTAGCTAGTTGGTGTTGTCGTAATTTGCAGGCACACTGAAACATCATGATTATCGGAAACGGACTACTACTTACGTAACGGCGTAGTCTCATATCACTGCAGCCGCACCCTCTGAGCCAAAAGGCCCAGGGGGTTTTCTTTTTACCAAAATTGATACGGAGTACTAATTCGCAAGTTCGAGAAAATTACAAACAGAAACGAGACATAAAGTGCCACCGAAACCAGTCCAACCTCGCAAGATGCAATTTGAAAAATACTCGAGCTCGGTGCCACTTGTGCTTACTGATCGCACTTGGCCGAACCGAATAATTGACAAGGCTCCGCTGTGGTGTTCTGTTGACTTGCGTGATGGCAATCAGGCTTTGATCGACCCAATGGATCCTGAGAGAAAATTGCGGATGTTTAAGACGCTCGTGAAGATGGGTTTCAAAGAAATTGAAGTTGGGTTTCCGTCGGCCAGTCAACCCGATTATGACTTTGTGCGATTGTTGATTGAGCAAGATTTGATTCCTGAAGACGTGACGATTCAAGTTCTTGTGCAATGTCGACGCGAACTGCTTGAGCGCACATACGACTGTTTGCTTGGCGCGCCGAATGCAATCATGCACTTTTATAACTCGGTGAACCCTTTGCAGCGCCGTGTCGTGTTTGGCCTCGATAAAACTGGCGTTGTCGAAATCGCGACGAGCGCAGCAAAGATTTGTCGTGAACTTGAGACAAAATTAAAAGGCACCAACTTGCGCTACGAATACTCGCCTGAGAGTTTTACTTTGACAGAGCCAGAATTCGCAATTGAGATTTGCGAAGCTGTGATGCAAGTCATTGAACCTACTGTCGAGCGTAAGATTGTTTTGAACTTGCCGGCAACCGTCGAGTGCTACTCGCCCAATGTCTATGGCGACGTAATCGAATGGTTCGGTCGCAATGTACCCCGCCGAGACAAACTCGTATTGTCATTGCACCCGCATAACGATCGCGGTTGCGCGGTTGCGGCTGCCGAGTTTGGCGTTATGGCCGGCGCCGATCGTGTAGAAGGAACTTTATTCGGCAATGGTGAGCGAACAGGAAACGTTGACATCATTACATTGGCGATGAATTTATTTACGAACGG
>CALACK010000146.1 GCA_937890395.1 uncultured Acidimicrobiaceae bacterium | reverse complement strand
TGCCAATGGTCAATCCAAGCCACACCTATATATAGGTATGTCCAAGACGCCGCCCGAAGCACGGCTCAAGACGCTTCAAGAGTCTCGGTCCGCTGGCCAAGATTATGCACGAGGGCACTATGTCAAAATTTATGTGGCCAGCCCATATGCAAAACCCAGAACGTCTGCTGCGGTTGCTCGCCGTCGACGCGACGAACAAATTGAGAAATACATCCGTCGCGGTCATTTCGTCAATAACGGCGAGAAGTTTCACGTTTATGTAGTCGATCTAAAACAAGACCACCTAAAAACTCAGCCAGCAAAGGGCCATGTCTATGTTGGTTCAACTTCGAAAGATGTAAATACCCGAATCGAAGAGCATCGGGTCAAGCGAAAATCAGAAACCGACAAAAAACTCAACTCAAACTACGTAACTAGTTACTTGATTGGTCACAACAAGAAACTCTCACCAGCGGGGTATTTTTCTACGAGAACTTCTGCCGAAGATGCAGAAGAGAAACTCGCCGAAGAACTCTGTCGAAAAGGATATTTAGTTCGAGCGGGGCAGTTCACGCCGAATGCGAAAACATGTATATCAAAACGAAAGACGAAAAAATAGGACACAACGATGGAAGAAATGATTGCGAAAATTACTGAGTTTCTGCGAAAGAATCCAAATAGTCGCGCCCGACTTATTTGCAAAGAGATTGGCGCCGAGAAGAAAGCTGTAAATAGTTGCCTCTATTCAAATATCGGCAAGCACTTTCTAAAACAAGGAGAAACTCCACCGCTATGGCGAAATGCCGGTGACAATACAGTCAGCGACAATACAGTCAGTGACGATACGCGCACCGACGAAGTGCACAATATTGACGCGCCCGAGCGTAACTAAATAGTGGAGTGGCTCGAGAATCCTGACTACGCAGAACTCAACGCCACAAAAGCGCACGGGCAAAATTCACCACTTAAAGAAGTAGTTCTGGTTGAAGAGCGAAGCGGTGCAGACTCTCGAACAATTTGTGCATCGTTAGCCGAAAATGGTGATCTTGTCATTTCTGGCCATGACATCGGTCCTAAAGTTGAACGCTTCTTTGGCAGTGATGAATACGAATTTTCTCATACGGTTCCTTCCGATTATGTGTTGCCATTCCTCAAAATTCTTGGCGCAACAAAAGTGACCGATGTGTTAACCGCGCTGCATCATTTTGGTGGCCCTCGCTATCAAGAGATCACCGACGCACTAGAGACCGCAAAGCAGTCGATGCCAATCAGATTTTGGAGTCACTCTTAACTTGTGGCGATTAGCGGATTCACCGAGAGTCCGCTGGCAACAAATAACTGGTGAAGCGCTGCGGCATGGGCGAGAGATGTGTAGCGACGATGCAAGGTGACGAGTTGTGAGCGAAACTCGCGGCCGTGTCCGCGATTGGCGCAGGCAAAGTGGGCGAGTTC
>CALACK010000145.1 GCA_937890395.1 uncultured Acidimicrobiaceae bacterium | reverse complement strand
CGTAAACTTCCCGTTATGACTATTTCATTTAGAGCAGGCGATATCCCGGCAGCAGATCTTGATGCCAAACCACTCGGTCAGCCTTCGGCAGAGCCGTTGACTGGCGAGATTATGACACGAGCTAAAGTTTTTCTTGATAACGAAACTGTCACTGCTGGCACTTGGGAGTGTGAAGTTGGTGCGTCACGCTGGGAGTTCACCACACGTGGTGAAGTTATTTATGTTTTGTCCGGCCGTATGACCGTTCATGAAGATGGCGGGGATGCTGTCGAACTTACTGCTGGATCTAGTTGTATCTTTCCAATTGGTTGGAAGGGTAAGTGGACCGTTCACGAAACTTTGCGCAAAGTTTTTGTCGTTTATCGAACTAACTAGATACAAGCGAAATAGCTAAATATTTAATTATTTAACTAGCACGCGAATGAATTGTGGTGCGTTTGCAGCAAATGCGATTTGTAGCGCCTCAGACAATTGTTGCGGCGTGTCAACTTGTGTCGTTGTCCAGCCAAAACCGCGGGCTATTGCAGCTGCGTCATGCGAAGAGACGTCTACGCCCAATTGAGGCGCGTTGACATCGTCGAAAGATTCGCGGATCTGCTCGTAGCCGTGGTTGTCCCACAATAGTAAAACGATTCTGCTATTTAAGTCGACAGCAGATGCCATCTCTGCAACGGTGAACAACCAACCGCCATCACCAGCAATTGCTAAAACTGGCCTATCCGGTGCGGCGACACTTGCACCAATTGCCATGGGTAGCGCGCAGCCGAGTGTGCCAAAACCATAGGGTGCGAGCCACGAGCGTGCATGCGTTGCTGGCAACCACCAATGTGCGCTGTAAGCCAATTGCGTTGAGTCAAGTGCAACGATTGCGTTGCTCGGCAAATTATCTTCGATGGCCTTAAGCCACGGTACGAATTTGGCATTTGTTTTTGCTCGTGCATGATTTCGCCAAGTTTGAGCCCGAGTCGGGCCTTCTTGTGATGTTCGTTTTGTGATCTTGGTCGTTAGTTCGCGCAGCGTGATTGCTGCATCACCAACAAGTGAAACAGTTGGCGTTGTACGTCGAGATATTTGTGCTTGATCAATGTCAATACGCACAACTTTGCCGCCGAAATTAAGCGCACGACCATTGTTATAGAGGTCGGTGTCTGAAAGTTCTGTGCCAACGACGATGACTACATCTGCTGTTTCAACATCGCGTTGCACGCGACCAAACACGAGACAATTGCCTGCACACAATTCATGACGCGACGACATTACGCCTTTGGCGTTGCCAGTTAACAGCACGGGTGCATCGAGAGTTTCGGCGAGTGCTGCTAACTCTGAACCTGCATTGACGCAGCCACCGCCAGCAATAACGACTGGATTTTGTGCCGCGTTGATTATTTCTGCAGCGCGTAAGAATTCGCTCGGCGATGCAATCGGTTTTGCAACGACAAGTTTTTTGCGGGTGAACGCAATACACGGCTGGGCAAGAACATCCATTGGAATTGCAATATGAACAGGTCGCGGGCGTGATGAAGAAAAAACGTTGAATGCTCGCTCAATTAGTTCTGGCAGATGTGTCGGGTCAGTGACGGTTTCACTGAAAGCACAAACAGACTCAGCGATTTTGGCTTGGTCGGGCAAGTCGTGCAGTGGCCCAAAACTTTTGCCAAGTGCGTCAGTCGGCGTGGTCGACGCCAACACAAACATTGGTCGCGAATCGTGATAAGCCTGAGCAATTGGAGTGAGCGCATTAGTGATGCCTGGTCCGCTAATTAAAACGCAAACACCTGGACGACCACTCACAATTGACCAGCCGTCAGCCATGAACCCGGCACCTTGCTCATGTCGGGGCGAAATTGCACGCACGCCAGAGCGATGTAGTCCGCGGTAGAGCTCAATGTTGTGTACTCCTGGTATGCCAAACACAACATCAACACCGTATTCGCGAGCGAGCAAGTCAATGATCGCTTCACCTACGCGAAGTTCGGAGCTAGTCATGAACTAGTTAGTTTCAGTGCAGAGTTGATCGGCGAGTTTTCTGATTCTGTCGCACGCGATGCGCAAAACTTCTGCGTCAACCGTGAGTGCGATTCGAATATGCCCAGCGCCACCTTTGCCGAAACTTTCACCTGGCATCACGCTGACATTCTGTTCATTCAGCAGTTGCCACGCGAATTCTTCGCCCGTCAACTTTGTTTTGCGAACATCAAGCATTATGAACATTCCGCCTTCGGGCATGCGCGCTGTAACTGATGCTGAACCTTCAAACGCGTTGATTACTGTTTCAGCCCGCTCGCGAAATGCGAGACGCAAGCGCTCAACCTCTGGGTGTTTTTCGTTTAGGGCAATTGCAAGTGCGTCTTCGATGAAAGGTTGCGAGCCAAACAGCATCGCTTCGGCGACCAGTACTAATCGGGGTGTGACATCAGGGTGTGATGCGACCCAACCGGCGCGAAAACCAGGCAGCGCGTGTGATTTAGAAATAGATGACACAGCAAGTGTGCGATGTCTCAGGTGTAGCCGATCAAATGGCGAGCAAAAAGGCACATCGAATGTCATGTCGGCGTACACCTCGTCGCAAATTATCCAAAGATCGTGGCGCTCGCAGACTTCGCCGATTTCGTCGATTTCTTTTTGTGTGAGTACCGCACCAGTTGGATTGCTTGGTGTATTAAGCAACAAAACTTTCGTGCGCTTAGTGATTGCTTTTTCAATTGCTTGTGAGGTGACATGAAAATTCTCTTCAGGTCGCGTTGTGACCGGCACAAAAGTTGCGCCCGCGGCTGCGACTAAACCTTCGTAGGTTGCGTAGTAAGGGTCGGGTACGAGAACTTCGTCGCCAACCTGAACAAGAGTTAGTAGCGCAGTGCACAAACCATTTTGCGTGCCCGCCGTAAATAGAACTTGCTCGGGAGTGACCGGTACGCCTGAGCGTCGCGTGAGGTGATTGGCGATTGCGGCCAATGTTTCGGGTTCGCCTTGACCGTGTGCATATCGTGTTCGGCCCGCACGCATTGATGAAGCGGCTGCGTCGAGCACACTTGCTGGCGGTGGTAAATCAGGTTCGCCGATTGACAACATAATTATTGCCTCGCCCAAACTTGCCCGATGTAGACCTTCTGCGTGAACTGCCCACTTGGCGGCGCCTAATCCACTTAGACGATCAGAGATTGGTGCGAACTTCATAGCGTTACAAATATACGTTCTAGGGCACTGTTTAACTGTCGTTATTGCAAGTGCTTGCACACACACCGGTGTTGCCAAAGCTTTCATTCTTTTATGGAATTTCGATTTATATGTATCCACGCGATCACAACCCACCACACTTTCATGCGATCTATGGAGAGTTTTCTGCTCAGGTACTTATTTCTAATGGTTTGATAGTTAACGGCAATTTGCCTCGGCGCGCAGAACGACTTGTCAGAGAATGGGTATATGCGCATCAAAATGAGATATATCAAGCATGGATAAATTTACAAGGCGGCAAAAGTGTTGAAGCAATTGAACCCCTCAGGTAAGGTAAGCGCATGACACAATGCGTGCGTGTAACCGCTGTCAAATATTTAGGTGGAAGAAGACTAGAAGTTGTATTTGCTGATGGTCTTTCTCGCCATCTTGATTTCCATACAGACTGGTTTGGAAATATTGCACAGCTCAATCGCGACGATTTTCTTGCGCAGGTTTCAGTTGACCCGATAGCGCAGACTTTATGTTGGCCAAAAGATATTGACCTTGATCCAGAAGTTCTGCACGGCGATTGTGAGCCAGCAACTGGCGCTTACTTCACAGTGGTGTCTGAATTTAGAGCCATTTGTAATTAGTTTAAAACTAGACGTTTGGTTATTTTGGTTCGCTGATGCGTTCAAGAACCCGACGAATGCCACCTATGTCTGGGCGAGTCCAGATCATGTGGCCGTCGCTATCGAAGTGACGACGAACTTCAATTCCGAGAATGCAAACTGGGCGAAGGACAAATGAATTGTCTTCGTAATTAAAAACAACATGAATTGGTGTGTTGAACACCGCGAGTTGCGCTAATCGTTTTCGAAATGCCGCGCAGATCAGGTGCGCCAATTACAAGTGGCTCGGTGCATCCAGAAAGAATCAGTGGTGGAAAAGAAGTGCCGTACCCACCAGCGAGGGTGTGAGCGACGGGAATTTCATTTGCAAGTCTCATCCATACACAGATTAGGGCGAGATCGTGTTAGCTAACTTACTTAATCAAGGCTTCTACGAAAGATTGAGTGCATTTAGCGTCTGCGTAACACAAAAAAAGTGAAGGTTCGATTAACTCAAGTTCAAGGACGCAAAAATTATCTTGGTCGTCACGAACTAAATCAACTCGACCGTAAGTTGGGTGCCCAAATTTTGTTGAGACTAGATCAATCGCTGCTTGGGCGATTTCGATTTGAGGCACAGTCGCGATGTGCGCAGTATTCGTTTCAGCAGCGAACAGATCATCAACTATTCCAGCGCGGGGCAGGGTGACGCGCTTGTTTGCGGCATGACTGAACTTGCCGTCAAAGAAAACAAGTGGCCACTCACCATCTTGGGCAACTGACTTCAAAAGTGGCTGAATTAAAACGGTTTGACCTATGGCATGCAATCTGGTGATATGGATATTTGCAATCTCATGTTGATCACCAGAGTAAGAAGCGGCATCACGACTGCCTGCTCCAACTGCGGGTTTGACAACGAATTCTCCATCAGGAAATGTTGCTGCTGAATTTGGCTGCACAAATACTGTCGGAGTAATTGAGATATTGGCTTCTGCTAATTCGCTGAGATAATTTTTATCGAGATTCCAGCGAACTATCGCTGGTGAATTGACGACATTGCTTACTGCGGCGACATGATCAAGCCAAGTCAAGAATTCGGTGAGTCGTTCGGGGTAGTCCCACGCTGATCTAAGCACGACACGATCAAAATGAGACCAGTTGATATCTCTGTTGTCCCAGTCGACGATGTCAACTTTGCAACCAGCAGATTCAAGAGCATCAACTAACGCTGGCTCATCTTCATCTCGACCGTGAGCGGCGCGAGTTGTAACCCACGCCAGGTTTTTTATCACTGTGCGAAGATATCAGACTCAATAAAAATAATTTGTCGCAACAAATTAAATTACATTCAAGTGGAGCTGGGGGGAATCGAACCCCCGTCCATCAGCCGTTGAGCGCCCGTGATACGACTATTCCCACTTCAACGCTACGCAGCGTTACCGGCGGGTCGGCTACTCATGCACTAGGTGCACAAGTCGCGGAATGACTTTCCATTCGGTCATCGGTCTTTCTCGACGTCAGCATTCTTTCTCGCTGTCATTCCCCGCTTCTGTTGCCGGGCTGCGGTGAATTGGCCCCGTGCGACCTTGCGGCTCACGATTGCTCTCCGACCGCGATTAGGCGGCGAGAGCGAACTGCTTGTTGGCAGTTATTTTTTTGCCCCGTTTTACGAGTCTGAGCAACTCGAGTCGCACGCTCGAACATCGAATCTGACGTCGAAACCTGTCAGCCCCTTTGAAATTACGTAACGATCAAAGTCTACGACACGAGTGTTGCATTTTGCTAACGGAATTTGATCCACGATGCACTCGGCCTTGCAGAGATACCCGAAAAACATCGCTCGCTGACAAACCTAGCTTTGTCCCTAGTTAACGGCGAGCCATGCTTGGTAGCCACCGATCATGTCTACAGCTTGGTGCAATCCGAGTTTTTGAAGTACTGCAGCAGCGAGGCTCGAGCTGTATCCCTCGTTGCAAACAATCACGATGCGAATGTCGTAGCCGGTCACTTGTGGTAATCGATGTTCGCTACTTGGGTCGAGTCGCCATTCGAGAACATTGCGGTCAATCACGATTGCACCAGGCAGCTCTCCATCGCGCTGACGTTGTTCAACCGGACGGATATCTATAATTAAGGTTCCATTTTCAAGTTCGCCGGACAACTGTTCTGGCGTGACTCGCAACAGTGACTGTCTTGCTTCGGCGAGAATTTTAGCAATCGAATTCCGTTCTTGTTCGATGGATTCGTTCGAGTTCATCGTAGATGGGTTTCGTTCATGCGGATTGCGACGACAATACCCGATAATCCAGTCAATGCAGCGACTGCATAAATAGCTGCAGTGATTGAGACTAAGTCGGCAAGGATTCCAGCCAGTAGTGCCCCGACTGCGAACCCGCTGTCACGCCACAGTCTGTAGATACCAACGGCGCGAGCACGCCATGTTGGGTTGGCAACATCACCAATCGCAGCAAGAAGTGTTGGGTATACCATTGCAGTCCCTGCGCCGAGTAGAACCGCACCAACTGCCCAGGTTGTAAAACTAGAAGTTGCGCCAATCCACGCGATCGCCAATGCTTGGACAACCATGCCCCCGACGATTAGTGGCTTGCGACCGATGCGGTCAGAAAGTGCGCCGGTATAGAGCTGACCGAGCCCCCAGACTGCGGGGTATAGCGCGGCGAGAATTCCGATTCGGCTAATTGACAGCCCGGCAGCGAGAAAAAATATCGGGAACAGGCCCCAGGCCAGACCATCATTGAGATTGTTGACGAGGCCAGCTTGCGAACACGACGACAATGCTTTGTCTCGAAATGAAGTCAGCATAAATATTTCTCTTGTCGAAAGAGATTGTTTATGTGTGTCGTTAGTTGTGGCACGATTGCTTGCCTCGTAATGGGCGTGGGCTCGCGTCTCTCTTACAAAGAAAAAAGAAATACCGAGGCCAAGCCCAACGTAAGCGATGCCAAGAAAAAACGGTTCAGGGCGAAGGCCTGCGTGCTGGGCGATATAGCCCGTTGCTAAGGCAGTAACTGCGACTGCACCGTAGCCTGCGGCTTCATTTAATCCCATTGCGAAACCTCGTTGCTTCGGCCCAGCAAGGTCAATTTTCATTATCACTGTTGTCGACCATGTGAGACCTTGATTGATGCCAAGTAACACATTCGCAAAAATGATCCACCCCCATGTCGGGGCCCAGATAATAATTAATGGAATAGGCAAACCGATCAGCCAGCCAGCAATCAGTACAGGTTTGCGACCATGTCGATCTGAAAGTGTGCCAGCAAAAAAGTTCGTTATCGCTTTCACCGCGCCAAAAGCAACGATGAATGTAAGACTCGCGGTGAATGCTGTTAGACCGAACTCATTTTTTGCGAGCAATGGCAACACAGTTCGCTCTTGTCCGATCATGCCGCCCACGAGTGCGTTGACGCCGACTAATATAGAGAACTGAGCTAAGTTCTCTTTTACGCCAAGTTGCAACGGGGCTATTGTTGGTACTTCGCTCATTATTCAGTCACTAGTTGAATGCCTGTTGATGCAAACCAGGTATCTGGTCCGCCATCTAGCACAGCAATATCTGTGTGGCCATGTTTGGCGAGAATGCTGGCACCGGTCATTGCGCGCTCGCCGTGTCCACACATAATTGTTAATGCTCCATTAGGAATTTCAGCGTGAGCGATTGAGCCGAGTTCGATGTTTAGCGCTGTGGGTACATGTCCCAAGTGAAATTCGTTGGTTTGGCGGACATCAATAATCTGCCCAACCATTTCAGGCACTTCAACGAATTTAATTTTCTCAACTGGTCGACCTGAATTTGTCCAGCTCTTGATTCCGAAGGTGAGTTCGCCAACCAAACGTTCGTGACCGATGTCGAAGCATTGACGCACAAGCTCAGCGCGATCTTGATCATCGTCAATTATGAAAACTATTGGCTGATCGGGTTTGACAATCCAACCAAGCCAGCTTGCCAACACCGGACGCAATGCGATCGAAATCGAACCAGCCAAGTGTCCATCGGCGAATGCCGCAGATGGACGAACGTCAATTACGACACCGCCTTGTTTGAGATGACTTTCGACTTGAGTGGGATTAAGTTGAGATAAAAGCGGAAGTGCTTCATAGTGGTTTGGCCCAAGGCGATTGAGTTCGGGGAGACGGGCGAAATAACTAGGAAAGGTGCCGAAGCCGTTGATTAGTTGCTCAACAAATGTGGCCTCGTCTTTAAGCGCGAATAGCGAGTTTGAAACGCGCTCATGTCTGAGAGTGGTGATGCGCTCTGTTGACCCAGGTGCTGAACAGAACGAACCGGCGCCGTGAGTCGGGTAAACGTTCAAGCTGTCGGGTAAGTCGTCAAAACGACGTAACGAATGAAACATTTCGTGGGCCAATGATTCGGTGAGTTCTGGACCGCAAAGATCGGTGCGCCCGACTGTACCGACCATTAGTGAGCCGCCCGAAAATAATGCAACCGGTACACCAGATTGTTTAAGGATGTAGGCGTGGTGATCGGGAGTATGACCAGATGTTGCTATTGCTGTCATGCTTAGGTTGTTTCCAAGATTGATTGAGTCACCGTCGGTAACAGGTTGGTGCGCAGTCTCGAGGTGCGAAGTAGCAGGCGCAACGAAAGTAGCACCGACTTGCAATGCCAGCCGCGGGCTTCCCGTTACATAATCGGCATGTGAATGTGTATCAAATGTCCACATAATCTGCGACTTAAGTTGCTTGGCAAGTGCCTCGTGAGCAGTTGCAAACCTTGGCGGGTCGACGATCGCAACTGTACCGTCGCCGATATCTATTAAATAGGACGAATGTCCAAGACCCTCATCAACGTAGTCGTAGATTCGCACATGTCAAAGGTACAACCTATTTCACCGCAGGTGTGTCGATAGGTGTACCCGTAATCTTGGCGTTGTTGTTGCGCAACATATACCCGTCGTATTTATTCGCTTTCAAGAAATGTGGTACAAGTGCTACATCGCGCGCGTGTTAGACAGTTGAAAGTCACGCATGATTAGTGGCTAATTGTTTAGGCTTAAGTCGCAAAGTTACCGCAAATTACGACACCATTCATAGTAATCTGTGGATGCTTCGCAGCATTTTTATGAAATCTTTTGAACTTAGATCTTTAACCCGATCAAGTTTCGTCGCTTTTCTGGTCTCTTTTCCAGCGATGTACTACCGTCGCGGTTTCAAAGAGATTGTTTTATATTCGGCGTTGGCGCTTTTTATTTTAACGTTAGTCAAACTGAGAATTAGTAATACAAACAGACAATGGCTGGTGAGCGCGCTCGCGGTTTCGCTTAGTTTCTGGGTTGTTACAAACTTTCAGTTGCTACTTTCTGCCAAGTTTGAAATGTTCACGTTTATTTGGGTTGGATGGATTTGGTCAGTTGTATTCGTTTTGATCAGGCCCAAATCAAACTTAGTAAAGTCTCGAGTTGTTTTGTCGAACTTTATTGTGTTTTTGTCACTATTTTCATTCGTCGAAGCACCTTTTCATTTCAGAGATATCAGCCGCGGGTCTCAAGACAGCAGTTTTTTCGTACGACTTGAAGACAAGAACTACTTTCAAAAGGCAACTGAAAATTGGCAAGTCAAAAAAGACAAACTTGACGCTGACGAATTTGCGGCTGCGCGAACACAGAACGAATTACTCAGCCCTGCCGAGGAGCACGGTTTGGTGCTTGGCAACATCGAGAATATCGATGGATTTGTGACGCTAAAAAATTTTGATGGGGACTACATTAAAATT
>CALACK010000144.1 GCA_937890395.1 uncultured Acidimicrobiaceae bacterium | reverse complement strand
GACAGTCCATCCGAGAACGGCATCATCACATCCATCACAACTGCGTCTGGCGTGTTCGAAAGAATCGCATCAAGTGCGGCGACACCATCTTTTGTGACAACTACTGAGTATCCCTCGAGTTCGAGCACGCGCTGAACTGCATTACGTACCGCAGGGTCGTCTTCAGCGAGAACTACTTTAAACGATTTATTTGATGCGGCATTATTTGGTGCAGTTTTCACAGTGAGATTCTCATCTTGCGGCTTTCATTGAGATAACGGTACAGACAGCAAATACCCAGAAATGGCGTGAATATCAAGTCTCAACAAGTTCTTAATTGTTTCTTAAGTTGCGCTGTTCTAATTCTTAATAACAAGTCGCAAGATCTACTCGTTCACGGAATCCCCGAGAACTTTACGAAAGGATACCTCAATGATGGATAAACGAAATATCGCAATTTTCGTCGGCATGGCAATAGCCGGCGCAATCGCAGGATCGACACTTGGTGTACCAGGTGGAGTCAGTGCGCAATCGCAAGCAATTTCAGTTGGTATAAAAAATACTGGCGAGTCGCACCGCCAGCACGGGCCAGGAAAAAATGCCGAAGAGATCGCGTCGATTCTTAATCTCACTAAAGAAGAATTGAGAACTCAGGTACGAAGTGGTAAAACACTTGCACAAATAGCAACAACACAAAAAGTTGATATCAATTTGGTGATCAACGCAATCGTTGCAAGCATCAAGACCCACATCGCCGAAGAAGTTAGTTCTGGCGAAATTACTCAAGCGATTGCCGATAAGAAATTAGCAAACGTGACAACAAAAGTTACTGAGATGGTCAACAACCTTCCACCAGCACGTGGTGAGCGCGGTTCAACTACCCATACAGCACGTGGTGAGCGCGGTTCAAAAACTCATAACAAAAACTACGGCGAGTCAACTGAAACACAAAAAACTGGCGCTTAATCCCCCATTAGGCGCTTAGTGCGGCTGGTGTCTAGAGCTTCTAGACACCAGCCGCTTTTTTTATTAAAGAGTTACTTCGTCGACAGAAGCAGGGCCCGCCAAAGAAAACATCGCAGCGCCAAGTAGTGAACAAGTTGCGGCGGCGAGATAAGCAGCGCGATACCCGCCGGCAACATCGTAGAGCCAACCCAAAAGCAGTGGTCCGAGTGCGGTGCCAGAAAATGAGATCAAACCAGATCGCGCTGCAATGCGTGGATAATCGCGAACACCAAACCGCTCAGCGATCAACAGAGACTGCATCATCACCATGTTGCC
>CALACK010000143.1 GCA_937890395.1 uncultured Acidimicrobiaceae bacterium | reverse complement strand
GGAGTCGTGCACCTGTTTATTCAGCCACTCAATTGGTAATTTAATGTCAACTATTTATTTAACTCTTGCAGATCTGATTCGCAATAATAAGCCGGTCGTGCTGCTGACAATTATTGACGGCCCAAATATTGGTGCAACTTTATTAGCAACACCAAATTTAAAAAATATAGGCACTCTTGGCGACCCAGAATTAGACCGTGTTGCCGTGCGCGATGCGCTAGGCGAACTTGAGGCTGGTCGCACGAGCGTGCGCAATTACGGACCATCTGGTCAAGTCACACCAGAAGATCTGCACGACACACCAACTGTGCGTGTATTCGTTGAATCTTTTTCTCCACCGCCACAGATGATTATTTTTGGTGCTGTCGATTTCACGGCAGCACTAGCAAAAGTCGCCAAAGTTCTTGGCTACTACGTCATAGTTTGTGACGCTCGAGAAGTGTTCGCGACAAAGCGACGATTTCCGATGGCTGATGAAGTACTAGTCACTTGGCCAACACCTGTTCTAACTGCTCGTGGCGCAGATTTTGGTCCCCGTGATGCAATCTGCATCTTGACCCACGATCCGAAGTTTGATGTGCCTGCAATTCAGGGCGCACTGGCAACAAATGTCGGTTACATCGGCGTCATGGGTAGTCGAAAGACTCATGCTAAACGTCTCGAACGATTGACCGAATTCGGGGTAACAGCAACAGCAGATCTTGAACGCTTGATGTCTCCAATTGGTCTTGATATCGGTTCACGGACACCTGAAGAGACCGCTATTTCGATTTGCGCCGAGATCATTGGTCGTCGTGTTGGACGCAATGTGCCATCGCTTCGCGAAAGCACTGGCCCTATCCATAGGTGATAAGCCATATGTCACATCATCTGAATCTTTAACTTACCCACAAAAATTAAGAGTAGGGTACGGGACAAGTATGGTCTAAACATTTGTGGCTGGTCAATTTTTGTAGCGCGCCCCATTTGAAAGAATGTAGCATTTAGTGCGAAATTAAATTCCTCGAAGAAAGGCCCAATTAATTATGACTATTTCTCAAAAAATCCTGAAAGCGAAAATTACACTTCAACAAGAACTGGTCGCAAAGCAATTGCGAAAACTTCGGATTGACGCCGAAATGAGCCAAGATAATCTCGCCCAACTCGCTGGAATTGACCGCAAAACTATTAACCGAATTGAAAATGGGCACTTCTCGCCGACCCTTGACACGATTACCCGCGTGTGCGTCGTATTGAAGATCACACCAAGTAATTTATTAGGTAGTGGCAAAACAAAGTAAAAGTAGTAGCCACTCGCGAGAGTTTTCTTGAAATCTAGTTCTTCTATAGTCGCGATTTTGCTTGCGGCAGGTGGAGGAAGTCGCTTTAGCGGAAGCGAACACAAGCTTACTGCACTTATTGCAAAGCGCCCAGTTTGCTCGTGGTCTCTTCAGCACTTACTAGAAGCAAAATTTCAAAACGTAATTGTTGTAACTGGAGCAGTCAAATTGTTTTCGGCTCTCGAAATTGAAAATGTAAACAGCAGTGACTCTGTAAAAATTGTTAATAACCCACTCTGGCAGTCAGGTCTTGCAAGTTCTTTGCAGTGTGGCATAAATATTGCCCAAGATCTCGGGGCACAGGCAGTGGTAGTAGGTCTTGCCGATCAACCTGCCGTTCGTGCGACTGCATGGCTACAAGTTGCAGCATCTAATTCTCCACTTGCGGTTGCAACTTACGACGGTGTCCGCGGCAATCCAGTGCGTATGCATGCAGAACTTTGGCAATTATTGCCCGAGACCGGAGATGACGGTGCACGCATGCTGTTTAAGTCACACCGAGATTTAATAGAAGAGATCCCATGTCTTGGCTCTGCTCGAGATATCGACACCGTTTCTGACCTCGAAGACCTTCGTGAAATATTTGAGAAAAATCGCGAGAGCAATGCTTAAAGCAACCGACCAAGATATTGCGCGAGTGACAGAACTACTCGGACGCCGTCCACAAGGCAACTTTGAAGTTGTAGTGCGAGACAACACTGGCGACCCGGTCGTTGTAAAAAACGAACCATTACTTTTTGATGGCACACCGATGCCGACAAGGTTTTGGCTCGTCGGCTCGCAAGCGCATCTATTCGTGAGTCGTTTAGAGTCTGCGGGTTGCATCGATCTTGCCGAAAGCGAAGTTGATCCACAAGAACTTGTACAAACGCACATGATGTATGCGATTGAGCGCGACAGTCAAATACCAGCAGAGCACACCGGGCCGCGACCACACGGCGGAGTTGCCGGCACACGTACCGGCGTGAAGTGTCTACACGCCCACTACGCACATTGGCTTGCTGGTGGCAATGACGTCGTCGGGGATTGGGTCGCTAAACGGCTGGTTGAATAGTTAGCCGAACAG
>CALACK010000142.1 GCA_937890395.1 uncultured Acidimicrobiaceae bacterium | reverse complement strand
CGGCCAGCAACTCGCAAAACTGATAAAACGCGGACCAATTCATCAAAGCAAAGTGAATACAGCGATCGACGCGGCGACTCAGCCTCTGCATGACTTCTTTGAAAATCTCGTCGAAGACGAACGCACACAAGATGAAATATTCCTTAAACCCCGAACCGGAGACATCAAATGAAATCAGCACTTATTATTGGCGGAGGATTTTCGGGTTGCGCTGCGGCCCACCAACTTGAAATGCTCGGCGGATGGGATGTCACCCTTGTCGAGTCCGCGCCGTTTCTTGGTGCAGGCGTACGCACGCAATGGTTCGGCGGCCACCCTTACACATTTGGTCCGCGACACTTTCTCACCCCATATGAAGAAACTTTCACGTATCTCAATGCAATCGTGCCGATTCGTCGTTGTCCAGAGCACGAGTTTCTAACCTACGTCGAGCGTGACAATGCATTTTACGCGTTTCCGATAAACATGACTGACGTTCGCACTATGCCTGACTACAAAGAAATTCAAACTGAAATGGATGAGAATAAACGCGAAGAGTTTCGCGGCGCCAAAGAAGCAAAAAATATTGAAGACTATTGGATCGGCTCGGTGGGCCAGCGACTCTATGACAAGTTCATTAATGAATACAGCAAGAAAATGTGGCTAATAGATGACAACAAAAGAATTGATACATTCGGTTGGTCGCCGAAAGGCGTTGCATTGAAAGATGGGCCACGAGCCGCCTGGGATTCAGCAATTTCTGGATATCCATATGCGCCAGACGGTTACGACTATTACTTCGGCTTCGCAACCCAGGCAGCAAAGGTTTTACTTTCAACAACAATTACAAACTTTGATATCCCGAATAAAACTGTGAAGTTCAATGGTGAGAAAAAATCCTACGACATAATCATCAACACAATTGCACCAGATACCATTTTTGATGAGTGCTATGGCGCACTACCGTTTTTGGGTCGTGAGTTTCACAAAATTGTTTTCCCAACAGAGTCAGTGTTGCCAGAG
>CALACK010000141.1 GCA_937890395.1 uncultured Acidimicrobiaceae bacterium | reverse complement strand
TTTTTGAATCAACTCGAATCGCGACTCACGACAGCCGGGGCAAAGGTGTTGCGTTTTCGCAAGCCAACATTTACCAAGCCGGCGCCAGTTGATTTGCGCCACGAAATCGCCACCAAGTGCACACTGGTGATTGAAGCGCTCGCCGATTGAGGCAGTTGTACGTCGTGCAGTGTGCACGACATCGTTGATCTTGAAACTCGTGGAGTGCCTGCGATGTTTATCGCCTCAGATGTTTTTGTGCAGGCTGCAGAATCTCAAGCAAATGCACTCGGCTTTCCAACTGTGCAACGTGTGTTCGTGCCGCACCCAATTCAAGATCGCACCGACGACGAAATGCGAGCACTTGCCGACTCGGCTTACGAGTCGATCGTCGCAGCAATCACAAAAAACTAGAACTAACTAGTTAGTTAATCCCAGGCGTCTTCTTGGTTGTATGGTCGTGCGCGAGTTGGCGCGCTGTCGCGCTTCCAAACTAAAACACGCCGGCGAAAGTAACAAACTTCCTTACCTGCTTGATTGAAACCTTTGCTCTCAACTGTCACAACACCGCGATCTGGTTTTGATGACGAAGGTTTAATTTCAAGCACACGCGTCTCGGCATGAATCGTGTCGCCATGGAAAGTTGGATGCTTGTGCTGCAATGTTTCAACTTCAAGGTTGGCGATCGCCGCGCCACTCACATCGGGCACGCTCATTCCAAGAACGAGCGAATAAACCAAATTACCGACAACGACATTGCGGCCTTGAACGCTTTGTTGCGCGAACCAATCGTTTGTATGCAACGGGTGATGGTTCATCGTGATCATGCAGAACAAGTGATCATCAGCTTCTGTGATTGTTTTACCCGGCCAATGTCGATAAACATCGCCAACTACAAAATCTTCTAGATATCTTCCAAACGGTCGTTCATAAATCGTCACTAGTTACACGCTAATTGCTACGACGTCGTTCATCACGAATTTCACGAGACACAGGTATCTCATCGGTTTCAGCAAGACCATATCGCGGATCAAATTTCGGCAATGTGAACTCTCTCGTACGGTCAGTTGTGGCATTGCGTTCAACCCATTCAATACGGCTTGTTCGACTTGCGTTTCCGGCATCTGCGTATCGCTTGAGTGATTTCAATTCGCTGGCTTGTTGCAATGCAAATCTTCCAAAACGCAAACTTACATAGCATGCACCCCCAACCAAAATAGGCAGCCAAAACTGCACAAGGCGATAACTTAAAACGCTGACAGTGGCTGTCGTCGTCGAAAGTCCGAAACCGACAAGAGATGGAATATAAATACTCTCAACCAGACCAAGTCCGCCGGGTGTGATTGGAATTGAAGCAATAATATTTGCGAGACCAAATGAGATCACAAGGCCAACAATGCTGACAGACCCACCGAAAGCATGAACAAAAACAAAAAGCGCAGCAATATCGAGTCCCCAATTAAGTAACGACCATGACAAAACGCGAACAAGTAAACCCGGCTCAGCTTTTAATCCGCGCAATCTTTCGCCAAGATGGACTGCGACTTCGCCAGCTTTATCTTGGTCGAAGTGCAGTTGACCGGCGATCCATCGCATCACTCGCTCTGCTCGACCTTGACGATCTACCAAACCGATGACAACACCACCGGCAATCACCATGATGATGACTCCGAAAATAGCAGCTGTCCCGTAAAATGCATTTACTCCGCGACCCGGAATCGAAATAATCAACCCGAACCACAAAATGAGATTGAGAACGACTGCGGAACCAATTCCCGCAGTCGCAAGAGCAAAACCAGCATTGCGCCCCTCTGCACCGGCAAGCGTGATCATTCGAAAACCTAGAGCACTACTCGCAGCTGAACCCCCGGGCACAAGGCTGCCAAGCGACCGAGTAGAAAGTTGAATTCTAAATAGGGTCCAGACACTTACTTTGCTTCCATCTTCACCAAGCGCCACATGTGTCAACATTGAATAGAAAAACAACGCAGCTGATTCAAGAAAAATACCTAACACGAGCCACTCTGTTTTAACTTCGCTAAGTTTCTTCAGTGCGTCACCAAATCCAGGCACAATCGGTATCACAAAGATCCACAAAATCAGGGCAAAAATTGCCCAACGCACCCAGCGCAAAGAAGCGCGTAACGCTGTAAACCTGAGTCGTTGAGGGACGAAACTCATCTGACCATTTTATGACTGATAAAGACAATTTCAGTACTTATAAGTATCGTTGAGAGGATGAATAATACTTTAAACAACACAGATTTGGTTTTTGCTGCACGTGCGATTGAACTTTCAGATGCCATTGTCGGCAACGGCGTACGTACTCTTATCGCAACTGGCGGACCCGACACGCAACAAGTTCTTGCATACGATCTCGCGCACGCTGGTGCAGCAGTTGAAACTGCGCGATCAATGCTTGACTACGGCGCGAAGGGCGAACTAGAAGCAACACTCACCTGCGCATTTGTTGCAGACATGGTGCATGATTTAATTTCGCGATTAATCGGACGTGAAAAACTTTGGGGTGTAGATTCATCAACGCTTGCAGAGTCGCACGACTTCGTGGAAAAATTTCGTGACCCTAACTTGCTTGCGTCGCTTGCCAACAAACCAGGACCAAAATATTTAGACGACGATAACGAAATGGTGCAAGATACTTTTAGAAGTTTCGCTACCAAAGTAATTGCACCGCACGCAGAGCATGTACACCGCGAAAATCTTGATGTGCCTGAAGAAATTATTTCTGGTCTCGCAGAGATCGGTGCATTTGGTTTGTCGATACCTAGTGAATACGGTGGCTTCAGCGAAGGCGGCGACGGCGAATATATGGCGAGTTGCATCGCGACCGAAGAACTTTCTCGCGCGTCACTTGGCATTGGTGGTTCGCTGATCACGCGCCCTGAAATTCTCACTCGCGCGCTTGTCAAGGGTGGCACCGAGGCGCAAAAACATGAGTGGTTGCCGAAACTTGCAACTGCAGAAGTAATGGTGGCAGTTGCGGTTACCGAACCCGACTATGGCAGCGATGTTGCGTCGATAAAAACAACTGCAGTGGCTGCACAACAAGACGGCAAAGATGGCTATCTAATTAACGGAGTCAAAACTTGGTGCACATTTGCGGCTCGTGCAAACGTTTTGATGTTGCTGGCTCGCACCGACCCAGACCGCACAAAATCTCATAAAGGATTAAGTGTGTTGATCGTGCCCAAGCCTCGTGGCGATGCACACGGTTTTGTTTTCAATCAACCTTCAGGCGGCCGAATGGAAGGTCGACCAATTGACACGATCGGCTACCGTGGCATGCACTCATATGAAATTGCACTCGAAAATTGGTGGGTGCCGGCAGATCATCTGATTGGCGAAACTGCCGGACTCGGCAAGGGTTTCTATTATCAGATGGAAGGATTCGAAAACGGTCGTCTACAAACTGCCGCACGGGCGGTTGGCGTGATGCAAGCCGCGTACGACGCTGCGGTTGAGTATTCGCAGAACCGAAAAACTTTTGGCAGCAACATCGCCGAGTACCAATTGATCCAAGTCAAACTCGGACGCATGGCTGTAGTTATTCAAGGCTCTCGGCAGTTCAGTTATGCGGTTGCCAAGATGATGGGCAAAGGTGAAGGCGCGATGGAAGCCAGCATGGTTAAGGCCTATGTTTGCAAAGCCGCCGAATGGGTGACGCGTGAAGCGATGCAAATTCATGGCGGATACGGATATGCCGAAGAATATTCGGTGAGCAGATTATTTGTTGATGCTCGAGTGCTAAGTATTTTTGAAGGTGCTGATGAAACTTTGTGCTTAAAAGTTATTGCTCGACGAATGGTTGAGACCGCGAAAGCTCGCTAGCTGACGAAATCAATTAAGTCGTGCAGACTTTTAATTCGCTCACAATCAGCACCATCATGAAATCCATATGGGTCAAGCAAAATCGGTGATAAACCAGCGTTACGAGCACCACCAACATCATTAATGTATGAGTCACCGATGTACGCAATTCGATCTCGCGGTACATTCATCGCACCAATCGCCTCATCAAAAATTTCTGCCTCTGGCTTTGCAATACCGACAACATGCGAGTCAGTAACGATTAAAACTGGCACGCCAGAGCCATCGCCAACTTGGCAAATATTTTCGTTCGCCAAGGTTCGTTCAATTTGGCCGCTGGCATTCGACACTATGCCAATGCGAATGCCGAGCAGATGTAAGCGCCATAGGCCGGCAACTGATTCGTGTAATGGAAACCGCCACAAAAATGCGGAGAAAACTTTTAGCAGTGCAACCGCAGCATCTGTGACTTTTTCTTCTGGCACGCCCGCCTCGCGCGCATATGCCTCACGATATGAACTCCACGAAATTCGTTCTATCGAATTTGCGGCCTGTTCTGCAGTCGCCGCGTCAATCGCCGCCATGCCTGCATAGTGACATCGCACAAGCACTGAAAGATTTGTTGAACCACCAAAAGGTTCAAGCACCATGCCAGTAGTCAACGGATCAGGAACAACGAAGACTCCACCTGCATCAAAAAGTAATGCATCGAAACGTTTCGTCATACTTTTTGGGCTCAAAAAATTTGTGCGCTCAGTTATTTTGTGCGCTTCAAACCAGCACGACCACCGCGCGAAATAAACTTCAAAGCCATCTTGCGACTGGCTTCATCAATCATTTCTTCGCCGAACATAACTGCGCCTTTACCTTCGCCTTCAGTCGCTGATGTGTAGGCATCCAAAATTGCCCAAGCGCGGTCAAATTGTTCTTGAGTTGGAGAAAAAACTTCGTTCAAAATTGCAACTTGGTCAGGGTGTAGTGCCCATTTGCCGTCGTATCCGAGTGTGCGGGTGCGCTGACAATAATTTCTAAAACCATCTGAATCGCGAATGTAGAGATACGGACCGTCAATAACTTGTAAACCGTTAGCGCGACCCGCCATCAAGATCTTTGAGAACACATAGTGAAAATGATCGCCAGGATATTCAGCGATTTGCACTCCGCCAGTTAGAACGGGCATCTCCATACTTGCTGCGAAATCTGCTGGTCCGAAAATAATCGTTTCTATTCGAGAACTCGCTGCACAAATTTCTTCAACATTGATTAGTCCACGAGCAGTTTCGATTTGCGCCTCAATGCCAATGTGACCAATTGGCAAACCATTTGCAATTTCGACTTGACGCAACAACAAATCTGTCGCCACAATCTGCGCAGCGGTCTCAACTTTCGGCAACATGATTTCGTCAAGACGCTCACCTGCACCAGCAACGACTTCGATTATGTCAAACGCTGTCCACTTTGTGCTCCAGTCATTGACGCGAACGCACATAACTTTATCGCCCCAATCTTGAGTGCGAATCGCAGTGGCAATCTTTGCACGCGATGCTTCTTTTTCTTTCGGTGCCACAGCATCTTCAAGGTCTAAGAAAACCATGTCGGCAGGAATGCCTGGTCCTTTGCCCATCATCTTTTCTGATGAACCTGGGATTGATAAACAACTTCGGCGTGGTAGATCTCGTGAGCGTGGTGACATCTCCGAATTCTACATATTTCGCGATTACATCGCGCTAGCCAATAGCGCAATTACATTGCGCTGCGGCGCAGAAGTTCGGTTGTTGGCGGACACTCGGCAGTGAACGGCGTCGTAACATCCTGCGACACGCCCTTGGGCGAAATAACTTGCGTAACTAGTGATACAGGCACAACATCAACCGGGGTTTCAAATTCGGCACGCACATCGACGAGTAGGCCGACCCACAACGGTTCAGGCAACCGTGTACCACACGGTGTAACCAACCAAACTGGTTTTTGTTCGCAATATGCGAGTGCGGCGACTGCGTGACTTCCTCCGCTACTCAAAACATCATTCGCCCCAGCGGCAAGCGCTTCAATTATCACAACATCACATTGAGAAATCACTTGTGAAAGATTTTCATGTTGAACCAAAGTCACGTCAACATCGATACTCTGCAATCGATCAACTGCCGCATCACCATCACCGTTACTCTCGACTATAAAAATTTTCAGATCTCCGCGTGGTGCTAACGCATGCAAAGTTGCTGTCGGCCATCCAACTACACAGACAACCGCGTCTTGCGGCACTAGATTACGCAAAGTTGTTATAGTTTTGTCGGCTTCAAGTTGATCTTCGCACCGACGAATCGCATCAAACGGATCATTCGCCCCAAGAACGTGACTGCACAACCACCACAACGGGCCAACCGTCGGGTGCCTCTGGACGATGCGACGCACAACAAGAACTATCCCTGCCGGCTCGTGACTTAGGCCACCCAAGGCTGCAGCTGTTTCGCGTACCAATGAAACAGGGTCTGCCCCGCGCGCCCGCGCCACATAACGCAAATGCTCAATCGGGTGCATTTCCAAAACGCTACTGCCGACTTGCTACGGTCGTCGTATATGAATATTCAAACTTCCCCCGACACCCAACTGCAACCCCTCAACGGCGAGGCCCGTCCGCTTGAACAGTGGTTGACAACTTTTCACCTCGCGACGATTGTGCTCGACCCGTTCACAAATGAAAGCGCGTGGATCTTGCCAACCGCCGTGCGAATTTTGCGACAGTTCGCAGGTGCATCAGTTCGAACGAACTTTGTGATCACTGCTACCCCAAATGAAGCCCGCGAATTTCTCGGACCACACGCAGAAGAATTTCTAGTGTTCTGCGATCCTGCACGTGCTTTTGTTAAGCAACTCGGCGCAACAGAACTGCCTGCATTTGTTTACATTCAAATTGATGGCAGTATCCCAGTCAGCGCTCAAGGATGGAACGCCAAAGCCTGGAGCAGCGTCGCAGCACATATTGCCGACGCAGTCTCATGGAGCAAGCCCAGCATCCCAGTCGCAGGAGACCCTGGCACGTTCAAAGGTTCGCCTGCACTCGTCTAAGTGTGTTTGTTCAATAACCTGTAGTTGTGGCAACTAAACAACCAGAACCATTTGTTAATTCAAAATTGTTACCGCTCGGGCCAGACAAAACTGTCTATCGAAAAATTTCTACCGATGGCATCTCACAAGTCAACACAGAACTTGGAACCTTCGTTCGCGTTGATTCGTCGGCGATTACTTTGCTCACAGAAATAGCAATGCGTGATATCGCACATTTATTGCGCACTGAACATTTGCAACAACTCGCAAACATTCTCAAAGATCCAGAAGCAAGCGCTAATGACTGTTTTGTTGCACTCGATCTTTTAAAGAACGCGAGTATCGCCGCAGGTGGTGTGCTGCCGATGTGTCAAGACACGGGTACAGCAATTGTCAAAGCATCAAAAGGTCAGATGGTTTTCACAAATAGTGGTGATGAACAAGCAATCGCCCAAGGAATCTACAACACATATCAAACTTCTAATTTGCGGTACAGCCAACTTGCGCCCATCACGATGTACGAAGAAATAAACACGAATACGAACTTGCCGGCAGAAATAAAAATCTCCGCCACAGATGGCGATGAGTTTAAGTTTTTATTTATCGCAAAAGGCGGCGGCTCGGCTAACAAGAGTTACTTATTTCAAGAAACAAAGGCACTACTTAATGAAAAAGTCTTACTGCCGTGGTTGTTTGAAAAAATGCAAACTCTCGGCACGTCAGCGTGCCCGCCGTATCACCTTGCTGTCGTAATCGGTGGCACGTCGGCAGAATATGCTCTAGAAACCGCAAAACTTGCCAGCACAAAATATTTGGACTCTTTACCAACAGCAGGCTCGCCGACTGGCCACGCATTTCGCGACATCGAACTTGAAAAAAAGGTTCTACAACTTGCACAGCAAACAGGCATTGGCGCTCAATTTGGTGGCAAATATTTTTGTCATGACGTGCGCGTCATTCGATTACCGCGGCACGGCGCAAGTTGCCCTGTGGCAATGGCTGTTTCATGCAGCGCTGATCGTCAAGCGCTTGGCAAGATCACCAAAGATGGTGTGTTTCTCGAACAACTTGAACAAGACCCAGCAAGATTTCTGCCAGAGATAACTAACAATGAGTTATCTGCTGATGTTGTAAATATTGATCTGAATCTTTCGATGAGCGAGATTCGCGCAACGCTTTCTAAGTATCCAGTGAAGACGCGAATCATGTTGACTGGGCCAATGGTTGTCGCGCGCGATATTGCACACGCAAAACTCAAACAACGACTCGACGCTGGAGAAGGTTTGCCTGACTACTTAAAGCAATACTGCGTCTACTACGCAGGCCCGGCTAAAACACCTAAAGGTTTTGCATCTGGTTCTTTCGGGCCTACTACTGCTGGTCGAATGGATAGTTACGTCAACGAGTTTCAACGAGCAGGCGCGAGTTTGATAATGCTCGCAAAAGGTAACCGCTCAAATCAAGTTACTCAAGCCTGCAAAACATACGGTGGTTTTTATTTGGGATCAATTGGTGGCCCAGCAGCGCGACTCGCGCAAGACTGCATCACCAAAGTCGAAGTTCTCGAATACGAAGAACTCGGTATGGAAGCCGTCTGGAAGATTGAAGTTAAAGACTTCCCTGCTTTCATTGTGGTCGACGACAAAGGTAACGATTTTTTTGACATTGTAAATGCGACAGCGCTTGGCGCGCCGGTTCAAATTCGCCGATAGTGACACTTGTCGGAGAACGAATTTCTTGCCCACTCGGCGCATGGAGGGGCGAACCCGGCAAATGTCAATTGTGCAATCAATTAATTGGGTCATCTCGCCGAAGAACTTGGTGCTCTAACAATTGTGCACGCGAGTGGCAACGAAATCACATTTGGAGATTTGCACGTTCAGCAGCCAAGCGTCGTGCGAAGTATCACTGCCAACAACAAGGCTGCACAGCCGAGCGCCGCGACTGCGAAGTCAATCACATCTCAGCGCGCAATGGCGGCGGGTACGGGCCGGGCTGTCATCACCATCTGAGCCCCGATCAAAATGGTGTCGGCGGATTAGAAGTTTTATGCCGAGCGCATCATGCGAAAGTTACTGCCGCTCAAGCCAAAGCCCGTGCGCAAGCCCGACAAATAGTGCGTGAGAAACTCGCTGCAGAAAAGAAAACAGTGAAAAAAGTGAAACCAGTGAGACCAGTAAAAAAATCCGCGACAAAACAAAAATTAAATAAGTGATTTCAGGGCGTCTCGTGTTGCCGCAACTTCGTCTGGGTCGCTACTAAATTCGACCGCTGCAAAATCTGTTACTCCGACGCCTGCTAGGTCTGCAACGCGTTGCTTAACTTGTGCTTCGGTGCCGGCAATAACGATGTCGGCTGGGCCTGCCGCTCCTTCATGATCAAGCATTGCTCGATAACTCGGTAGTTGTCCATAAATTACAAACGCTTTTGCAGCAATTTCTAAGGCTTTAGCGACATCTTTTGTTACACACACAGGTAACGCTGCAATAACTCTCGGCGCTGGTCGACCCGCAGTTTTTGCGGCTTCAGTTATTGTCGGCACAGTCAACGACTGCAAAGTTTTTGGACCAGTGCACCAAGTCAGAGTGCCATCGGCAAGCGCACCAGTAACCCTCAACAATTGTGGCCCAAGTGCTGCAACAACAACCGAAAACGGCGACGAGCCAACACCTGAGAGTGAGCCTCTCGTCGTGTACGTCTCGCCAACAAAATTAGACGCCTCGCAGCGAGCGAGTGGCATCAACACAGAAAGATACTCGCGTAAGTGGCGCACTGGTTTGTCATATGACAAACCCAACATTCCTTCCACAACAACCTTGTGACTTAGTCCGATACCCAGACATAGTCGACCCTTCGAAGCAGCGTTAACTGTGTGGCTTTGTTGTGCAATCGCCATTGGATGACGCGGATAAGTCGGCACAACACTCGTACCAATTTCAATTCGAGGTACTTCACGACCAACTATTGCTAATGCGGTCAATGCATCATGGCCGAAAATATTTGGCGCCCAATAACTCGCAAAGCCATCACGCTCAACCTGCTTTGCCTCACTAACGACATCGTCGATTGTTCCTGAGTTAACTGTTCCGCCGAATATTCCGATTTTCATTTTTACCTTTTCTTAGTATCAATTTCTGAATCTAACTAAACGAGATAGTAGTACGTAGAAGCTCAGTTAATAATTTAAGGCACCGTGGTTTGCGTCGGCACACTTGGCGCAACTGACGTAACTGGCGCAACTGGCGCAACTGGCGCAACAGAGGTAACTGACGCCCCTGCGATGGTGGTTTGTATCGATGAATCGTCAACGACCTCGCCTGCAGACGGCATTACACCTTTGCCAGCAGCTGAGTCATCTCTAAATTTCGCATCAAGACATTCACCCTCACGAAACGGTGCAAAATCAAGCGCTCGAGCAATTGCTACAGAAAAAATACTTCGCCCATTTTTAGAAAGATGAACACCGTCAGGCGCTAAAACACCATCTGATTTAGAGATTGTTGCCCAATCCAAGATCGAGACATTTTCAAATTCAGCAGCCAAATTATCAAGTACTTGATTGACATCTCGCTGGGCGTTTCTGAACAATGATGTATTCACCAAAAGAATTGGGCGTGGCGTAAGTTTCTCGATAATTTTGCGCATCTGTTTGCCATACGACTCTTTGTTGCCTTCATAATTTGAACCCAAAAAAACTACTGCAGCATCCCAACCAGATTCGGCATTCATCCGTTTATCTACAACACGAACTCCAAATTCGGCGAATCGACTGGCCTCGGCTTCAACTGCAACTTGCCAACCCAACGGTACGAGCGCATTGCACATCTCATTGCCGTAACGCTCAGCAGTTGACGCCATAATTGAGTCGCCGATCATTAATAGTCGATTGCCACCGGCTTTGGTGCCAACCAGCCCACCCTTGAGATCTGGCAAATCAAGTTCGAAACCTGCCGGAAGTGTGATCGCAGTGCCGAAGTCATACCCGGGAATTCGACCGACTCCAGACATCACCCCAGAACTGTTATCGCCCGTCAGCGATGCGCAACTAGCGATGAGCAAAAGAGCGACTACAACTGAGACTTGTTTTTTGACTTGTTTTTTGACTTGCTTCAAACTGCCGTCACCTCAACTCGCGCATCATTAAAACATGCGCCGCCGACAAGGTCGTTCAGATCGTCAGGTGCGAATGCATTTGCCGTCACACCCTGATTCGTCGCGCGCAGCCATAAACCTTTAGGGATTGAACAGACACCTGGTCGCATTGTTGCATCAACTACCAAATCAATTACAAGTGTTGCCTTGCTGTTAAAAACTTTAACTCGGGTTGAGTCGCTAAGTTTGCGAGCGTTCACGTCTTGCTGATTCATATAAATCGCTACTCGTGGTGGATCAGTATCAGCGAACATTGAATTGATCGTATGCGAAGTAGCCGGGCTGAGCAGAACAAGCGGATAATTACTTGTCGCATCACGAAACTTTGGCAGCGGAAGTTCACTTTGCGCAGTGAATAACTGCGCGCGCTTGCCATCAAAACTTGGCCAAGTATCGCGAAACTGAACTGTTGTTCCAGGTTTACGAAATTGCACAGGATAATTTTTTTGACTTGCAATTCTCTCAGCAATGATTTTAGGATCAGCGTTGAACTCATCTGCGCTAAAACCAAGTCGAAGTGCTAGTGCCGCTGCGAATTCATTATTTGTTCGCGACTCACCGACTCGATCAATCACTGGCTCAATCACCTGCGCCGAATACGAACCATACGAACCAACTACGTCGTGCACTTCGAAATGTGTGGTCGCCGGCAACACAACATCCGCATACTTAGCCGTATCTGTCATCACTTGTTCATGTAAGACAGTGAAAACTTCTTCGCGTGCCAAACCGTCAAGCATTCCAGTTTGATCAACAGCAGTCACTGCAGGGTTTGCGCCTTGAATGATGAAAACTTTTGCGGGCGCTGGCCACGCACCGACATCACCGCGCAAAACTCGCGCCACGTGATTCATGTTGAGTTCGCGACGAACTGGTCGCTCAATGCTTTCTGGCCAAGTCGCTTTAACATTTATTGAAAACCCATCACTCGTAGACGCCAATACACCAGACCCCGGCTTACCGAAGTTGCCAGTCACGGCCCAAAGACCAAGAACTGCCAACACACCACTACCGCCATTGCGATTGCGTTCAGGGCCGTAACCCATTCGGAGAACTGCAGGTTTGATAGTTGATATCAATTCAAAAAGTTCATAAATCTGCTGAATTGGCACATCGCAAATCTCACTCGCGTCTTCAAGAGAATATTCGCTTGCTGCTTCTAAGAACTCTTTGCTACCAGTTGTATGGCTATTGATGAATTCGGTATCAATGCGACCAGTTCGCGCCAGCTCATTTGCCAATGCATACGCCAAAACAACATCAGATCCTGGTCGTATAGCGAGATGCAAATCGGCACGAGATGCGGTGCCTGTAACCCGTGGGTCAATGACAACTAGTTTTCCTCCGGCTTTTTGAACTTTAGCCAGCAGTGGCAATAAATGAGTGCCGCTCACGGCCGGGTTTGCCCCCCACACAACAACAAGTTTGGCGTCAACAACATCAAGCGTGTCGATGCTCAACATTTCGCCGAACATCTGATCCCATGCTGCACCATAAGTCGCCGCACAAATAGTATGCAATATTTCTGGTGCACCAAGTCGCGCAAACAAATGCGGTGTCAAATATTTGGCTTCAAGTTTTGACGCTGACGAGTTATATAGATACGGCAACACCGAGTCAACGCCGTAATCGCGAATTGCATCTTTAATTTTTGTCGCCACTAAATCAAGCGCTTCGTCCCAAGTTGCTTGACGAAACTCTCCACTACCCTTAGCGCCGACTCGAATTAACGGCGTCATTATTCGCTCTGGCGAATAAACGCGATCAGCGTGGTGCTTAACTTTTTTGCAAATCCAACCGTCAGTTAGTGGATTCGATAGCTCATCAACAGGGGCAGCATCAATTTTTGTGATTCGACCAAGCGCCAAAGTGACTTCGAGTGAGCACGCATCAGGGCAATCAAGCGGACAAGCAGTACGGACCAAAACTTTAACCGCAGCATTCTTCATTGTTCTATTATCGCACGACAAAAGACCGTGCAAGCGGGCTATTAATTAGTTGGCTTTTCTGTTGAAAGTTCGTCGAAAGTGTCGATGTTTCGAAGTTGCTTAAATTTGTACCAAAAAATGCCAACTATTCCAAGCGTCGCTATGCCGCCGCCGACAACGGTCGCTGGCACACCAACTGCTTGAGACATTGCACCAGATTCAAAAGCGCCGAGTTCGTTTGTCGCCCCAATAAAAACATTTTCAACAGCCGATACTCGACCTCGTTTGTCATCTGGTGTTACCAGTGGCACGATTGCTCCGCGCACAAAAACGCTGATCATGTCGCCCGCACTAAGAATCATCACTGCAAAAAATGCCACCCAGTAGTTGTGCGTTAACCCAAGCACGATCGTGCCAGCGCCGAACACACCAACAGCAATCAGCATCGCTCGGCCAACGTGACGTCGAATTGGTTTAAACGCCAACAACGCAGCCGTGCTTGCCGCACCAATACCTGCTGCGGCGCGTAACCACCCGTATGCAACATCGCCAACTAGAAGTTGATCTTTCGCAATCACTGGCAAGAGTGCAATCGCACCTCCAAATAAAACTGCAAACAAATCAAGCGAGATTGCCGCCAGCAAAATTGGCGTGCGTTTAATAAATCGCAAACCTTCCATCGCCGAATGCAATGTCGGCTTCTCGGTTTTCGCAGGTTGATCTGAAATTATCTTGAGTTTGATCCGCGAGACCAGTATTATTCCGAGCGCAATTAAACCTGCGGCCGTTGCATACGCAATCCACGGCGCTGCCGCATATAGAAACCCAGACATCGCTGGGCCAACAATCATCGCACCTGTCCAAACTGTTGAATACATCGCCACCATTTGAGGTAAACCATTCACTGGCGCAATCATTGGGCCGATAGAACGCATTGCCGGTGTCACAAATGCTCGCGAGGTGCCATAAAAAACTGCAATAATAAAAATCGGCAACACATTTGTTGGATTAGTCAGCGAATAAGCCACGAGTGCCAACGAACACGCAAGTTCGCCAAGCATTGCGGTTACTGCAACAAGGCGACGGTTGTATCTGTCTGCGACACTGCCAGTAACAAAAACCAATAATGCAATCGGCAAAAACTCGGCAAGCCCAAGCCATCCAATATCAAGTTCGCGACCAGTGATGTCATAAATATGTTTGCCAAGCGTCGCGGCTTGCAACATTAGGCCAATATATAAAGCCGAGTTCGCAATTATGAAAGATTTAACTGCTGGAGTTTGAAAGACCTGGCGAGCCGAAAGTTTGACTTCGCGGTTTGGTTCTGGCGTATTCACTGCGCACCAACGATACTTGCTTTTGCGCGTTTACATACATATATATAGTCTGAGTTCATGGCGCTTTCACCACTTGCACAACAAACCCGATTTATTGATGGCCTCGGTCAAGCAGAGCTTGTTAGTTCGGGCAAAGTTTCAGCACTCGAACTTCTTGAAGCAGCAATTGAGCGAACCGTCGAGATCAACCCTCCGATAAATGCAATCAATATCACGTGGTTCGAGCATGCTCGCGAGTTGGCAAAAAATTTCAAAGCGAATTCGAAGCATAAGTTTGGCGGTGTGCCATTTATTTTGAAAGATCTCGGTAGCCCGTACGCAGGGCAACATATGTCAAACGGAAACATCGCACTCAAGAACGCAAAATATATTGCGCCAACGAACTCGCTTCTCGTTCAACGATTTATTGACACGGGTCTAATTACTTTTGGTCGCGCAAACTCTCCAGAATTTGGAAGCGTGCCGGTTACCGAACCACTTGCTTGGGGCGCTACCCGAAACCCATGGGATCTTTCGCTAACTCCAGGCGGCTCGAGTGGTGGCAGTGCAGCAGCAGTCGCCGCCGGAATTATTCCGATGGCGCACGCCAGCGATGGTGGCGGCAGTATTCGCGTGCCGGCTTCATGTTGTGGCCTCGTTGGATTAAAAACTTCGCAAGGACGAATCTCTCTCGCCCCGTTTGGTGATGAAGCAAACTTCAGCGTGCACTTTGCCGTGACCAGGACTGTTCGTGACACGGCTGCGTTACTTGACGCCACACATGGCCCAGGCGTCGGTGACAGAGTTATCGCCGCTGCGCCGACACGACCATACATTCAAGAAGTTGGCGCAGACCCGGGCAAACTTCGCATCGGATTTATTGATCATCATCCAGTCGGTGGACAAATGGATAGTGAATGTTCTAAAGCGGTGCAAGACACATGCAAACTTCTTGAATCTCTTGGACACCATGTCGAGAACTCATGGCCCAAAGCACTCGAGCAAACAGACTTCGCCGGAAAGTTCACTGCGATGTGGTCAACCAACATGTCAATTGCCCGTGACCTTTTGGGTCAAATGCTCGGGCGCGAAGTTGTCAAAGACGACATTGAACTAATGAACTGGGCAATGGCAGAATTCGCCGGCACAAAAACCGCAGCTGATTACGCCAGGTCGGTTGTAGCTGCAGTTAGTTTTCGGCGAATGGTTCAGCAGTGGTGGGCCGATGGCTGGGATCTGCTCGTCACTTCAACGCTTGCAAGACTTCCCCTCCCAATTGACACAATAAAAAATGAGCCTTCGAATCTTATGAATGGTTTACGAATTGCTGGCGAATGGATTCCGCTGACACCACCGTTTAATACAACTGGTCAACCAGCGATCAATGTTCCACTGCAGTGGACACCTGAAGGTATTCCAGTTGGCATTCAAATTGTTGCTGCCTACGGACGTGAAGATTTATTGATTCGTGTTGCATCACAACTTGAGACTGCCCAACCTTGGGCGCATCGAACGCCAAATTTATAAAGACTTAGTGAGAGGACGAAGAATCGGCTTAGCAAAAACTGCATAGCCGACCATCACCACTGCGAAAATAATAAACGGCCCGCGTAAACCCAGATAGCGCGCAGAGACGCCTCCGAACGCAGCACCAAAAGGCACTACACCCCACGAAACTGTGCGAAAGGCAGCGTTCATTCGACCAAGCATGCGCGCCGGCGTTAGTTGCTGACGAAGTGTTGTGTTGATGATTATCCAAAGTCCGTTACCCACGCCCATCAATACGAACATTATGACTGCAACATATTTACTTGAAGTAACTGCGATACCGACCGCTGAAATTGCCCACACCCACAACGACAAAGTGATCGTTGCCGTTGAACCATAACGAGACGAGATACGCGAAACGAAAAATCTACTCAAGATCGTGCCGACTGCCGAGCCAATTGAAAGTGCGGTGAAAGTTATATTTCTACTTTTCAAAAAATCTGAAGTGTAAAGAACAAGCAGCGCACCTGATGCAAAATAGAAAAAGTTAAGCGCAGCCAAAATAAACGTCAGTCGCCTAAGTACAGCGTTGTCTCGAAGAAAGCGCACGCCATCGAGCATGTCATCACGCAATCTTGTCGTTGCTGGCTCAACTGCATGCACATCAGGAATGCTCCTAACTAATGCTGCCGAACCTGCAAAAGTCACTGCGTTGGCAACGAACGGAAGCGCCGACGAAGCATTAAACAGCACCACTCCGAGTGACGGGCCGACAAATTGCGCGCTCAGTACTTGCACACTTGTAAATCGAGCGTTGGCTGTGAGAAGTTCTTCTGGTTTGACAATGTCAGGAATTATCGCCTGTGCACAATTGGTGTGCAGTGTCTCACAAGTGCCCAACAAAAAAGAACAGATATATAGAACCCAGATCGAAGTTCGGTCAGTGATAATTGTTGCGGCCAAACAGCCAACAATTGCAAAGCGCGAGATATCAGCACCAATCATCAGTCGCCGTCGATCCATCCGATCAGAAATCGCACCAGTGAAAAGCGAGAACAACAACCATGGCAATTTGGTTGTGATCGTGATTCCTGCAATCAGCACAGGGTCTCGCGTCAGCAATGCCGCCAACAATGGAAACGCTGTGAGAAACATTCCATCACCCGTGCACGACGATGCGACCGACAACCACAGAGATCTAAAATCTCGCCCGAGCGATTTATTGTTTTGTCGTTCGCTCATGGCTTTGCGCTCAACTTACGAGCGAAAAATCATTGCGTAGCCGCAAGTACTGCGACGAAGCAAATATTGATCGCTCCAGCGATCATTGCGTAGCCATTGCAACCCGGTCGTCGCCTTCAGGGTTGCGCCACGATC
>CALACK010000140.1 GCA_937890395.1 uncultured Acidimicrobiaceae bacterium | reverse complement strand
CATTTTGAAAATCACCTGATTTGACTTGCGCATCACTGATAAGTACTGATGCACCAAAAGCAGAAAGTAGAGTTGCAACGCGTTTACCGATTCTGCCAAAGCCAACGATCCCGACAGTTTTTGTCTCGAGCAATGATCCCATTAGACCTTTCCAGATTCCGTTACGAATTTGGCGATCTGCTTGTGAGAGGTGTCTTAGTAAACCCAAAATGTGAGCAATTGTTAATTCGGCAACTGCCTTAGTTGGTGCGTCAGGCGTATTTAACACGATGATCTCGAGTTCTTTTGCGGCCACAAGATCAACGCTGTCTAAACCCGTTCCTACTCTGGCAATAACCTTGAGCGACTTTGCGGCTTGTAGGACATTTTTTGTTAGCGGTTCAAGACCTGCAATAAGGCCAATTGTGTCGGTGCCGAGCAGGTCGATGGCCTGCTTTTCGGTCAAGCGAGCCGCAAACGGGTTGAGTTTGACTTCAACCCCGGCTTTCTCGAGATCTGACAGTTGTGCGAAGTTTGCCAAGTTAAAACTTGATGTAGATATCAAAACTTGCAAAGTTGCGCTCCCTGTTTGTTGAAGATAACGCTAGTCGGGAATCTGCAAAATAATTGTTAGTGCTACCAATCGGCACGCAATGATTGAATCAGCGCAACAAATTGTGAGTTATTTTCGTCGTAAGTAATTATGTTGTTCATTGTTTCTGAGCAAATGCGTTCCCAGTCAGATTGTGAAACTGAAGTTAAATAGTCCAATATTTCGGTAAAGCGTGTCTCATCAAGTTGATGCGTCCAAAATTCGCCATCGTCAGCAACTACTGCCGGCCAACCAAATTTAAGTGCTTGCACATTCAGTAACTCGGCGTCAACAAGAAATGCCGCAGTCTTTTTACCCCGTGCAAGCGACTCGTATCCAAGAGTGCTGCTTGTGAAAACAACGATTTCAGATTCATTTAAAACCTCATAGCTACTCATTGATGTTCGTCTTGGTTCAAGTTTCCATGAGTAGTTTTGAAGCAAGTTTTGGTAGTAACGCTTCTCGGCATCAAAATTTTCGCTTTTACCGATAATTACAAATTGCCGATTGTGCTGTTTGCAGTATTCGGCGATAAACGAGATAGTTCGCTCACGACGTGCTGTGATTGCCTGATAACTGACAGGGTTACCCGGAGCAGAGTCAGGGACGATGAATTTTTCGGAAATTTCTGGACGATAAGTCGAAATGTAGGCGATTGTTTGAGACTTTGAATTTTTTCGTGGCGAGAGATTATTTTTAAAACTTCCAATCGACACGACCTCACCGGATATAAATTTGCCGTAAGTTTCGCCGATTGCCTTACCGAAGACAAACATATGGTCGACATGGTTGTCATTCAATTCAGAATTTTTGGGCAGAGAGCCAAATAAGTCGCCATGCTCGCTACGTATCCCGTTTTGGATAAGGATCGTGCGGATATTTGGAAATTGACTTTTGAGCCGAAAGAACGGCGGAAAGTTATCAATAAAAGTCAGGATCAATTTTGGTTTAACAATATTTATGTATCTATTTGCGTAGTTTTGAGCGCTCAGATCACGGTCGAATAAACAAAGTAAGGCAATCGAAATATTGACTTCTTTTTCACGGAGATCGAGCACTTCAAGCTCATGTTTTGCAAAGTAGGGATTTATGACTTCTGCCCCCGTGACAAAATAAAGCAAAACATTTGCCTGTCTTGGCAGAAGTAACTTCCAACGTATTTTTCTCAAAGACCTCAAAAGCCTAAATATTCGCTTCATTTAGACCAAGAAGTTCCAAGTTCTGCCAACGGAGTCGGCCATCGTGAGTCATAGACAGCGATCGCATCACGAAACTCTTCGATCGCACTGCGTGAACCTGTATCGATGACAGTTTTCACGATTTGCTCGTAAATTTGCGATTCACTCTTGGAACTTTCTGAATTGAACGAAAATGATGAGGTTGACTTACCCGCCGAGATTTGGGTTCGAGGAAGAGCCTGTTGGCGCAGCACTCGGCCCGTTACTTTTGTTCGTTTTCGGCCGAGAAATTGTTCGAGTTGAGTTAACGCTGTTTGCGGATCAAGGACTGTGTCTTCAAATGCCAGCACTAGAAAGTTTTCGCGAAGCAAAGCGTGTTCGTCGATGGCGTCAGTCATCAACTTTTGAACCCGAGATATTGATAACAAAGCACGATCTGTCACCGATGCTTCTGCGAACTCTTCTGCCCATTCTTTGGCAAACCAAGGTATTTTGACACCTTTCAATTTGTACGAGAGGGTAAATTCGCGCGAGCGCTCAAATGAAGCGGTGTAGTCAAGGACGTTATTGAACAGATGTATTGGATGTCGTGCGACTTCAATTAGTTTGAGCCTGGAGCCGTATGTGTCGAAAAGTAAATCGGAAACTGAAATTAGCTCATGCGTTGCGACCAGTAATGCCAGGTTCTTTGAGTTGATTTCGATGGGAATACCATCGCCGCTCTTTTTGAAAAGCCGTTTTAGGTAGACGAGACTGCCTGGATTATTTCGAAAACCCGAATCATCATCCCACCGTAGGTTGATTTCGCGGCCGATCAGATTGTTATATTGTGACAAATCGGCGTAAATTTTCAAGAAAGCCTTGGCGGCATCAGCGCTCATTTTTCCTGCTGCATGGGCGATACAGACGTATTCGTAGACATGTTCAACTTTTTTCTTTTCGACACCCGACATCGATCCAATAATTGAAGTGACGACTGATTTTCCTCCGCCCCAAAAACCATTTACAACAATGATGTCATTGGTGAAAGGGTTGGGATGATCAAATTCAAGAGTCATGATTTGCTCAATTCGTCAAATTCATCTGACGGTAAAAGTTGGCTTCCATCGACCATTTTGTTTTTTGAATAGAGATGTGTTTGTCCAACGATCAATCACGGATTCAAACTCGGGGAGGGTCATTTTGTAATAGTCAAGGTAAGAATCTATTGATGCTTCTGGGTAGATCCCGTCATAAAGTTTGACCAGGTTTATTGCTTGTTCTCGGGTCATTGCACCGCGACGAATTTCGATTCCGGCATCTTGAGTTGCCCGGCCAAATCCAAACTTCAGATACATCATGTAGGCGTGAAGCGAATAGAGCGCTTGATCATTTTGTGCAAAGTTTGTGAAAGTTCCTGAATTGGTATCTGGCGCTTCGATTAATCCGCAGTGTTCTTTTGCAACGAGATAATTTCTGTAAGGGTCCCAGTTTTCAAAATATGACCAGTGCGTAATTTTCAGCTCAGTATTGATATCTTTTGGAAATTTGAAAAACGACAAAGCCTCGCTATTTAGTTTTGATTCATTTGAAACAAGATCATGTCCACCTTCTAGGTAAACATCATCTATAAATTTAAGGTCGATGAATGGTTTATTTTTTTGTGCGGACGAGCCCCCATATTCAACCTCACCCTCCTCACCATAAAAAATTAATGGAATATTTAACCTTGTCGCCATCGATATGGGCACGGTTTCAATGGCGACGAGCCATCCGAAATATGGGAAGCCTTTGTGGATAAAACCCTGCTTATTCAACTTTTGCTGGTCATCTTCGGCACAACTAACTTGCATATGGTCGTAACCACTGGCGATAAAGTTTTTTAAGTTCTGATTGCCGATTGATAATGAGAGTGAGGGCGTGACCGTGATCGCCAGCGGATTCATTCCGTAGTTGTGTTTCAGTTGATACGAAACATACGAACCGTCTTTACCACCGCTTACCGGAACAATACAGTCGAAAGATCCGTCAGAAGACCGATGTGAATTGAGGATTTGCTCTAATTCACTTTGGCGAAGCGACCAATCTAAGGTTCTTTTCTCTTCTGCCCATTGACATGCGTTACACCAACCGCGCTCATCAAATGTGATTCTGGGACGTGTTGACATATTCAAACAACTTTGGCACCAGAAAACTTCAGACATGCGATTTAATTCTATCTGTACCAATCGGCTCGCAATGATTTTACCATCGAAACAAATTGTGAGTTACCAGGATCATAATTAATTATTTCACGCATCGTCTCAGAGCGCACCTTCTCCCAGTCGTTGTTTGAGGCCGCGAGAAGGTAATTCAAAATTTCTTCGAATCTATTTTCGTCAAGTCGATTTGTCCAGAACTTCCCTTCGTCAGATATTGGCACTGGCCAGCCGAACCTGATGGATGGCGAGTCAATAATTTCAGCGTCAATTAAAAACGCCGCGGTTTTTTTACCGCGAGCCAGCGACTCGTATCCAAGAGTGCTGCTTGTGAAAACCACAATTTCTGATTCGTCAACGACCGTGTAATTAATTGTCGTGGTCTGTCGCTGTGCAATCGTCCATGAGTAATTTTTTAATAATTTTTCAAAGTAAGTCTTCTCGCCTTCAAAATCTTCATCTTTGCCAATAATGATTAGACCTAGATTGTTTTCTTGACAAAAATTGGCCAGAAAAATGATTGCTTGTTCACGGCGATCTATTACTTCGCCATATCGAATAGGACAACCCGGAAGCGAATCTGGAATGACGGTGTGTCTGGATAGCCCAGACCGATAAGTCGAGATGTACGCGACAGTTCGAGTCTTTGAATTCGTGATTGGCATCAGATTGTTCTTGAAACTTCCGATTGGCGCAATTTCACCTTGGATATATTTGGCGTACGTTGCACCAATTGCGGAGCCAAATACGAACATCTTGTCGACAAAGTTCTTGTGCAAACTCGACGCATCAGATTTGGTTTCGAAAAGATCGCGAGGGTCAACACGAACTCCATTTTGGATGAGGACAGTTGTGACATTCGGAAAGTGGTTTTTGACCTGAAAAAATGCCGGAAAGTTGTCGATAAAAGTTATGACCAACTTAGGTTTGACGATCTTGATATAAGTGAGAGCATAGTTTTGTGCACTTAAGTCTCGACTGAACAAACATCGGATCGCTACCCAGAGATTGACTTCGTGTTCTCGAAGGTCTAGTACTTGAAATTCATCTGGTGAGAAATACGGAGCGATTACATCTGCGCCGGTAACAAAATATAGAAGAACCGGTTTGTGACGTGGCGGAAGTATTCTCAACCGAAGTTTTGTCAGCGACTTAAGTAGCCGCCAGAGACGTTTCATTTAGACCAAAGAGACTCGAGCTCAGTGAGAGGGCTTGCCCATCGAGCATTATAGTTTTTGATCGCCTCTCGAAATTCTTGAATTGCTTTTTTGCTGGCGAGACTCTCAATAGATTTGACAATTTGTGAATAGATTTCTTCTTCAGTCGACGAAGATTTCGAAACGAAAGAAAATGATGAGGTTGATTTGCCGGCCGAAATTTGTGTACGCGGCAGTGACTGTTGTTTGAGTACGCGCTTTGTTCGTTTGGTGCTGGTTCTGTCAAGAAACGCGTCAAGAGCGCCAATCGTGGCGGTCGGGTCGATCACTGCTTGTTCAAATGCGAGCACCAGCAACGGCTTGTCAGATTTGGCGAGCGAATCAATCAGGTCAATGACCGATTTCTGTATTCGTGAAATTGATAGCAGTGCACGGTCGGCGACGGATGACTCGACAAATTCGTCTGCCCATGTGGCGGCGAACCAAGGAATTTTTGCTCCTTTATGGTCAAATGAAAGCGTAAATTCTCGTGCTCGTTCAAAACTTGCGGTGTATTCGTGGACATTGTGAAATAGATGAACCGGATGTCGAACGACTTCGATCAATTTCAATCGAGATCCATAAGCCTCAAAAAGTAGATTTGAAACCGACAATAATCCGTGTGAAGCAATGAGCAAGGCGAGATTTTTTGAATTTATAACCTCAATAACCGAGTCGCCGCCTTTATGAAACAGACGACCAAAGTACGAAAGACTGCCAGGATTGTTTTGAAGGCCGGTGTCGTCAGACCAGCGGAGGTTTACTTCACGACCGATGAGATTGTTGTACTGGGTGTGATCCGCATAGATTCTTAGCAAAGTCTTTGCCATATCGTCACTTACCTTGCCGACCGAATGTGCAATGCACAAATATTCGTAAATGCCGTCAACTTTCTTTTTTTCAACGCCGTCCAAAGAACCAACTATCGATGTCACCACTGATTTGCCGCCACCCCAGAAGCCGTCAACAATTATGACGTCATTCGTAAAGGCGTTGTGGCGTTTAAATTCTAGATTCATCATTAAATCTTTTCATCTGTGAACGGTTGCCTCGTGACAATTTTATTCGCCAAGCAGAATGCTCTTATTTGGTTGAAATTAAACTTTTGATAGTGCAAAGAATCAGCGATCGCAACTCCTGTTGGTTTGCTGACTTGCATTAACTCCTTTAGGTGTTCTAATTTGCCGAATCCACCACTTGCAACCACAGGTATATCGACTGCATTGGTAACGGCGCTTACCAGTTGACAATCAAAACCATTTTTAGTGCCCTCTTGGTCGACAGAAGTTAGAAATATTTCTCCGGCGCCCAACTGGGCACCTTGCTCTGCCCATTGCACGACATCTAGACCAGTTCGTTCGCGCCCGTTGTCGGTGTAGGCCTCCCACTTGCCTGGTGCAGTTTGCTTTGCTTCGATTGACAAGACAATCGTTGAGGAGCCCCAGACATCGGAAATTTTTGTAATCAAACTTGGATCTTTAACGGCAGCCGTATTGATGGCGACTTTGTCGGCACCCGCGCGAAGCAACGCCCGGGCATCTTCAACCGACCTGATTCCACCGCCAACTGTCATTGGCACAAAAACATGTTCGGTCGCCCGGGTCACGACGTCTAACAAATTATTTCGTCCATAAAGACTGGCGACGGTATCCATATAAATAATTTCATCTGCACCGTCGTTGTAGTACTTTTCGGCGTGCTCCTGTGGGTCGCCGACAACCCGCAAGCCCTCAAGGTGTATTCCTTTGATTAAATTCGCGCCCTTGATATCAAGTCGGGCAATTATTCGAAGTATTTGTCGAGGAGCAACCGAATTTACTTGACTTGGTAACGAAGAGACCACTGACCTTTATTGTACGACCATA
>CALACK010000139.1 GCA_937890395.1 uncultured Acidimicrobiaceae bacterium | reverse complement strand
AGAGCGGCACAGAGATGTGTCGCTCTTGCCATTTACGACCCAGTTTTTGATCCGATTTATTTCGTCGCTGTACACTTCAACTTGACGAGTTGTGGCCAAAGAAATTTGGTTGATCGCACAAAGTGATAAGAGCGGCACAGAGATGTGTCGCTCTTGCCATTTACAGCCAGATCGGATGGCCAAGTTGGCGACACACTAGATTTAGGCGATGAAAATTATCCCTAGAGTCGTTTCGAGTGTCGTGTTAATCGCATCTATTGCATTTAATTTGCCGTTGCAAAGTGCATCGGCCTCCATCACCGGTGGTTCGTGTTCAAAAGCTGGGCTCACGACTGGGTCATCGTCAAAAAACTAGTTTGCACGAAAGTCAACGGAAAACTCATTTGGCAAACTGCAGTTATCGCAACAACAACAGCGACCGCAACAACAACCGGTCAGAAATTTACTTTCGTCGCCGAAGTGTGGGCCGACAACTGGTTTGCGCTCTACATCAATGGTGTTTTAGTGGGGCAAGATTCGGTCTCAATTAAAACTGAGAAATCGTTCAATGCAGAAAAGATCAGCTTCACCGCGTCATACCCGTTTGTCATTGGCATGGTCACGAAAGACTTCATCCAAAATGACACAGGGCTCGAATACATCGGCTCCGGTCGGCAACAAATCGGCGACGGCGGGTTCATCGCCCAATTTACAAATACTTCAACTGGCAAAGTGGTGGCGTATACGAGTAAGGCATGGCGCGGATACGTAATCCATCAAGCCCCGCTAAACGTCTCGTGCGAAAAGTCAAAAACGCCGACTACCGAATGCAAGTCAAGGATTCAGGCAGAACCATCTGGTTGGTCACAAAAGACATTTGATGATTCAAAATGGAGCTTCGCGTCGGTGTACACAAAAGAAGCAGTAGGTGTCAAAGACGGCTACAACGACATCAACTGGTCGTCACAGGCGCAACTCATCTGGTCGTCAGACTTAAAAATTGACAACACAGTTTTGTGGCGTTCCACAGTTAACTAGTAACTAAACCTTTTGCACAACGCTTGATTTAAGGTACATCGCCCCAAAGCCGTCAACTCTGCAATCAATGTCGTGATCGTCATTGATCGCCGCACTTGAGTCGTCGTCACTGCTGTCTGCAACCGCCGACCATTCGTGCGCGCACTCTGGGCATGCGAGCATCTCGCCCAATTCATATGTATAGACGCACGCGCATTTAGGACAAGGGGAGAATTCGCTCATCTGCAAGACTACGCCTAACTACGCCTAACTGCGGCTACTCAGCAGTTGTCAGCCAGAGTTGCCAGGCTTGATAGCCGCCGATCAAGTCTGAGACATCTTTGAACCCGTGCGACTTGAGCAGGCTTGATGCAATCGACGAGCGATATCCGCCAGCGCAATAAACAATCGTCGGCGCATTTTTATCTAACCCGTCGAGGCTCTTAATCAGCGCCGGCAAACTAATCAACTTTGCACCAGCAATCGCACCGTTTTCAACTTCACTTGGGTTACGCACATCGATGATCACTAAATCTTTGACAGACACGACGCGCTCCGCCATCGCCGCAGCCGAAAGTCGCGACTGCTGTTCGACGAGTTCGGGGTGTTGCGACATCACACGAATCGGTTCTGTCAACGTGCCCACATAGTTGTCGAAGCCAATTCGCGCTAGTCGAGTTTTCGCTTCGGCCTCAACGCCCGCGTCACTAATCATCACAATTGGTGTATCTGGTTTGACGACTGCACCAACATATTCGGCGAAACGCCCACCAAGCCCAACGTTGATTGAGCCGCGAATGTGACCAGCAGCAAAAGATCGATCATCCCTTGAGTCGATCAACACCGCACCGTCGGCCTTGGCTTTAAGTAACTGCTCAATTGTCAACCAGGTCACTACTTCGTTCTCGTCAAACAATTCGCGTACCGCACGATTTTTTGTCGCCGCAAATAAAAAGTAGAGCGGTGCAACAGATTGTCCTTGAGTCACTGCTTCGATAAATTGTTCAACACTCATCGGCGCCAATGCATAGTTCTCGCGACGCTGCTCGCCAATCGTCGAAACAGTCTCAGTGGATAAATTTCTGCCGCATGACGACCCAGCCCCGTGAGCAGGGTAGACCTTTGTCGCGTCCGGCAAAGTAAGCAACTTGTTGTGCAACGATTCGTAGAGATCGCGTGCAAGCGAATCTGCCGACACGCCAACTGTTGCCAGCAAGTCGGGGCGTCCGACGTCGCCTATAAATAGAGTGTCGCCAGTCAGCACAGCAGTCGGCTCGGCAGTTGGCGAACCACCGGCGCCAACCGAATCGGCATCGCGAACCACAATACAAATCGACTCGGGTGTGTGGCCCGGTGTTTCAAGAATCTCAAGATCAACAGCGCCGAGCGAGATGTGTTCGCCATTTCGATATGTCTCAATTGCAAAGTCAACACGACCCATTGCAGCCGCGCCATAGACAATCGTCGCGCCAGTTGCAGCGGCAAGTTCAAGATGACCAGACAAAAAGTCAGCGTGAAAGTGTGTCTCGATAACTTTTGTGATCTTCAAGTTGTTCGTGCGCGCATCGTTCAGATATTGCGAGATGTCGCGTTGTGGGTCGACCACAACTGCCAGCCCACTCGATGTGTCGCCGACCAAATAACTGGCGTGCGACAAACACTGCAGGTAGTACTGCTGAAAGAAAAGGTTCGGGGTGTTTGCATTTGTCATACTCTCTACGATACCCTAGGGGGTATGTGTAGACAAATCAATTGCAAGAAATGTAGTCGTCCATCTTGGGCAGGTTGTGGCGCCCACGTCGAGCAGGTTCTCGGCCATGTGCCACCGAATGAACGATGCCAATGTTCAAGCGACGAAAAACCCAAGCGTCGCTGGTTCGCACGCAACTAGGCGCCGAAATGCAAATTAAACCAGAAGTCAAAAACGAACTCTCAAAGCGATTGAATCGCATCGAAGGACAAATTCGCGGCATCGAAAAAATGCTCAGCGAAGATCGCGAATGTCGCGATGTCGTCACCCAAATCGCCGCAGCAACAAAAGCCCTCGAGACTGTCGGCTTTCGAATGTTGGCAGCTGGGCTCACCGACTGCCTCGCACATCCTAAGAAGTCGGCAGCCGCCGGCTATTCGGTTACAGAAGTCGAGAAACTCTTTCTCAAACTTTCGTAGATTCGTAGCCGCGGCGCCAAATATAGGCTTCAACGGCATGGTGGTTTGCGTAGCTTGGTAGCGCGCATCAAATCCTCGCGCCAGCCCACCGTCAACAACCTCAAATCCGATACCTATATATATGTATAGATACCCATAGATAGCCAGGTCTAGTTCTCGCCAATTAATGGGATTAACCACCGCGC